>JBAPOM010000037.1:0-5044 GCA_049279635.1 Candidatus Acidiferrales bacterium
ATTTACACCGGCCTGCGGCAGACGCCCGAGATGATCGCTTCGGCGGCGGCGCAGGAAGATGTCGACGTGATCGGGCTTTCGATTCTTTCGGGCGCGCACAACACGCTTTGCGCGCGGCTGATGGATCTGCTGCGCGCGAAGGGTATGACAGATATTACCGTGCTGATCGGCGGGATCATTCCCGAGGCTGATATTCCCGGGCTCAAGAAAGCGGGCATCGCCGAGGTGTTTCTGCCCGGCACGACGACGCAGGCGATTGTTGATTTCATCCGGCACCGCGTAGCCCCCGCTCCCCGCGAAAGCCTGAGCTAGAGCCGAAATTGGTCTGCTTTAATCACACCGAACCCGGCGCAGGGGCTGGTGTTGTTGTGGGCGCCGGCGGCGCTGCAGGAGCCGCATCGGGATTCGAAAGCTCGATCGGCGCGCTTTGCCCTTCGACATCCACTTCCAGGGTCTGAAAGCTCCACCGCCCATCGTGGGCTTTCCCGGTCACGACGATCCGTCCGCGGCCTTTCGGCCCCGAGATCGGAATAACGAAGTGCGCTTCGGCGTCGTAATTGTGATAGTGGAGGCGTCCACCTTCCCGCCACCCCACGCGAAAGGGTACGCCGATCTGTTCTGCCACCGCCGGCGACTCGCTTGCGCTCCTGATAGCCGCTTTGTACGGATACGAATCGGCAAACAACGAATGAACGAACCACACGAAGCCAAACACAACAAGAGCCAGGCATAGAAAGAGCGCGGAGAGCACCACGGGAACGAGAATTCTCCAGTTGGTGAACCAGTGTTTGCGGTTTTCAGGCGCAGGCAGTTCCGGGACGAAGGATGTGGGCTGAGAGATCATTGTCTCCCCAAGGAATACCGTGCCCTGACTCCGACCGCAAGATCAGTGAGCACATAGTCGGCGAAACAGGCACCGCCCACCCTCGGGGTGGGCTGTGCGCGGAGCGCAAAAGCGGAAGCGAGTGATACAATTCGACCGTCAATCGAGGCTTTCCATCACTGTTCCAAGGGATTCGAGTGAGCGAAGGGGTGATCACAACACGGGTCGCGAGCGAAACGCCTGCGTTTGAGAAGAATACGCGCGCTATGATCGAGCGCGTCACCGAAATCAAGAACGAAGAGGAAACGATCCGGCAGGGCGGCGGCGCGAAAGCGATCGAGGCGCAGCACAAGAAGGGCCGGCTGACGGCTCGCGAGCGCATTGCCAGGCTGATCGATCCGAAGACCGAGTTTTTCGAGCTGGGAATCTACGCCGGCTACGAGATGTACGAGGAGTGGGGCGGCGCGCCGGCTGGCGGGACGATCACCGGCTTGGGGCGCGTGGCGGGCCGGCTCGTGATGATTATCGCAAACGACGCGACCGTGAAGGCCGGAGCGTTCTTCCCGATTACCGCGAAGAAAGTAATCCGCGCGCAGAATATCGCGATCGAGAATCATATTCCTACGATTTACCTGGTCGATTCGGCGGGCGTTTTTCTGCCGCTGCAGGAGGATGTGTTCCCGGACACCGATGATTTCGGGCGCGTTTTCCGCAACAACGCGGTGATGAGCGCGATGGGCATTCCGCAGATCACGGCGATCATGGGAATGTGCGTGGCCGGCGGCGCGTACCTGCCCGTAATGTGCGACCACATCTTGATGACCGAAGGCAGCGGGCTGTTTCTTGCGGGACCGGCGCTGGTGCAGGCTGCGATCGGGCAAAAGACGTCGGCGGAGGAACTGGGCGGGGCGCAGATGCACGCGCAGATCAGCGGTACGGTCGATTTCCGCGAGCCGGATGATGACGCCTGCATCGCGCGGGTGCGCGCGCTCGTCGACAAGATCGGCCACGGCGCCGCAGCGCCTTTCGATCACAAGACTCCCGAGCCGCCGCAATACCCCGCTGAGGAAATCTACGGAATATTTTCCGGCGATGCGGGGAAGCAATACGACATGCGCGAAATCATCGCGCGGATTGTCGATGGGAGCCGTTTTGAGGAATACCGCGCCGAATACGGGCAGACGGTGCTCTGCGGCTACGCGAGGATTGGCGGATGGGCCGTGGGAATCGTGGCGAATCAGAAGAAGAATGTGACTGTCGCGGCTCCCGGGACGGGCGAGAAGCGGCTCGAGTTCGGCGGCGTGATCTATACGGAATCGGCGGACAAGGCCGCGCGGTTTATTCTCGACTGCAACCAGAATCTGGTGCCGCTGATTTTCCTACACGATGTGAATGGGTTCATGGTCGGCAAGGAGGCCGAGTGGAGCGGGATCATTCGCGCGGGCGCGAAGATGGTCAACGCAGTCGCGAACAGCGTGGTGCCGAAGATCGCGGTTATCTGCGGCGGCAGCTTCGGCGCGGGACACTACGCAATGTGCGGGAAGGCGTACGATCCGCGATTCATCTTCGCGTGGCCTACGGCGCGCTATGCGGTGATGAGCGGCGATTCTGCGGCGGGAACGCTGGTCGAAATTAAAATCAAGCAGCTCGAACGCGAGGGCAAGAAGCTGAGCGCCGCGGAAAAGAAAGAACTTCACGAATCGATTCGCGCCACCTACGAGCACCAGACCGATCCGAGATATGCGGCGGCGCGGCTGTGGGTCGATGCGATCCTCGACCCCGCGCACACGCGCGAGGCATTGATTGAAGCGCTGGAATCGGCGGCGTTGAATCCGGAAGTAGCAGAATTCAAGACGGGAGTTTTGCAAACGTGATGGTTTCCCCATGACCGAGCATGACGTGACCATTGTTGAATGTCCACGGGATGCGTGGCAGGGTTTGCCGGATGTGATTCCGACCACCGAGAAAGTGCGCTATCTCACGCAGCTTGTGTCACTCGGATTCCGGCATATCGATGCAGTGAGTTTTGTGTCGCCGAAACATGTGCCGCAGATGGCCGACAGCGAAGCGGTGATGCAGGAGTTGAGCCGCGCGAAGTTGCCGTCGGGCGAGGCGCCGGACATTATCGGGATCGTTGTCAACGCGCAGGGACTTGAACGCGCGCTTGCCACTCCTAGCGTTACGACGGTCGGCTATCCGTATTCGGTGTCGGCGTATTTCCGGCGGGCGAACGCGAATATGTCGCGCGCGGAATCGCGCGAGCTGGTCGAGAGGCTCCAGCGCGATACGAAGGCCGCAGGGAAGCGCCTCGTGGTTTACGTCTCGATGGCGTTCGGGAATCCGTACGACGAGCCGTGGGGGCCGGAGATTGTCGAGGACACGCTGGTGTGGCTCAAGGACGTGGGCGTTCGCACGGTGTCGCTTGCCGATACGGTTGGCACTGCTTCGCCCGAGGACGTTGCGCATCTTTATCTTGCAGTGAAGAACTGCGTCGCTGGCGTCGAAATTGGGGTCCATCTGCACAGCCGCCCCGAACGCGCGCATGAAAAGGTGCTGGCTGCTTACGAGGCGGGCTGCCGGCGGTTCGATGGCGCGCTGACGGGCCTCGGCGGATGCCCTTTTGCGAACGACGCGCTGGTGGGCAATATCCCGACCGAGACCGTGCTGGCAACGCTCGCGGCGCGCGGCGCCGCAACCGGAATCGATACGAAGTCCATCGCGGTGGCTTGCGCGATGACGCACGAGCTGCGCGAAAAATACGCGCACGATCCCGCCGTGACGAAGCCGAATTAACACCGGAGCGCCAAAGATGCTCTATCACACGCTGACTTTTCAGAGCGACGACCAGATCGCGACCATCGCCCTTACCGTCCCCGAAAAACGCAACGCCATCTCGACGCAGATGATCGCGGATCTGCTCGGCGCATTCGATCAGGCGGAGGCGGGCCCCGCGCGCGTGGTGATCCTCACCGGAGCGGGCAAGGCTTTCTGCGCGGGGATGGATCTCACCGAGTTGCAAAATCTAGCGCGGCAGACGCAGCCGAAAAACCTCGAAGACGCGCGCCGCATGACGAAATTGTTGTACCGGCTCTATAGCTTTCCGAAGCCTTTGATCGCGGCAGTGAATGGCCCCGCGATCGCGGGCGGATGCGGCCTCGCCACCGTCGCCGACTTCATTCTGGCCGTGCCGGAAGCCAAGTTTGGGTATACCGAAGTGCGGATCGGATTCACGCCGGCGTTGGTATCCGTTTTTCTGCGGCGGCGGATTGGCGACACGCACACGCGGGACCTGCTGTTGACCGGCCGCATCATCGACGCGGCGGAAGCCTACCGGCTGGGGCTGGTCACTGAGGTCGTGCCGACAGAGTCGCTAATGGACCGGGCGCGGGAGATCGCCGCTCAGTTGATCGCGGCAAGCCCGACGGCCGTCGCGCAGACGAAAAAGCTCCTGATCAGTTTCGATCGCGCGGCCATTCGCGCGGAGCTCGAGGTGGCGATCGAGACGAACGCGGACATTCGTTCGACGCCCGATTTTCGCGAAGGGATTGCGGCATTTCTCGAAAAGCGGCCCCCGAAATGGTCCGGGGGAGATTGACATGGCGACGCGCGAGGCGCCCGTGGCGAACTTGTGCACGCTGACCACACCTAAGGTGCAGGCGGTCCTCGAGCGCTTGTATGGCCGCGCGAAGGACATCGATCAGGCCGCGCTGGCCATCGCGAATCCCATTACGGATGCGATGCACACCGAAGATAAATTCCGGGTGAGGTCCGAACTGCTGAAGGACGCGTATCTTCCGGTTCCGCGCGACGTGGGCCAGCTGCTCTACATGCTGGCGCGGACTTACCCCTGCAGGAAGATCGTGGAATTCGGGGCGTCGCTCGCGATTTCGACGATCTATCTGGCGGCGGCGGCTCGCGACAATGGCGGCGGCAAGGTGGTGACGACGGAGCTGAATGCGGAGAAAGCGCGACATGCCGCTGAAAATCTCCGCGAGGCCGGGCTGCTCGACCTGGTCGAAATCCGCGTGGGCGATGCGCGGGAGACTCTGCGCGCGCTGGACGGCGGCGCGGATTTTGCGTTCATCGACGGCTGGAAGGAGCTCTACCTGCCGGTGCTGAAGGTGCTTGAGCGGCACCTTCGCCCGGGCGCGCTCGTGGTTGCGGACAATTTGAATCTCGTCGACGTGCTGAGGGAATACGTGGATTACGTAGGTCTGGAAC
>JBAPOM010000038.1:0-2147 GCA_049279635.1 Candidatus Acidiferrales bacterium
TCCCGAACCTATGGTCTCGACAAACCACAGCTTACTCGGGTCGAGGAGCCGACATTGTTATGCAATCAAGTCAAGTTACTCGCCCGGGCGATTTGCTCGGCATGAGCTGCCTTGGACATTTTCTCTCGCGCCGACGTCCCTTTGAACAAGAGTCTGCTATCATCCCGCCGTCGCTCTGGGTTGTTTGCCCGCTCCCGTGGCAAAGGGGGGCATCATGCAGTGGCGAGCGATTTTGTTTTCCCTGGCTTTCAGTGGAATACTACCAGATGAGGTCGGTCCCCCATTTCTTTTGAACGCCATCGAGCGCCGCGCTTCCCGTTCGTTGCCGGAATTCAAGTCACGGACATCGCGACGGGAAATCTAGTGGCAGCACACACCGAGAACCTGAGCATGTTCGGCTGCTTTGTCGAGACTACCGCTCCCTTGCCCGCCGGAGCGAAGGTCAGAGTGAGAATTTCACACGCGGGCGTAAACTTCACCGGTCAAGGTACAGTGATCTACTCGCGACCGCACGCCGGGATGGGGATAGCGTTCACTTCGATCGAGCCTAGCAGTTTGCCAATCTTGGACATTTGGCTCGAGAACCTAAGAAAGTAAGTTTCTTGCTGGGTCGAAGTCGACTCAACGACGTGCAAACGAGTAGGTCCTGGTAAACGCACTTACCGTCCATGTGGGTACTGGAACGAACATCTCCGGTAATCCGACTTACCGGGAGTTAGCAGCACCGGATGGGCTTGGCAGCGAATAGATGCGGAGTTCGCCTGCTTCAAAACTAGCGTAGCGCAAACCATCAGGAGAAAGGGCAGCACGTCCGTTTCTAGGAAACAAACGATCGGCGATTGGAGTCTTTGAGGCACGATCAAAGACCACCCAGCGACCAACGTCGCTGTCGCAATCTTCCTCTGCGAACGTGGCGTAGCGAGACATGTCTGCTGTAGCACTGTCGACCGCACCGCAGTACTTCGGAGCAATCCACGGCAGTGTCTCCACTTGCTGGTCCTTCTTCCAAATAACAAGTTGACGGTCCTTGCGTCCTTTGACAGGCACTTGGCCCACCACGCTGCCGTCGGCCAAAATGCCGACAATCACGGCTGTCCCCTCATCTTTCAACGGCGCTTCCCAGGCGGGCTGACTGTCAGGCTCCGCCACCATTCTGCAGCGCCGTCTCGCGTTCGCGTATACGACGGCGCTCGACACCCACTCGTTGGGATGCAATTCTTGCTGGCAGAGCATATAAGCAACACCGTGCTCACCGAACTTTCGATCCATCGTGCCGACTGGCCAAAGCTCTTCTTTCTTTCTGGTCTGGACGAGTGGAAATCCGTCGAATGTGTCGTAGGTGCGTGGTCCACTCCAAACGACACCCTCCTGAAACACAAGAGCGTGGTCGACGAAGGTCGTCTGCTCTAGAAATCGGGCCAGCCGAGTGATGTCTTTCAAATTTGCATCCAAAAGAAGGATGCCGGACTTTGAATCGCCTGCTTCCTCAATCCTGAAAAGAAGTGTGCCACCAGGGCCAGCTCTGCCTTCGCCCGGCGCAACTAAGACTGTTCCACCGTCGGCATCGTACGGCAAATCCCGACTAGCTTTGAGTGTTCCTTGCGTATTGAACACAAGGATGCGAGCCATTCCACGCACCTTCTGATAAGGTGACGGACGGCAATTCGGGCTGGTGTTGAATCCTACGGCCACCGACTCATTGTTTAGCCAGACTACGAAGCGATAGCCAATGATCTGGCTTGCACACTTCGTGTCTGCATCTGCTTGGAAGAAATCCTTTGGTAAACCGTGCTGGGATAAATCAATGCGCACAACCGGGATCGGCTCGGTAGGGTTACTCCGAGACGCGGAATAAGTGACCAGGAATGTCGCGGCTGCATATGCGATTACGCCTAAAGTCGGGAGCCTCATCGGCAACCCGATCATCTATCGGGATACCTCTGGCCGACAAGTCCTGATTAACGCCGAAACCGGACATGTGCCGTACTAGCCCGATAGATGTCCGATTATCAGACTAATCCCGACGCGATATAAAGGGGCGCCCCTTTTGGAGTAGGGTTTTGAGTGTTCGCCTCAACCTTCTCCAGAAAGGAGCGCCCGTATGACTGGCACCAAATATATCGGCATGGACGTGCACAAAGAAAGTA
>JBAPOM010000039.1:0-3283 GCA_049279635.1 Candidatus Acidiferrales bacterium
CACCAATTCTCTCTGCGATCACCAACGGAGACCGAAGTGCACCGACAGCAACGGCAATTTCGCAAACGATCAGAACCGGCTCATCCACATACAAATCCCATAGTCCCCCGGGGCGGCTTCCTTCAAGTCGCTGTATCTGAAGCGCCCCTTTACAGCGCATCGGAGCGATCGATCTTCACTCGTGGGCGCTTCAGATACAGCACTAAGACTTCGGGCCCGCGTCGTTCAGAGTACCTCCGCAGGCATAACTTCCGTTTAGCCCGTGAGAACGAAGCCGCTGGCGCGGCGGACGCTGCCGCGTGGGTGATGTCTGCAGTCCTTGATTTTCAACTCAGATAGTTTGTGGGTCACAAGGAGGTGTCCCTGTGACCCATCTACGCAAAATGATGCTGGAGGAACTCCAGCGACGTCATTACTCTGAGGCTACCACACAGCGTTACATTCGCTTCATCGAGCGCTTCGCTCAGCACTTCCACCGCTCGCCCGATCACTTGGGACCGCAGCACATCCGCCAGTACCAAGCCCAACTCTTCACCGTGCACAAACTGACTCCCGGTTCGGTGACCAACCATCTCTGCGCCCTGCGTTTCCTCTACATCCAGACACTCAAGAGGCCCTGGAGCATTGCCGACACTCCCTATCCCAAGAAACGCTATCGCCTGCCCAACATTCTCAGTCAGGAAGAAGTAGCTCAACTCATCGATGCTGCGCCGACTCCCTTCTATCGCACCATTTTGATAACCCTCTACGGCACCGGCGTGCGCCGCACCGAGCTGACGCGCCTGAAGATCAGCGATATCGATAGCCGACGCATGGTCGTGCACATTCAAGACGGCAAAGGCCGGCAAGACCGCGACGTCATGCTCAGCCCCATCCTGCTCGAGGAACTGCGCGCTCATTGGCGGCGTCTGCGCAAAAAGTCTGTCTGGTTATTTCCCGGAAACCGCTGGCACAGCGGTGATCACCCCATGGATGCCAAGACGCCCTACCACGCTTGCGCCGCCGCCGCCCGCTGCGCCGGGATCAA
Organism: Candidatus Acidiferrales bacterium; assembly: GCA_049279635.1. Classification (GTDB taxonomy): domain Bacteria; phylum Acidobacteriota; class Terriglobia; order Acidiferrales; family UBA7541; genus Palsa-295. The sequence goes on from JBAPOM010000039.1 coordinate 1,028, forward strand.
GAAACGTGTCTATCCCCACGTGCTCCGTCACTGCTTCGCCACTCACTTGCTCGAAGCCGGCGCCGACCTGCACACCATCCAGATCCTGTTAGGCCATCACGATCTGAAAGAAACCGCTCGCTATCTCCACCTCTCGCAACGGCACTTGCATGCCACGCCCAGTCCGTTGGACGGGCTGATGCTCAAGAAAGGCAGGTCGTCCCAGGAGCCGTAAATGAGTCGGCCACAGTTCGAGGTGGCCGACATCATTCGCAGCGCAGGTACAGACTTCATCGAGAGGAACCGTTCGTGGCTCCGCTGGACCCACCTCAAGGTACTGCGGGCCATCGCACGCTGTCGCACCGCTGCCCTCGGCGGCCATATCGATGAGTGCACCGGCTGCGGACATCGTGCCACCATCTCCTACAACTCGTGTCGCAACCGGCACTGCCCGAAGTGTCAGACCGGTGCGCGTGAACGCTGGATCGCGGCGCGTCGTCGTGAACTGCTGCCCACGCCCTATGTCCACGTAGTCTTCACCCTGCCGCCACAACTGGCTGCGTTGGTTCTCCAGAACAGAAAACTCATCTACGGTTTGCTGCTCCGGGCCAGCGCCGAAACCCTACTCGAAGTGGCTCGCAACCCCGCCCATCTCGGTGCCGAGATCGGCTTCTTCAGCGTGCTCCATACCTGGAATCAGAAAGTCCAACTTCATCCCCATGTCCACTGTGTCGTTCCAGCCGGCGGACTCTCCCGCGATCACGTCCACTGGATTCGATCCCACCCGCGCTTCTTCCTTCCCATCGCCATACTGCGGCGCGTGTTTCGCGGCAAGTTCGTCGCGGGTCTGAAGTCTGCCTTCGAGCGCGGTCAACTGCACCTGGCCGGAGAACTCGCGCCGCTCGCCCATCCCAAGTTCTTCGCCGCCTGGCTGCGGCCGCTCTTCCGCAAAGATTGGATCGTCTACTCCAAACCACCCTTCGGCGGGCCCGAGTACGTGTTGCAGTATCTCGGCCGCTATACCCATCGCGTCGCCATCTCCAACCATCGCTTGGTCGCATTGGCGGACGGCCAGGTCACCCTTCGCTGGCGTGACTCTGCCGACCACAATCGGCAGAAACTGATGACCGTCTCGCGCGATGAGTTTCTCCGTCGCTTCCTACTGCATCTGCTCCCCAAGGGCTTCGTCCGCATCCGCCATTTCGGCTTCCTCGCCAACCGAAGGCGCGCCGCCCTGCTGCCACGGTGCTTCGCCGCTCTCCACGCCACTCCACCGAAAAACGAATCGGAAACGTCCACCGCTCCTACAGCGCACCCGCTGTGGCGCTGTCCCAAGTGCGGCGGACCGATGGCCGTCGCCGAACGATTCACAGCGGCACAACTCCAACTCCGTTCTCCACCATCCCTGGCCACGCTTGCATGAAATCAGTCGCCCACACACCGCACTGTCGGCGCGTTTCAGAGCGTCTCCCCGAAGTGTGTCTCGGCGACCCCCAGACATCTTCTTCTTGTCCCCGCCTCTGCTCACTTCGGCCATCGACTCGTCTTTGCATTGCTGCCCCGGCTGCTACTCCAGCGGTCTGGACGACCCCGCAAACTTCTACACCTCCCCGCGCGCTCCATTCAATTTGCATAAGTACCGCGTCCGCCGCGCCAGCGGCTTCCTTCTGACGGCTTTTTCGAACGCGACGCCTTACACTTCTTTCAGCCTTGAGCAATCATTCCGGCGTCGCCTCCGAAAAAGCACTAGCGTCACTCGGGGAGAACATCCTCAGTTAGAGGAGTTCAAACTCCATCTCTTTCTGTTTTTATGGTGTTGCCTCCGGGGAGAACCGGCAGTCCAATCGAACAGAATGTCGTCCTTCCATCGTCCTGCCCGATGTGAGCGGTCTTGAACAGACGCGGCTGATCGCGGCCTGATAACTTTCCGGCGAGTGGTTCCCAACGTTAAGACCCTTCAAGTCACGTTGTCGCTCCCAGAGGCACCATGACAATCACAATCAAGACCTTATCGTGTTTCATCGCAGTCGCGGCGATTCTGGTGGCCACATCCACCTCGACCGCTTCCAATCGCCCGGCTCCGTCAGTTCGGTCAGTCGGGTCCACAGAACTCGAAATGCAGGTCCTTCTTGATCGAGCCAACTTCTCGTCGGGTGAACTGGATGGGAAGGGTGGGAAGAACAGCCGTGAGGCCCTAGCAGCGTTTCAAACCGCTCGCGGGCTTAGTCCAGGCGCGCGGAGCCGCAAGGCGCTGCTCCAGGCGCTCGGCGCCGGCAC
>JBAPOM010000040.1:0-3675 GCA_049279635.1 Candidatus Acidiferrales bacterium
GGCAACAGTCACACGATCCGGCCCAGATTCCTGTCGGTTTGCTATGAAAATGCCCCGGCTCAGGACCGCGTCGGAGGATCGATGCACAGAAACGAAAGAATTTAGCGGGACTCTCGACCATTTTCGCCTTATTTTCGTTGCTTTTTCGGTTAACACGACGATCTTGGTGCGTAAGAAGCTCGACGCCTAGCGCTCCACGCTGAAAATAACCGAGATGCCCTCGCGGGCGACCGCGCGAGGCGCATGCGGCAGCTCTGGAAAGCACTTGATTGCATAACAATGTCGGCCCGCGCTCGGCGCGGTTACCGGAGAAGTGCTGGGCTAGTACTTTACTTTTCCGATTATCCGACTTATCGTCCAGTCCGCTGCGTCGCACTCCATCGCACGCGGTAGGGTTTGGTGGTGGGCACAAAACTGGGCACAGTCGGTAGGTACCCACGCCGCCTATCACCGAGCCACCGGCGGTAGGGTCCTCCTTTAGAGCGCGCGCCGCGGTTTCAGGTTTTGAGATTTTTAAAATCTTCGACGTGCATCCGATTGTATGACACCACGTGTTCGTCGCAAACGGGACCAAATGCTGCGTCTCAATTTGTCGTGCTAGACCGTCGGAAGTATTATGTCAGCGTTGAGGCAAGGACGGTTCCCCGGTCTTGTGCCTCGTTTCGATTCAGGCCTGCCAGGAGCGACACGCGAGCGCCGTGATTACTCATAAAGTGGTCTTAGTTCTGGGTGCCGGCGCCAGCATGCCGTTTGGGTTTCCGTCGGGTTATGAGCTGAAGACTCAGATCATTCACGAGCTCAACCCAGCCAATGACAGAATTGCCCTTTCGAATCTCCTTAGCGGTGGATTTGATGCGCGAGAAATCGAGATGTTTCGAACTGCTCTTCACAAATCAGGCAAACGATCGGTTGATGCTTTTCTCGAGCACCGCCCAGACTTCATTAAAGTGGGGAAAGCCGCAACTGCTTGTCTGTTGATGCCATGCGAAAACGAGGAGCGTCTTTTCGCTGAGGGACAGCCAAGTTGGTACGAATATCTTTTCGGCAAGCTTATAGCCCCATTTGAGGAGTTCGAAAGAAATTCAGTGTCCGTACTCACCTTTAACTACGATCGGTCTCTTGAGCAATATCTCTTTACCGCGCTTAGGAACTCCTACGGACAAACTGAGAGCGAGTGTGCGAAGAAATTGCGCTCGCTTCCAATTATTCATCTCTACGGGCAACTCGGTGAACTCCCCGCATTGAGACAGGAAGGTATTGAGTATGGCGCACCTGTGAACGCTGAGAATTTGAGAAGCGCTGCCGGGGCGATCCAGATTATCCACGAGGATGTCAAAGACAAGCCACAGTTCCAGCGAGCGTACAAACTACTTCAAGATGCGGACCGGATCTGCTTCCTCGGTTTTGGTTACGACCAAACAAATCTAACGCGGCTGTCCGGATACGGACCGCGGCGTCAACAATTGGTCTATGGTTGCGCGAAGGGGTTGACAGCCCGCGAGTGTTATTTTGTTCAGGAGCAACTCAAAGAGCTGGGGTACGGGGACAACTATTCACTCCAATTTATGTCGGAAGACGCGCTTGAATTCTTGCGGAACTGTTGTCCCTTTGATTGAGTACTCACTCCCTCTACTGGGGCGTTTGTTCCTCGGTCATCCGTGGTGCGCGCGCGGAGGGGCAGCGTACAAAACCGAATCGCTCTCCCGTTCGCATTCCAGAAGTATCAAAGGCGTAAGGGGTACTGGAACCCACTTGATGTCCGGTTACGCGACTTACCGGGACCTATCGCTCACATTGCTGGATTTGAGTCTGCGCTGGACCTACAATATCCAAAAACCACGCTTCCTGAGATTGCTATGCAGAATAGGGGCGGAATTTGGATCGGTGCCAGCTGGGCGGTGCTTGTGGCGCTGTTCTTACCCTGCTTCGCTCACGCGTGCACAATCGTTTATCCAACCGCCCACGTTGGGAGAGGATTCCGTGTCCGAGTGACTGATCGCGGCCGTCCGGTCAAAGGACTACGATTGGTGTTGGGGCCCGACGAATCCCATACGTTACAGCGCATAGGCACGATCTATGCGCTCACTGATGCGGACGGGTATGCGCGTTTCTCGAACCTGACGCCCGGTTCATTCCTCCTCACATCAGATCATGACGGGGGTGTGGCGGACGGTACGATCATTGAAGTTTCACCCGGCGGTCCGCCAGACGTGACGGTAACACTCGGATGGCCAAGCCACGCGCCATTGAGTGTGCGGTCAGTGAGAGGAACGCTGCGAGGGCCTGACTACTATCCGCGCCAGGCACAAACTCAACTCTCGCTTTCACTCCTCGACGGCGTGTCTGCACGGGTCATCGCGACGACGCTGACTGACGGCAAGGGAGACTTCAATTTCGCTAACGAGGTTCCATCGGGGCTCTACTTTCTCCGGCTGAATCCTTCCGACCTTCTCGCAAGAGATGGCGAACAGATTCAAGGCATGATGGCAATCGAGGTCGATCGCAAGGCAAATCAGGACGTGCTGGATCTCGACGTAGGTTGGACGACCTGCGGGCTGGCCTATGAACAGCGCGAGAGGTATCCCGAATTGAAAGTAAGTACAATCTGCGGCGACGTCGCTGATGTAGTCGGTGCTGCCGTCTCCAATGCTCAGGTTATGCTGCTGGCAACGGGCGAAGACGGCGAGATCCTCGAACAAACGAGAAGTGGAGCGAGGGGGCAATTCGCCTTGCAGGAACAGCACGAAGGAGCTTACCAACTGCTTGTAGAGTCCCTCGGATTTCTCCCGTTTCTGCGCGTGATCCACATCGAGGCCGCAGCACCGTCTCAGGGCTGCCAACAACCCATTCATATACGTTTGCAGGTCGCGATGTAAACGATGTCGGAGCAACTCCTGGTAAACGCCGAAACCGGACAAGTACCCGCGATGGCCCCTTCCAGTCTATTTGATCCGAAACCCTAGCACCGTGAAGCAAACCACCCAGAGAATGATCCATAGGGCGAGCCCAATCAGACCAAATGCCAATGCAAGTTTCTGCCGCGGTCTTCGGTAGGCTATCGCAGCGCCGATGCCGGACGCGGGGCCACTCACGACGAGGGCAACATTCGCGTACCAGACGATGCCCGCCGCGAAGGTTGTGGTGAGTACCCAAATCGCAACGTAGCTGAGCGCCACGCCCACAAAGCCGACGGTCGCTAGCAGCCATGAAATGACACGCTTTGGTTCAACGCCCATGACAATAGTGAGCGATATACTAGGAAACTCAAATTATGGACATCAAATGTCCCAAGTGCCACCAGACGTTTCAGGTAAACCAAAAGTACGCCTATCACGCGGGATTCTCAAACGTCGGTTTCCTGTATTGCGATGCTTGCCCAAATCTGGTCGTTCTCAGCTCGTTCAACCCTCGTTACGCGGAGATAGTCGGGAAAGTACATCCGTGGATGTTGAATTTCTATAAGAAGTGGAGAGTTGAACGTCAACTCAAAACGTGCACTTGCGGAGGCCATTTCCGGTTTTCAGCGCCACCACGATGCCCGTTATGCAAGGAGTCAATTCCCAGCATCTTGCCGGACTCCATTCATTTCATCGAAACTGGTAAGTGCTTTGATGGCGAAAAGGAATCCATTTGGAAGCCTTAGTGGCCGCTTCTGAATGCTCGATTCGGATGTTC
>JBAPOM010000041.1:0-18403 GCA_049279635.1 Candidatus Acidiferrales bacterium
CCTTAAACCGCTCGGACACCTCTCCGTTGTGAAGGTGTTCAGAAGCCTAACAAATTGAGAGCGGAGCGGCAAACGGCGGAATCGGCTGCGCCGTGCGAAGGGATCAAATCGAGAGCTTGTCTGCTACACTTTCTGGGCTACTCCGGGGTAGTGCAATTGGTAGCACGCCAGCCTTTGGAGCTGGTTATCCTGGTTCGAGTCCAGGCCCCGGAGCCATTCTCCTGCATATTAGGCGCTTAGTGCTGCGCTGCCGGCGGGGCCGCAGGCGCGGGCGGTTCATATGTCCAGTCGGTGTCGATGATCTGCTTGTTCTGCCAGGCATCGTTGCGCTGATCCAAGACCAAACTTTGCACAGCGATAATCGTGGCCGCGTTTTTGCAGGTGACCGCTCCCTTGTAGCTGTATTTCTGCGCGAGAAACTTGGTGAATGCGGTGGACCACGCGGTGCTCGATGGCAGGCCCGCTGTATCGAAGGGGTCGCTCAAGTAGATCGCTGGCTTGTGCTCGTCGGAGAAGCAGTAGGAGGCGCGGGGTTCAGGTCCGGTGGATGTCGCCGGAGCCGAAGGTGGAGCAGCGGGTGCGGGCGGCGGCGCGGCGGCGCCTCCGGGACCGGGCGCGGCGGAATAGATCGAGGCCGCCGAGGAACTCGCAGATTGTCCCGGCCTCCAGGTGACGTGCACGACTTCCCAACCTTGCCGCTTCCAAGCGGTTTCCTCGGCGGCGAGAGCCTGCTCCTGCATCGTGGAATTCATGCCGAAAGGCTGGCAGGCTGTCGATGAAATGGTTGCCGTGTGATAGGTCGCCTTGATGTACGTGGCCCAGGCACCGGCCAGCGCGGTATGCTCGCTCAGTTCCATCGGAATGAGCTGGCTGACGTAAATCGTGATATGCGGCGCGTTCGGCGCGTTCGGCGCGACCGACGTGGCGATGCATTGAAACGACCTCATCTGCTGCGTCGAGGCGCTCGGGGCCACCAGCGCCAGAATCGAAAGGATAGCCGCCACTGCGAACGAAGTCCTCATGCCAATACCTCGCGCTTTGACTTTCCGGGTGAGGGGCGGGATGTTAATCCTGATGGATGAAGGCGTCAACCCTGACAAAGGTATCGCCTCTTATTTCTGCGCCATCGATCCTCGTGGAAGCCGTTCTGCTCGTGCACTTGCTTTGGTGTGCATGGGTGATGCTAGCCTGGACGGTGACGCGCGGGCGGAGCGTGTTGCGGATGCTGCACATTGCATCGCTGATCTACGCGATCGTGATCGAATCGGTGCCGTGGCCACCGTGCCCGCTGACGCTGGCGGAAAACTGGCTTGAGGCACGCGCGGGGATTGAACCGGCGCGAGGGCCGTTCTTGGTGCGCGTGCTCGATGCGACCATATATCCCGACGTGCCGGTGTGGCTCGTGGTGGGCGGCGCGGTGATTGTTTGCGCGGCGATCCTCGGAATCTATGTGCGGCGATATTTGCGCCGGACGGCGGATGGCCGATGGTAAGAAACAGAAGCGGTGACGAGCGACGCTGCCAAGGCCCCACCCTCACAAAACGAGGATGGGGCACCCGGAACGTCAAAGGCGAAGTCGCCGCATGCCCGCGCGCGCTGAGCTACTGCGGGTTTGGTCCTTGGGTCACCTGCACCAAATCATCCGGGCGAATCCATTTCGCGAATGCGGCTTTCACCTGCTCGGGCGTGAGGGTGACGTAGCGCTGCGCTGCGATGACGGGTTCGTCGAGCGGAAGGCCGATTGTCGCGCGGCGAATCCAGCCGCCGGCGATGCTATCAACGCTCCCTTCCGAGAGCGGCACCTGGCGCAGCAGCGTGGCTTTGGCCTGGCGCAGCTCGTCCTCGGTGACAAGGGTCGACTGAATCGCCTTCAAGTCGCGCACGACGATCGCTCGTGCTTTCGATACGTTTTGCGGGTCGCAGGCGTAGTCGACGCTATAGATGCCGCGCGTCTTTCCTATGTTGAACGAAGAGCCTACGAAGTAGACGAGGCCGGCATTTTCGCGGAGGTCGCGGTAAAACCACGTCGAATAGAAACCGCCGCCGAGGACGTGATTGCCCAGCTCGAGCGCGTAGTAATCGGGATTGAAGCGGTTCAGTCCTAACGTTTCGCCCAGATCCACATTCACCTGCACGCGGCTCTTATCCGGAACGGCGGTGACATGCGGCTCATTCGGCGGGACCGTAGGCAGGTCTGTGGGCGGCGGCGGACCGGAGGCCTTCCACGCGCCGAAATATTTTTCGACTTCGGCGCGCGCATTTTCCGGCGTGACGTTGCCAATCACGACGATGGTGGTGAGATCGGGGCGGAACGCGTGATCGTAATAAGACCTTACGTCGGGAAGCGCGAGGCCCATCACCGTTTGCGGCGTGGCTTGCCGCAGGGACGGATCGGTGGGAGGAAACAGGCTCGCGTCGAAGGCGCGGCGAGTGAGGTAATCGGGACTTTGCAACTGCCCTGCGACGGCTTGCGCGGTTTCCTGCTGGACGACTTTGAAGGCCGGCTCGGGCAGCGCGGGATTCAGTTCGTTGTCGGCGAGCAGTTGCATTCCCGCATCGAAGTGATCGGGCAGCACCGCAAGCGAAAAATCGGCGCCGGCGGATTCGTTCGCGCCGATATCGTCGAGCGCTTTTTGGTAGGCGATGCGGTCGAGGGTCTGCGTGCCGTAGGAGAAAAGTCCATCGAGGACGCCGTTGACACCCTCTTTACCCGGTGGCGCTTCGAGATCGGCATTGTTCTTGATGTGCCCGGTGACGGTGACCGAGTTGCTGATGGTCTCCTGCTGCACGATCAGCTTCACGCCGTTCGGCAAAGTACTGACGGCGGGATTCGTGGTGAGCTTCGGGACATCGAGGCGCTCCAGAGCAGCTGACGCCCATTCCGGCAGCGCGACGGGGCCCGTAGGACTGCCTGCGAGCGATTCGGCGCTGCCAAACGATTTTGAAGAGATGGGCTTACCGGAAGGCTGTGGCGTGAGGACGGCGGTGATCGCGACATCCGGATTCAGATATTTCCTCATCACGTCGTTCACTTGATCGACGGTGACTTTCTCGATCGCGGCGATGTCCTCTTCGGGAGACTGGCGTCCTTCGACGGCTACGGCGTTCGACCATTCCATCGCGAGGCCTTCGATCGAATTCTTCTGGAACTCCTCGTCGGCAACTTCATGGCGCTTGGAGGCGTCAACGAGATCGGCGGGCACTCCATTCTTCAGATCGTCCGCGATAATCTGCGAAATCTCCTTGGTGAGCGCGTCGCCATCGGCTCCCTGCGGAAACGCGCCGATCGCATAAGCCAACCCTGCCTTGGGCATCGCATCCAGCTGAAAGCCCGCGTACAAGGCCTTGCCTTCCGGCACCAGCGAATACAGCGTGCCTCGCTGGCTGCTGAGGACGTCGCTGAGGATATTGAGCGCGGCAAAGTCGGGACTATCCGAGCCGGGCACGCGGAAGGAAGTAACCGCTAGGCCGTAGGGCAAATCGGTATCGAGCTTGAGCGTGGCCGCCTTGACGGCGCCAAGCTGAACCTCCGGACGCGGCGGAATCTCTTTTGAAGGAATATCACCGAAGAGCGACTTGATCTCGTCCAAGGCTTTTTTCGAATCGACGTTGCCCGCGATGATCAGGACGGCGTTGTTGGGCGCATACCATTTGTCGTAGAACTCGTGGAGCATCGCGCCGGTGGTCTTGTCGAACGACGGCCGGGTGCCAAGCGCATCATGATCGTAGGGCGTGCCGTGAAACATCGCGTCGAGCAGCTTGGTGTAGAAGACGTAGCTGGGATTCGAAAGGTCCTGCGCCACTTCCTGTTCGATCGCGCCGCGCTCTTTGTCCCAGAGGGCGTCGGTATCGAGCGTGCCCTTCATGCGCAGCGCCTCAATATGCAGCGCGACATCGAGATCCTCACTCGGCACGGTGAAAAAATACTGCGTGACGGTCTGCTGCGTGTCCGCGTTGAAGTCGCCGCCCATGGCCGCCGCGATGGCCGCCAACTGATCGGCCGAGAGATTCGGATTGCCGCGAAACATCATGTGCTCTTGCGCGTGAGCCATACCGGGAAATCCGTCGGGCGCTTCGTCGGAGCCGGCCATGTAGTTCATGACGGTGGTTGCCACCGGCGCCAGCGGATCGGGGACGATGATGACGCGCAGGCCGTTGGGCAGCGTGACGCGTACTACGTCAGACGCCTGGGGTGGCCGCGCTTGGATTCCGGGGCAAACGATGCATAGCGCCAAGGCCACCACCGCAAGGGCTGCCAATATCGCAAATCGATTCCGTCGCAAGCGTCCGTTCATAGTCTATTTTCTCCAGCGTGCAGATGGGTATTCCTTGGATTTGACTCTCCAAGCGCCCTTTTGGCTCTCGCGATTTCAACTATTCGGCGTCGGAATAGCGAGGCGCGCGGTGGGACACAACAATCCTCGCGCAAAACGGGCAACTTTCCAAGTTGACGGGTGGATTTATCGGGCGATCGAAAAGGGCGGCCTGCGCGTCAAGGGATGCGCCTTCAGCGGCGGGCGCTGGGCGATCGTGATCTCCGAGGCGCGCCGGAGTAATTTTTCGAATTCGCGATCGCGGATGGATACTTCGAGGAGCCGACCTTTGCGTTTCATAGCCATCACCCACCACCTCACAGCGAGGTTACACGACGATGCTAGTGCCGCGGAGATTATTCCCGCGCCCGTGTAGTGTCAAGGGGTTTTTGCCCAGCGCTCCGGCGAGCAAAGGCGAAGCGAGCTTCGCCTGGGAAGGGCGGCGAGCCGCCGCACTCCACGGCTGAGGCGGCAAATTGCGTTAACGGTGATATTCTCTGACGCTTGCTTCGGCGAATGTTTCTAATTGCGGAGGGGACATGCTGCTCGAGGGGAAAATGGCGATTGTTACGGGCGGAGGGCGAGGCATCGGGCGCGCGATCGCGCGGAAGTTGGCGGGTGAAGGCGCGGCGGTAATCGTCGCGTCGCGGAGCGGCAAGGAGATCGACGGCGTCGCCGCGGAGATTCAACAGGCCGGCGGGCGGGCCAAGGCCGTGGCCGCGGATGTGTCGAAGGCGGCGGAGTGCGAGAAGATCGTGCGCGCGGCGCGCGAGGCCTTCGGCGCGATCCACATTCTCGTGAACAACGCGGGCATTCTCGGGCCTGTGGCTCCGGCCGAAGCAACCACGCCGCAGCAATGGGACGAAGTGCTCGCCATTGACCTCACGAGCGCCTTTCTGATGTCGCGGCTGGTGGTTTCGGAGATGTACGAGCGCGGTTCAGGGGCAATCTTGAATATTTCGAGCGTTGCGGCCAAAGCAGCGTATCCGATGAACAGTGCGTATGCTGCCGCAAAAGCGGGCCTGCTGGGGCTTACGCGGACGCTGGCGGCGGAGGGCGCGAGGAAGGGCGTTCGCGTGAACGCGATCTTGCCCGGACCCACGGGCGACACAAATATGTGGCAGGAGTTGGCGGGACAGCTCGGCCCCATGAGCGCGCACGTGACCGATGGGATTTTGCAGGGACGGCTGCAGACGACCGAGGAGATCGCCGCAGCCGCCCTATTCCTTGTTTCCGATCAGGCCAGCGCGATTACTGGGCAGACTCTGAACGTGGATGGCGGAGTGGCCTTTTACTGATTTCCTCTTCCAGCGCCAGGTATCCTCGCTTCGCCGTTCCGGCGATGGCGCGTAGGCCGACTTCCGTCCACGCGAGCCCCCGCTCACCAATGGACCCGAGCACGTAAGCGATTCCCACCACCGCGAGAATCACGAGAAAGAACAGCACGAAAATGAGTTCGGCGGCGATCAACGCGCGCACGAAATAGAGTTGTAAAACGAAAAACGCGGCGGCAATGGACAAAAGTCCCTTGCGCACTTTCGCTTTCCGAATCAAATCCTTTGCAAATCCCCCCACCCGGTCTAGTACCGTGTTCATCGACTTTCGACTACCTCCACTTGGCTTTGATGCAAAGGAGGCACCAAAGGAGTCGGGAGTAACCTGTTGCAATGAAATGAGCTACGAAAATCTCAGAGTGAAACAATGGAAATCTGGTTCCGAAAGAGGGAAATGAGAGAGGAAGATGGTACAAAAGCTCAGAGAACGAGACCCAAAATGGCGCGGCGTCAGCCCGCGGCTACACGAAACACTGCAGTACGATCAGCGGCCGTCGAAAGGATAGCGATCCTGCGCGAGGACGGCATCGGCCAGGCGGCGGCGAATCGCAATCGCGTCGATGGGCGCGTGCTTGGCGAGGCGGCGCAAAGCTGCAAGCTGCGTGGTGAGCGTATCGCCGTCGGCGATCGCGGCGAGCGCCGTACGCGCTTCTTTCTCGATGCGATCCATCGCGTCGTAGGTGAACGCGGTGGTCGCTTCGCCCATCAGGGCAGCCGACTGGCCTTTCGCGGCAGCTGATTTTTGCGCGCGGCGCAGCGAGGATTCGATCGCGTAGACGTCCATTACAATGTTGGCGAGGGCGCCCACAATTTCCTGCTCGTCGGCCAACTGATCGCGGAATTTCTGTACGGCAGCTCCTGCGGCCAGCAGGAAGATTTTCTTGGCCTGCGCGAGGGATTTTTCCTCCTCGGCAAAGGGGCCGCTGGGCGCGTCTTCAAACGACGGCCCGGAGAGAAGTTCCTCACCGAGTTTCATCGCGGCGGGAATCAGCGGGAGGATGCCCGACATCGCGCGCCTCATCAGCATCTGGATGATGACGAGGCGGTTGATTTCGTTGGTGCCCTCGAAAATGCGATTAATGCGGCTGTCGCGATACATGCGCGCGACGGGATAGTCCTCATGGAAGCCGTAGCCGCCGAAAATCTGCACGGCTTCGTCAACGCAGTAATCGAGCGTTTCGCTGCCGACGACCTTGCTGATCGAGCTTTCGATCGCGTATTCCTCGAGAGCCTGCATCGCTTGCTGCACCTTATCCGTGCCGGCGCTGGCAACCGCCCCCTCGATCGTTCCCGCCGAGCGGTAGATCATCGACTCGAGCGCGTAGGTACGAATCGCCATCTCGCCGAGCTTGGCCTTGATCAAGCCGAACTCGGCAATCGACTTTCCGAAGGCGGTGCGCTCCTTCGCGTATTTCGAGGCGATCGCCAGCACGTTCTTGGCTCCCCCCGCGCAGCTGGCGCCAAGCGAAAAGCGGCCCGCGTTGAGAGTGTTGAAGGCGACGATGTGGCCGCGGCCGATATCGTGGAGCAGGTTTTCCTTGGGGATCGCGGCGTTCTCGAAAAAGAGCGGGACCGTGGAGCTGCCGCGAATTCCCATCTTGTTTTCTTCGGCGCCGACCGAGAAGCCGGGCGTCCCGCGGTCGACGATGAAGGATGAGAACTTGTCTCCGTCGACTTTCGCGAATACGACATAAACGTCCGAAAAGCCGCCGCTCGTGATCCACATCTTCTGGCCGGTGAGGAGCCAGCTCTTGCCGTCGGGCGAAAGCACGGCGCGCGTGCGCGCGGCAAGCGCGTCCGATCCCGCTTGCGGCTCTGAGAGCGCGTAGCAAGAGAGCAACTCGCCGGCGGCGATCTTGGGCAGGTACTTCTTTTTTTGCGCATCGGTGCCGAAATAGATGATGGGGATGGTTCCGATGCCGGTGTGCGCGCCGAATGAGACCATGAACGAGGGGTAGGCGCTGAGCTTTTCGGAGACGATGGTCATCGAGATTTTGTCGAGGGCCGCGCCGCCGTATTCTTCGGGAATGCCCGCGCCCAGCAAGCCCACCTCGCCCGCCTTGCGGATCAACTCCGGCATGAGGCCTTCCTTGTGCTTCTCAAGCTCGGCGATGTGCGGGATCACTTCCTTGGCGAGAAACTCTTCGATCGTGCGGCCGAGGAGGCGCTGATCGTCGGTGAGATCGGCGGGCGTGAAGACGTCTTCCGGACTAGTCGATGAAACGAGAAATGCGCCACCGCGATTCAGGGTCTGGGAAACCGATGTCGTCGCCATGTTATTCCCCCCGCTTGTGCCATGACTTGCGTGAACAGATTCTCGCGCCGATGAAGGCGGAACGCAATGGGTCGGTGGCGCGGGCGATAACTCGAAGATCATCCTAGCAGGCGCGAAGCCCCGGATAGCATTGGCGCAGTGCTAAAATTCGTCAAGGCGCAACCAAGTGGGAAAACGAATTACGATCGCCCTCCGGACTGATCTTGGCGTCGAGGAGTGCCTTCGCCGCCTTCGCGAGGCGAGCGACATTGGCGAATGGACGATCTTTTCTTTTTCCGGATACAAGGGATCAAAGCCAGTGCTTTCGAAGTTCAACGGAAACGAATTCAAACTCTGGAAGCGCCGTTACTACAGGAACAGCTTCGCGCCGTTTTTCTTTGGAAACCTCTCGCGGGAAGAGCGAGGCACGCGCGTTGAGGGACGTTTTGGCATGGACCCTTATGTGAAAGGATTCATGATCGTCTGGCTGAGCCTCGCGGTCGTATTCAGTTCGCCGATCTTCTTTTCGACACTTGCCCACCCGATTCACGGTGACGACTGGACGGGAATCTTGATCCCTGCCGGACTGGTGTGCTTCGGAATCCTGCTGCCGAAGTTCGGACAGCTAATCGGAAAACGGGAGGAGAGATATCTTCGCGAATTTCTCGAAACAACCCTCGCGGCGAGAATCGACGAGAGCGGTCTTGCCCTTTCGGCACGCGTCATCGAGAACAAGCCACTTTAGGGACAGCTAGGCGGCGCGCTCGAAGATTCCGGCTGCGCCCATGCCGCCGCCGATGCACATGGTGACCATGCCGTAGCGGGAGTTGCGGCGCTCCATTTCGCGCAAAATCGTGGCCAGGAGCTTGGCGCCCGTGCAGCCGAGCGGATGGCCGAGGGCGATCGCGCCGCCATTTACGTTGACGCGCGCCGGATCGAGGCCGACCGTCTTGATGACGGCGAGCGACTGCGCCGCGAAGGCTTCGTTGAGCTCGATCACGTCGATCTGATCGAGCGTGAGGCCCGCGATCTTGAGCGCTTTCGGAATCGCGTAGACCGGGCCGATGCCCATTAGCTCCGGCGGGCAGCCTGCCGTGGCGAAAGAGACGAAACGCGCGAGCGGCTTCAGACCGAGCGTGCGCGCGCGCGCGGCGCTCATTACTACGGATGCAGCGCCTGCGTCGCTCGTTTGTGAGCTGTTCCCTGCCGTGACGACGCCGTGCGCGTGAAAGACGGGCCGGAGCTTTGCCAGCGCTTCGAGCGATGTATCGGCGCGGGGACCTTCGTCGGTATCGAAGACGACTTTGTGAGCTTTCGGCTTCGCGCCGTTGCCCGAGCCGTTCGCGCCGCCTTCGATCGACGTGTAGTTCACCTCGACAGGGACGATTTCATCCTTGAACTTGCCGGCGGCGATTGCGGCCAGCGCTTTCTGGTGGCTCGCGTAGGAAAACGCGTCGGCCTCCTCGCGCGTGATGCCGTATTTTTTCGCGACGTTCTCGGCAGTGAGGCCCATGTTGAGGTACGTGTCCGGGTAGTTGTCCATCAACCAGGGATTGGGCGCAATTTTATGGCCGCCCATCGGGATCATGCTCATCGATTCGGCGCCACCGGCGATGGCGACGTCTCCCTGGCCGGCCATGATGCGCTCGGCAGCGAGCGCGATCGTCTGGAGGCCGGACGAGCAGAAGCGATTCACAGTCATCGCCGACGAGCTGACCGGCAAGCCCGCGCGCAACGATGCAATCCGCGCGAAATTCATTCCGGCCTCACCCTCGGGCATCGCGCAGCCGATGATGACGTCTTCGACTTCGGCGGGATCGAGGGCTTTCGCGCGCGCCAGCGCTTCTTTGATGGTCAGCGCGGCCAGATCGTCCGGACGCGTCGCGCGCAACGTCCCCTTCGGCGCCTTCCCTACGGCAGTCCTCACCGAGCTAACAATTACGGCTTCACGCATGGTTCACCTCGTTTCGCGGCGCAACACCGCCCCGAAACCATTCCATTGGATGACAGCAGAGGGAAAAAAGCAACCGCGCGGAGAAGAAGCACAGACAGGATTGTCTGTGCCACCAAGAAAAACAGAGGTTAGCGAGGGATCCTCAGCGGTGGAACTGGATCGTCACCAACATTTCGAGAGAGATCGGACGACCATCCAGCTTCGACGGCACATATTTCCTGTCGCGCAGCGCGCTAACCGCCGCGTCGCGCAGCAGGATCGGTCCGGAGATTGCTTTTGCCTCGGTCACTTTGCCCGATTTGTCGATCACGATCCGCACCACGACATCGCCCGAGATGCCGGCTTGGCGTGCCATTTCAGGATAGACAACCGGGGGCGCCGAAATCAGCCGCGGCGGCTTGACGTTGCCTCCAACCTGCACCGGCCCTTCGGGTGCTAGCTGTTGCTGCGGCGGCGGTGGCGGGAGATTGGCGGGCACAGACTCCGTCGAAGGAAGCGCGACGCCCTGGCCGCCGGCGAGCGCTCCTGCGTCGATCGATGGAGCAGTCCCGTCTCCTGAGGCATCTGTGCGCGCTGCCGTGGTGGGGTGTGCATTTAGCGCGCCGAACATGTCGGGCACGGCGGGCGCGGCCTTCTGCTTTGCCGATTGAGAGACCTTTGATTGAAATGCTGATTGAGCGGGCTTATTGGGCGCAGCCTCGCTCATCTCGCCGCGTTCTGGTTCGCGCGAGTGGGCCACTGGCGACGGAGTTGCCAGTGAAGTGCCGGTCGGCTCGGCTGCGCCCGGCGCGGGAGTGGCGGGCGCTTGCTCGATGGGCGCTGGACTCGGCGCCGTTGGATTCGAGACTGGATTTGCAGCGACAGGAGCTTGCGGCACGGCGGGGGCCGTGATGGCCGCACGCTGCTGATTCACGGGCCGCTGGTGGACGAAGAGAAAGTAGTAGCCTCCGCCGCCTGCCGCCGCCAGCAATAATCCGACGCACGCCGCGATGAGCGCCCAGTTCTTGCCTTCTTTCTGATCCTTGTCCGCCGTGGTTCCGAGCGGGCTGTATTCAAGGCCCGCGCCAAAGGCTGGGCGTGCCGGCGCACGATCCTCGTCAGCCGCAGCGCTCGCGGCAAAGCGGCCGAAAGTTGAAGGCTCGTGCGCGGCCAGAGCTTCATTTGCCCCGGAAGTTTCCGCCCCGCGATAAGTTTCTGTTTGGTGCGGCACGGCGTCTTTTACTTGCTCGGCGATCGGGAACGGTACGAGGGGCGCTGCGCCCGTATCTCCCCGAAGTTGCTCGAGCGAAAACGACACCGAACCTGCCGTGCTCGCGGACGCGGGCGTTTGGACGGCAGTGCTGCTCGCAGACGCGACTGTAGCCGCGGGCTTTTCGATCACGGCGGGCGCTGGCGGAGCGGCCTTCTGTTCATTGGTTTCGGCCTTCGGAATTTCAGACTTGGGGATTTCGGTCTTTGACACAGGCGTCGCAATCGGAGCTGCTGCAGGCGACGGAGTAACGCGCGCCGGGACGATCGAGGCGGCCGCTGCGGGCGAAGCCACTTTCTGTGCCGGTTCGGGCCCATCCGACTGAAAGCGAACGCCCCAGTATCCCGGTTGGGGATGCGAGAACTCGACTTCGACGTAGCAATGCAGGTTGGGATTCGTGCGCGTTTTGACGACGCGGCAAATTGCGTCCTGGCGCGTCTTCAGATTCGTGAGGACGATCGCTTGCCCTACGCCGACCTGCGTCGTCATTTTAAGCACGCCGCCGAGCGGGAACACGATCATGGTGCTGGTCTGTTCTTCGAATGGCTCCGTGTGAGAAGTAGTTCCGCGGACGACTTCGACCACGCGCGATCCATGCACCTTCACCGGCACGTCCAACGAAACGGCGTCGGACCGCAGATGGCCGGAGTCCGGCTTCGGCCGGCTTCCCTCCTGGGAAGCCGGGACTTGACCAACCTCCAGCGTTTCTTTCAGTGGAGTCATAATGAATAACGAGTAGTACGAACGGCCCAGCGCCTTCCCCTCAAATGCATCGATTTTTCCTGGGCTATCTCGATTCTCGAAGCGAGGGCGTGGAGCAGCAATAGTACTTTGGTACTTGGGTGTGGCCGCTTATGACACGCGGAATTTTCGCGCCAAATTTCTAGAACTGCCGTACGACGATGCCGGTCGCTACGCGCTGTCCATCGATTTCGATTGCCAGGGCCGTGGCATTGTCCACCACGTAGTAGGCGAGCGAGCAGGATGCGGGTTTCGCATCGAGAGTAAGGGTCCCGCGGCCGTTTACAGGCGCCACAATCGTGCTGGTATTTTCGATGGGCGTGCCCGAGGTCAACGTGCCCCTGTCGTTGATGTCGATATTTCCCTGCGGGATGACGGCGCCGCCCGGTACCGCAAGCTGGCCGATCACGTCTTCTTCCTCGAACGAGCTTGTATTCCCATTACTCGTCAAATTGAAAGCGAAGCTTCCCTGCGGAACGCCCATGCTGGTTTGCGGATAGGCCGTGCCGCTGGCCTGAAGGTCCGTATCGAGCTCGATCATCTCGACCGTACCGCTCGACGTTGCGTAGCCGGCGAAATAGCGTGTGGTTGATCCGATGGTCGTCGTGAAAAGAATCCGGCCGAGGCTGGTGTCGACGGTGTAAGAAGAAGTGGTGAGCGTGACATCGGTTCCTAGATTTCCGTCGATCAAGCCTCCGCTGACGCTGCCGCTTCCACTCGTCTCGAGAACGCCACCGATTGCGTATGCCTTCGTGCCGCTCGGGTTCGAGCCATTCAGCGTGAAAGCGTAGTTCCCGTTCAGAATCTTGTCGGAGAACGCTCCGTCGGTGTTCGGCGCGCTGAAGAGATCGCCGGCAAGCTGCGCCGTAGCTTTTGCGTCGGTCTCGACGACTTTCAGGTGCGTGCTATCGACGATATAGAAAGCGAAGGTAAATGTGGTGTTATCGAACGTCGTGACCCCGGCGGTGGCGCCGTAGATCAGCTGCAATGTGCCGCGCCCATTTGTGCCGAGAGTCGCGGGATTGGCTGGATCGGCTTGAAAGAGTCCGTGCAGCGACGTGTCGGCCGCAGCCTCGCTGGTCGTGCCGGCGTCGTTGATGTCATCCTCGCATCTAGTAAGCGTGATTACGCCGACGCCGTCCGCCTGGAGCATGCCTGTGATCTGCAGCGGCTTACTGCTCTTGTCGAGGCCCGAAAGATTGAACGCGTAATTCTGATTGAAGGATCCGAGTGCGAAGTTCGTCTTGTTCTGCGCATCGGCTTCGCCGCTGCCCGTGGCTGTCTTGTCGAACCGGACCAGGAGCGCGCGCGGCGACGCCTGTCCCTGCGCGCTTCCGACGAGCGTGAGATTCCACGTCGCTGAACCGCCGGCCGCGGCGTCGGTGAGAGTGGCGGTTGCGCTGCCGTCCGGATTCACGGAATACGTTCCGCTCACGGGAGAGGCAGTGACGGGAGCCTGGGCGGTGCTGTTGTAGTCCTCGATGCCGGCGATAGATGCCGCCGCGGAATTTGCCGTGAAGCTGCCGGCGACCATCAATGGGCCCTTGCTGTCCTCGCCGGAATACGAGAATGCATACTGGCCGCCAAGCGATGCGTTCGAAAAAACGACAACTACCGTCGCGGTGGCCGAATTTCCGCCGCTCACCGCTGTGACTGTGGTCGAGCCGCCCGGAGGAGGCGTGAACGGCGCCGTGTAGTTGCCGTTGGGTCCGATGGTGCCGTGGACCGAATCGCCCAGCGTGATTCCCGCGACTTGCCAGGTCGGCGTGATCGGATTTCCGTTCGCGGTCGCAGAAAATTGAAAAGATCCGCCTGCGGGCACCACCACGGCTGCGGGAGTGATCGCGACTCCGCCTGCGGGCGCCGCGACGATCGTCACCAGCGCCGTGCCCGTGGCGCTCGAACTCTTCGCGGTGATCGTCACGGTCGCGGGCGATGGAATGGAGGTCGGCCCGGTGTACAAACCACTCGCGCCGTCGATCGTGCCGCCGCCCGATACGCTCCACGCAAATGTGGCGGTCGGATCACTCGCCAGAAATGCGCTGAACTGCGCCTGCTCGCCAACGGGCACACTCACCGTTCCGGGGAATACCGCGATCGGGCCAGTGGCGCTGGGCGTCGGCGTGGGCGGACCGGGGGTGGTACTGGTGCTCCCACCGCCGCAGCCCGACAGAAAGAGCAGCCCCGCCACAACCGCCGCGGGCACGAGCCGCCCGATATGACTCCGCATCCTCATCTTCATTCGCCCCTGTTGTTTGCTTTTATGATTTGAAGAACCCGCGAGTTGCGCGCGCCCAGACTTCCGCACGCTCCTAAGACTCTGCTGCACCCGGAAACGTTGCATCGACGAGCCCTGCCATTCGGCTCCCGATCCGGCGCCTCTAATTTCGCAGCGGCTTCCCTGTCTTCAGAGTGTGCGCGATGCGCTCCTGCGTCTTGCGCTCGCCGCAGAGGCTGACGAAGGCCTCGCGCTCGAGATCGAGCACATACTGCTCCGGCACGGCCTGCGCCGCCGTGATGCCGCCGCCCGCCATGACGTAGGCAAGCTTGCGCGCGACGACGCCATCGTATTCCGTGGCGAATTCGCCGCGGACCAGCATGTGAATCGCGAGCCTCGCCGCCGCGAAAAATTCCTCGCCGAGGACACGAATCTCGGCCGGCGCCGGAGGATGATATCCAGCGCGCACCATCGACAGTGCCGTTTCTTTTGCGTCGGCCACTTGGCGGTCGCGATTCATGGCGATCAGGTCCGACGGTCGCAGATAGCCGAGCGTGCGGGCCTCTTCCGCGCTGGTGGAAACTTTGGCCATCGCGATATTTTCGAAGAGCGGGCGCAGCGCGTGCATCAAATCGAGATTGTCGCCGCTCGCCGCGTGCTCGTTCGCGCGGATGAGCATTTCTTTCGTGCCGCCGCCGCCCGGAATCAGGCCGACGCCTACCTCGACCAGGCCAATGTAGGCTTCTGCAGCGGCGTGAATCCGCGCGGCGTGCAGATTGATTTCGCAGCCGCCGCCGAGCGCGAGTCCCTGCGGCGCGGAGACGACCGGACGCGGCGCATATTTCAGCGCCATATTCGCGCGTTGGAATTGGCGGACGGCGAGGTGAATATCGTCCCACTCGCCCTCCTGCGCGGTCATCAGCAGGAGCATCAGATTTGCGCCTGCGGAAAAATTCGGCGCCTGGTTGGCGATCACCATGGCCTCGAATTCTGTTTCGAGGCGCGCGACGCCCGCCGTCAGCATGGCGAAGATATCGCCGCCGATCGCATTCATCTTGGCGTGGAATTCGCAGCAGAAGACGCCGTCACCGAGATCGATCAGGCTCGCGCCGGAATTTTCCTGCACGACCGCCGTGCGCTCTTTCAGTGATTTCAGGATAAGGATTCCGGGCGGCTCTTCGAGCGACTTGAGCGTCGCCGAGGCGAAATCGAAATAGCTCGTGCGGCCTTTTTCCGTCCGGTAGAAGGATTTCGCCGGCGACGCAAGGACTTTCGTCACGAGCGGCGGCAGCTGCTTCCCTTCGCGCTCGAGCGCCTTGGCCATGCGCTCGACGCCGATCGCGTCCCACACCTCGAACGGGCCGAATTCCCATGCGAATCCCCAACGCATGGCGCGGTCCACGTCGACGACGCTGTTGGCGATTTCGGGAATGCGGCGCGCGGCGTACAGGCACGTCTCGCTGAGACAATTCCAGAGGAAGCGGCTCGCTTTGTCGCCGCCTTTGCCTTCGAGCGCGGGCGCGGTGAGTGTGCGAATCCGCTCGCGCGTGTCTTCGATCGCTTTCCCCGCTTCGATCGAGCCGAGCTTGCCCTTCTCGCGCGCGCGATACTCCATTTTTTTCCAATCGAGCGTAAGGATCTCGGAGTCGCCGCCCTTTTTGACGCGCTGGTAGAAGCCGCTGCCCGCTTTCTCGCCGAGCCAGCCTTTCGCGATCAGGGCTTCGAGGAGCGGCGGGACGCGGTACATTTCGCGCGATTCGTCGTCGGGAATGCTCTCGTAGAGATTCTTGACGACGTGCGCGAGAACGTCAAGGCCGACGATGTCCGCGGTGCGGAACGTCGCCGAATTGGGCCATCCGATCGCCGGGCCCGTGCAGGCGTCGACTTCCTCGATCGTCATATCGAGCGCCTGCATTTCCGAAAACGCCTTCAGGATCGAGAACGTGCCGATGCGATTGGCGATGAAGTTCGGAGTGTCTTTGGCGACGACCACGCCTTTGCCCAGCGTGACGTCGCAGATTTCATCGAGCGCGCTGACCACTTCCGGCAGTGTCTTGGGCCCCGGAATCAGCTCCACCAATTTCATGTAGCGCGGCGGATTGAAAAAATGCGTGCCCGCGAAATGCTTCTGAAAGTCCTCGGACCGCCCTTCGGCAATCATGTGGATGGGCAGCCCGGAGGTATTGGTGGTGACGAGCGTGCCGGGCTTGCGCACGGTTTCGACGCGCTCGAAGAGCTTGCGCTTGATCTCGAGATTCTCGGCGACCGCCTCGATGATCCAGTCCGCTTCGCCGCACCACGCGATGTTGTCTTCGAGATTTCCCGGCGTGACGAGGCGCGCGGCTTCCGGCGCGAAAAACGCGGCGGGCTTCGATTTCTTCGCCGCTTCGAGCCCCGCCAGCACGATGCGGTTGCGCACCGCCGGATGATCGAGCGCGAGCCCTTTGCGCTTCTCTTCGGCGTTCAATTCCCGTGGGGCGATATCGAGGAGATAGACGGGGATTCCGGCGTTCGCGAGGTGCGCCGCGATTCGCGCGCCCATCGTTCCGGCACCAAGCACGACCGCCTTTTCGATTGGGCGTCTCATAGAACCGCCTTTCGCCGTACGCGCGTCCTCTCCCTTGTCGCCATTTTCGCCGTTCTTTGCTGGGGCACATGGTTGCAAAAGCGCCAACGACGGTCAACCCCAATCCCCTGCCGATCGCCAACTTTGGTAAAGTTGAATGCGGTGGGTGAGGGCAACGGCACATGGGGCAGGGGTCGAAATGGCTGACCAGGGCCGTCCAAGGCCTTAGGTCATTCGCTTACGCGGGCGACGAAGAACGCCCGAAAATAGGCGTCGCGCTGGGCGGCGGATTCGCTCGCGGGATCGCCCATATCGGCGTCCTGCGCGTCCTCGAAGAAAACGAAATCCCTATCGACTACATTGCGGGCACGAGTGTGGGCGCCCTAATTGCCGCCAGCTACGCGAGTGGTACGCCGCTTGAGACGATGGAGTTGCACGGCAGCGAGACCACGTTCCGCGATTTCGGCCGGTGGACGCTTTCGCGCATGGGCATGGCTTCCAACGAACGGCTCGAGGATTTCCTGCATAAATTCACGACCGTCAACGACTTCAGCGAGCTGAAGAAGCCGCTCAGCATCGTTGCCACAGACATCATTGCCGGCGAATCCGTCTATTACACGGAGGGCCCCATCGGCCCGGCCTTGCGCGCGTCGTGCGCCTACCCCGGGCTGTTTCTGCCCGTCGAATATCGCGGCCGCATTCTGGTGGATGGATTTCTGACGGAGGCAGTGCCTTCGCCGGCAGCACGAAAAATGGGCGCGGACGTCGTGATCGGGGTTCATCTTGAGCCGGGACTGATCGGCGGCCGGCCGCGCAATACGATCGAGGTGATCAGCCGGTCTTTCTCGATCATCCAGATCGGCGCGATTCAACCGTGGCGCGCCGCCACCGATATTCTGATCGAGCCGAACGTCCATCACGTGCTGTGGGATGAATTTGCGAAGACGCCGGAACTGGTCGCGGCGGGAGAAGCCGCCACGCGCGAGGCGCTGCCGAGAATCAAAGCGGCGCTTGCCCGCCGACCGGTGCCCTACACCGGTCCCGAGCGGCGCGCCACGCGCCGTTTCTGATCCGGCTCGCCCGAGGCTAACGATCTTGCCGCTGCGCCGTCAAAGCTATCAAGAGGAGCTGGACTCGCGGCGGTGACCGCTGCAACGCCCCAATCATCGCAAGCGGGTCCAGCTCCTCGGCTTTGCGTGAGTTCCAGACCTCACGCGCCCTGCCTTTGAAGTTTCTGGTGCCCCATCCTCGTTTTGTGAGGGTGGGTCTTCGCATCGAGTCTCTGGAGTATTTGGAGTATTTGGGCGGGATCACTATTCTGCTAGGCGTATCACCACAGTGACCGGCTTTCCGTTGCCTTTCCCGCGTTTGGTGAACCACTCACTCATCGCGGCCGCGAGCCGTTCCGGATCGACGCTCAATCCGGCTTCGAGTCGTCCCTCGGCTGTCGATAGCGTGTCGTCGAATTCGCCTGAGCCCGTAAAATTGCGCATGCAGAAGCTGTCGAGCCAATCGAGCGGCACGGGCCGCCGCTCGCCGCCTATCTCCATTTCGGCGTGTAGTTTCCGCGCGTACATCGCGGCGCGAGTATAGCATCCGTTGCCCGCGCGAAGCTTTCGTCCAGGCGCTGGTTCGGTTTCCGATTATCCGACGCGATATAAAGGGGCGCCCCTTTTGGAGTAGGGTTTTGAGTGTTCGCCTCAACCTTCTCCAGAAAGGAGCGCCCGTATGACTGGCACCAAATATATCGGCATGGACGTGCACAAAGAAAGTA
>JBAPOM010000042.1:0-6349 GCA_049279635.1 Candidatus Acidiferrales bacterium
CGCGTGGCTGCCGTTGAAGCGAAACTCGGCCTGCCGGAGGTGGGCCTGGGCCTTTTGCCCGGCGCCGGTGGCACCCAACGGCTTACCCGGCTTTGCGGTCGCGGCATCGCCAATCGATTGATCCTCGGTGGTGAAACGGTTGACGGCGCCATGGCTGAACGGCTCGGCATCGTTCAGTGGACGCAGCCGCATTCGGACTTGGCCGATTGGACCCGTGAATTGGCGGCACGCTTCGCCAAGGCGCCCAGGCCCGCACTTGCCGCCAGCAAGCGGTGCATGGCAGCCGCCGGCGATCCGCACCGCGACGGCTTTGCTGAGGAACTTGCCGCGACGAGAAAGCTTTATCAGCATCCTGAAACGCGTCGCAGGGTCGCTGAATTCCTCGAGAGAAGTGCGAAGAAACACCAGATCATCAAGGCTTGAACAGGATTATTACGCGCGACTTTGGGAGGAACCATGAAGCTCGAGGGCAAAACCGCGGTTGTTACCGGCGCTGCTTCCGGCATCGGCTTGGCAACCGCCGAAACTCTGGCCGTGGCTGGGGCGCGCGTGATCGTGGCCGATATCGCAAAGGAGAAGGGAGAGTCTGCCGCAACCGCCCTTCAAAAGAAGGGCTTCAAGGCCGAGTACGTTTACCTGGATATCACCGACGATGCGTCCATCGCTGCCTTCGTCGATTCGGTCCAGGGTAAGGCTGGCGCAGTCGATATCATTGTGAATGGTGCCGGCTGGGGCCAAATCAAACCCTTCTGGGACATGCCATTGGAAACGTGGAACAAGATCGTGGCGCTGAATCTTGTCGGTCCGATGAAGCTGATCAAGGCCTTTCTGCCCAAAATGATGGAACGCAACGCGGGCAAGATCATAAATGTGAGCAGCGATGCAGGAAGAGTCGGAAGTTCGGGCGAGACTGTTTACGCGGGAGCAAAGGGTGGCCTGATCGCCTTCACAAAATCACTGGCTCGAGAAGTCGCGCGCTACAACATCAATGTCAACTGCGTTTGTCCGGGTCCGACGGAAACGCCGCTGTTGTCTGCGGTGCCCGAGAAGCACCTGGAAAGTTTTAAGCGAGCTATACCCTTTCGCCGGTTCGGTAAACCTCAAGAAGTCGCCGATGCGATTCTGTTTTTTGCGAGCTCTCGGTCGGACTACATCACGGGTCAAGTCTTGAGTGTCAATGGCGGCCTGACGATGGTCGGCTAATCTACCTAAGGAGCACAAAAAGGGATGAAACAAGTTCAGTTGGCAAACTACAAGGCCAGCCATTTCGGTTGGAGCGTTTCCGGCAAGGTCGCCACAATCACACTGAACCGTCCGGAACGCAAGAATCCAATCACCTTCGAGTCCTACGGAGAGTTGCGGGACCTGTTCCGTGAATTGGTCTACGCGACCGATGTAAAAGCTGTAGTGTTTACCGGAGCGGGAGGGAATTTCTGCTCGGGCGGTGACGTTCACGATATCATCGGCAAGCTTGTGAAAATGGACATGCCTGAATTGCTGGCGTTCACTCGCATGACCGGCGACCTGATCAAGGCCATGCGTTCGTGCCCGCAGCCCATTATTTCCGCCATTGACGGCATTTGCGCCGGCGCCGGCGCCATGATTGCGTGCGGTTCAGACCTGCGGTTCGGTACTGCACGGAGTAAGGTTGCTTTCTTGTTTGTGCGCGTCGGCCTCGCGGCTGCCGATATGGGTGCGTGTACCCTGCTTCCGCGGCTGATCGGGATGTCCCGCGCCGCGGATTTGCTATACACGGGCCGTGCCATGCAAGGAGAGGAAGCCGAGCGTTTCGGGTTCTACAACCGCGTCGTAGAACCGGAGAAATTGCTGGATGAGGCCACTGCCATGGCCAACTCACTTGCGGATGGCCCTACGTTTGGGCATGGAATGACCAAGACCATGTTGTATCAGGAATGGAGTCAGGGCCTCGATGAGTGCATCGAAGCGGAGGCCCAAGCGCAGGCGATTTGCATGCAGACCAAAGACTTTGAACGCGCTTACACCGCATTCGCCGCCAAGAAGACGCCTGTATTCGAAGGCAACTGATGGCAGACAAGAGTTTCCTTGCGTGGCCCTTTTTCGACGATGATCACCGCAGCCTGGCAAATGAACTAGAGGAGTGGGCGCGGGAAAACCTGCCGCCGCTGCTTAAAGGTTCCGAGGATAGTCTCGATGCCGTGTACGCGTGTGTTCGTAGGATCGTGGGAGCAATGGGGCAGGCGGGTCTGCTGCGAGTGTGCGTTCCGAGTGCCTATGGGGGCGCGCGCAACAACCTCGATGTACGCAGCCTATGCTTGGCCCGCGAGATCATGGGCAGGGCTTCCGGCCTAGCCGACTTTGCGCTGGCGATGCAAGGTTTGGGCAGCGCACCCATCACGCTGTACGGACGCGAAGACCAGAAACGATCGATCTTGCCTCGGGTGGCTGCTGGCACCGCACTTGCAGCCTTTGCTCTTTCCGAGCCTGATGCGGGTTCTGATGTTGGCGCTATTTCCGCGATCGCCACACGCGACGGCAATTCTTGGCGCCTCGACGGCATCAAAACGTGGATTTCAAACGCCGGACTCGCGGCTTTCTATGTTGTTTTCGCCCGCACCGGTGAAGGTCCCGGAACAAAAGGGCTGTCCGCGTTCATCGTTGATGCTGACTGCGCTGGCCTGGACGCCTCCGAGCGCATCGACGTGATTGCGCCCCATCCTCTCGGTACACTGCGGATGACCGGCTGCCGGGTTTCCGCCGACTGTATGTTGGGCCAGGCAGGCGAGGGCTTCAAGATTGCCATGGCCACGCTCGATGTTTTCCGTTCTACTGTAGGCGCCGCGGCATTGGGTTTCGCCCGGCGGGCGATGGACGAGGCGATTGGGCGGGCACGCCAGCGGCGCATGTTCGGCCGAGCGCAAGCCGAATTTCAGCTGACCCAGCAGAAGCTCGGGGACATGGCCGTATCGATTGATGCCGCAGCGCTACTAATTTATCGCTCCGCATGGACCAAGGACGTGCTGGGCGGCCGCGTCACACGCGAAGCCTCTATGGCCAAGTTGTTTGCTACCGAAGCAGCGCAACAAGTGATCGATGCTGCTGTGCAGATCTTCGGCGGCCTGGGTATCGTTCGAGGGATGACCGTGGAGCGGCTTTATCGCGAAATCCGGGCACTGCGCATCTACGAGGGTGCAA
Source organism: Candidatus Acidiferrales bacterium (assembly GCA_049279635.1). GTDB lineage: Bacteria > Acidobacteriota > Terriglobia > Acidiferrales > UBA7541 > Palsa-295. The sequence goes on from JBAPOM010000042.1 coordinate 3,175, forward strand.
GCGAGGTATTACAGCTGATCATTGCTTCCAAGGTGCTTGAGGCGGCAGAGGTGGAAGATTCCTCGCGTTCCTCCTAGTATGTCTGTGACTGAACGAACCTGCATCGAGTTGAAAATCACGTTGGACGAGATCATTTCGTGGAATCGAACACCAAGCCGCCATTCGCGCGTCACCACGCAGTAATTACGGGCGGAGGACGCGGAATCGGAGCCGCGATCGCAGAAGCGCTCGCGCGACTGGGTGCGTCCGTCTCTTTAATCGGGCGAAATGCGGAAGCGCTCCAGGTTATGGCAGATCGCCTCGCAAAGGACTATGGCGTCAGAGTGGCGTCGGCTTCAGCTGACGTAGCCGACGAAACGGCAGTCCAAAAGGCTATATCGACCATAAGAGATGTGCTCGGCGCTCCGACGATTCTGGTGAATAACGCTGGCGTCGCCGTGTCGGCGCCGTTCCTCAAGTCGAATGCAGCATTCTGGAGGAATGTGCTGGACATTGACCTGATGGGCAGCGTCTATTGCACGCAGGCGGTCCTGCCGGCCATGCTGGAATCAAAGTGGGGCCGAATCATCAACATCGCTTCGACAGCCGGAGTCACCGGGTACGCCTACGTCACCACGTACTGCGCGGCCAAGCACGGCATGATCGGCTTGACGCGGGCCTTGGCCATCGAAACGGCGCGCACGGGCGTGACGGTAAACGCCGTGTGTCCCGGGTACACCGACACCGAAATGACCTCTCAGACCATCGCGAACATCATCAAGAAGACTGGCCGCAGCCGCGAGGAGGCCCTCGCAAGCCTGGTTACGTACAATCCGCAAAAGCGTCTCATTCAACCATCTGAGGTGGCCGATGCAGTGGTTTGGCTGTGCGGCGATAATGCCGCGTCGGTGACGGGGCAAAGCATCGCTGTCGCCGGCGGCGAGGTCCTTTGATGAACGAAGCGCTGATTTGCGACGCGATTCGCACGCCGTTTGGCCGCTATGGCGGAGCTCTGTCACCGATTCGCACGGACGACCTTGCTGCAATTCCCATTCGCGCCCTGATGCAGCGAAATTTAAAAGTCGATTGGCCAGCAGTCGACGATGTGATCTTCGGCTGTGCGAACCAGGCCGGCGAAGACAATCGCAACGTTGCGCGCATGGCCGCTTTGCTGGCTGGTTTGCCGCCCGAGGTTCCGGGCGCGACCGTGAATCGCCTCTGCGGTTCGAGCATGGACGCGGTGGCAATCGCGGCCCGGGCCATTCGCTGCGGCGAGGCAGACCTGATCATTGCCGGCGGCGTGGAAAGCATGTCCCGGGCCCCTTTCGTCATGGGGAAAGCCGACGCGCCATTCAGTCGGAACGCCGAGATTTACGACACCACGATCGGGTGGCGTTTCGTCAATCCGGCGATGAAGGACAGATACGGAATCGATTCCATGGCGGAGACCGCCGAAAACGTGGCGGAGGATTTCCATGTCGGGCGCGCGGATCAGGACGCCTTTTCGTTGCGAACGCAACAGCGATGGGCAAAAGCGCAGGCAGCCGGCTTCTTTCGCTCGGAAATCATCCCAACTCCCATCCCGCAGAAAAAGGGCGAGCCGAAGATATTCGATACCGATGAGCATCCCCGCCCAGATACGACGCTCGAAAATCTCGCCAAACTGAAAACGATCGTCAAGCCGAACGGTACGATCACCGCCGGCAACGCTTCGGGAATCAACGACGGTTCTTGCGCGCTGCTTCTCGCTACGGAAACCGCGGCGCGGAAATACGGCCTCACGCCTCGCGCCCGGGTGCTTGCGAGCGCCGTGGCCGGAGTTGCACCTCGCATCATGGGGATGGGACCCGTGCCTGCCACTCGCAAGGCGCTTTCAAGAGCGGCGCTGCCTTTGTCGCAAATGGATGTAATCGAGTTGAACGAGGCATTTGCCGCGCAAGCGCTCGCCGTACTGCGCGAACTGGGCCTGCCGGACGACGCCGAACACGTGAATGCCAATGGCGGCGCAATCGCGATCGGCCATCCCCTCGGTGCGAGCGGGGCGCGGCTGGTTGCCACCGCAATCTATCAACTGCAGCGGCTGCAGGCTCGATACGCGCTCTGCACGATGTGCATCGGAGTCGGACAGGGAATTGCCATCGTACTGGAGCGATGTTGATTCGATTGGGGCGCGCTTTCCCGATACGCGAGGTGTCCCCGAGGCGCGCAGGGAACAATTGTCCTTGAATTTTAAAGATGTATTGTGGTACTACAATACATCTACTGGAGGTTCCCGTGAATGTGCCAATACGCATGGCGGACGCTTCAAGAAGCGATCGCGCCGGAACGGCAGTGCGCGATCTCGTCCTTGAAAAGCCGGCGTCTGCGCCGCTGTTCGAATCATTCGGAATAGATTACTGCTGCGGTGGCGCTCAAACCCTTGCCCAAGCCTGCAAGACAGCAAACCGCAGCATAGAGGAAGTGATGGCTGCGCTTGAAAAATGCGAGCCCGCAACTGCGGAAACGGATTGGCGAAACGCGCCACTCGCCGAACTTGCACGATACATCGTGGACACGCACCATGCTTTCACCCAAGCCGAGATTAGCCGTCTCACCGGCCTTATCGCGAAGGTGATCGCGGCGCATGGCGGGAATCATCCCGAATTGTCTCGCGTGCAAATCACTTTTGCGGGACTCTCCGAAGAGCTGCGAGAGCACATGCGGAAAGAGGAGGAATTGCTGTTTCCCTACATTGCCGAAATGCAAGAAGCAGCCCGTGTCCGACGCCGCCCACCGGAGCCCATGTTTGGAACGGTGCAGAATCCCGTGGCGGTAATGATCATGGAACATGAGGGCGCCGCTCAGGCGCTCGAAAAGATACGCGAGATGACAACGGATTACTTGCTGCCATCCGATGGTTGTGCCAGTTATAAGGCTCTCTATCATTCGCTGCCCGCATTTGCGGCGGATTTACATCAGCACATCCATCTCGAAAACAACATATTGTTTCCCCGAGCTATTGAACTCGAAAATGATTTGTCCGGAGTATCGACGTAGGAGGCCATCGCGTAATGCGGATCTGGAGAGTGCACTGGCAATTGCGAACGGACATCTAAATGGGCAAGATACAGGAGGCATGGAATGACAAACGCGGCAACGCAAGACAGTCCAATAAAACCGGAAATCGCCGGACCAAATGTCGACGCAGTGCTCCGGA
>JBAPOM010000043.1:0-3865 GCA_049279635.1 Candidatus Acidiferrales bacterium
GACCAATCCGACCGCACACGGCGGAAGTGCATCCGATGCGTTCCATATCGTGGTTCCGTCGATACCAGGCTACGGGTATTCAGGCAAGCCGACCACCACAGGCTGGGACCCCGCGCACATCGCGCGAGCATGGGTCGCGCTCATGAAGCGCCTTGGCTACACAAAATTTGTGGCGCAAGGCGGCGATTGGGGTGCAATCATCACCGAACAAATGGGTGTGCAGGCGGCTCCGGAATTGCTCGGCATTCACACCAATATGCCTGGCGCGGTTCCGGCCGACATTGACAAGGCGGCGTCCACCGGTGCGCCAATGCCCCACGGTCTCTCACACGACGAGAAACTCGCGTTCGAGCGGCTCCAATTCGTGTACAGCAAAGGCGTCGCCTACGGCTACCAGATGGGGTTGCGACCACAGACGTTGTATGGAATCGCGGATTCCCCCGTCGGCCTGGCCGCGTATTTTCTGGACCACGATGCGTGGAGTTATGCGCTGATCGCGCGCGTGTTTGACGGGCAGACCGAGGGACTCTCACGAGACGACGTCCTCGATAACATTACGATCACCTGGCTGACGAACACTGCGCTTTCCGGAGCACGGCTCTACTGGGAAAATAAATTCCCCTATTTTAGTGTCAAGGGCGTGTCTGTCCCGGTTGCTGTGAGCGCGTTCCCTGACGAGCTCTATCAGTGTCCGCGGAATTGGGCAGAAAGCGCGTATCCCAAACTGATCCACTACAACAAGCTCGCCAAAGGCGGGCACTTTGCGGCCTGGGAACAGCCGAATCTCTTTTCTGAAGAGGTTCGCGCGGGCTTCAGATCACTGCGGTAGGGTTCTTCAAAAAGGAGGCGTTATGAAACTCACAGGGAAAAAGGCTCTTATCACCGGCGGTAACAGTGGCATCGGTCTTGCCACAGCCCGACTTTTCATTGCGGAGGGCGCGCAGGTCGCCATTACTGGTCGCGACCAGAAGACGCTCGATGAAGCGATCGCCGAGCTTGGATCGAGCGCGCGTGGCTACCGCGCTGACGTCACCATTGCGGAAGATCGCAAGCAACTCTTCGCAGTCCTGGCCAAAGATTTCGGGACGCTCGACATTGTCTTCGCCAATGCCGGCATCTCCGGCCGGACTCCCACCGGCTCGACCGACGAGGCCATTTTTGAGAACGTGATCCACACCAACCTTAGTGCCGCTTTCTTTACGGTGAATTCAGCGATGCCTCTGCTGAACGACAACGGCAGCATCATCTTTAGTGGGTCGGTACATAACTATCTCGGCCAACCTGGCGTCGCCGCATATGCAGCCACTAAGGGTGGTCTCGTTTCGATGGCGCGTTCCATCGCCGCCGACCTTGCACCGCGCAACATTCGCGTGAACGTCGTCGCACCAGGGGCGATCAAAACTCCCATTTGGAAGCGCGGGCCCCGCGCCTCTGCATCCGATGAAGATTCCGCTAAGTTGGCGAAGTTCTTCTCTTCTGCGGTTCCGCAGGGCCGTTGGGGCGAGCCGGAGGAAGTTGCCAAAGCCGTGCTCTTCCTCGCGTCGGACGATTCCTCGTATGTCAACGCGGTCGAGCTGATGGTGGATGGCGGAGCCACAGGCGCCCCGTTTGGAGCTCCCATTATTCAGGACGTATTTAGGCCGCTTGGTGGCGAGGCGAAGTTGGCAAAAGCTCATGCGGATTGAACCGCTAATTGAACTTCGGCAGGTACCTGCCTACGTTCGGGCGGGTAGACGACGATAAGCAGCCCGACGTCTAACCCTTTAGGAGAAGATTCGCCATGTCGCATCATTTCGATACGCCTACCGCAAAAGAAGACCCCCGCATCAACGTCTGCGACTTCTACTTGTTTCGCGGCCGCCCGGGCACAACGGTGATGGCTTTGACCGTGAATCCGAACGCCGGCGTCGGCGCGCCCGACACCTTCCGCGACGAAGGTCTCTACGCCTTTCGCTTCGACACGAATCGCGATCTTCGCGAAGACGTCGCCTTCAAGGTACAGTTCGGCGCGCCCGCCCACGCCGATGGCGGCGAGCACCGGCACGTTCAGGCCTTCGAAGTCCGGCGCGCCACCGGAGCGGACGCGCTGAAAGGCGCCGCGGGCGAACTCATCATTTCCGGGAACACGGGACGCGTGGTGAAAGCGGATCAGGGCTGCCTGGCGTACGCAGGGCTCGCGCCCGATCTGTTCGCCACCGATGGCGTCGCTTTCGGTGCTTTTAGAAAAGCTCTGTGGTCCGAAAATCGGTTTGCGCCGGAGTCGTTCCAGAATGGCCAGAGCTTCTTCGCGGGCAACAATGTCAGCGCCATCGTCATCGAGGTCCCCAGCAGCCTGATCGGCCGAGGTGCGGTGCACGCCTGGGCCACCGCATCGCTCTACGGGCACGCGCCGGAGGTGCAGGTATCGCGTTGGGGCCTGCCGATGATCACCCACATCCTGCTCTCCGATCCTTCGCTGCAGGACGCATCGGAAAACTACAACCGCGCGGTCCCGGCGGACGAAGTGGCGCTGTTCTCCAAACCGATCCGCGACTTCGTGGAAAAAGTCACCGCGCTCGCCCACTCAGCGGCCGACCCATCCGCCTACGCTACGCAACTCCTCGCCCGCCTCTGCCCAGGGGTCCTGCCATATGAACTGGACACGCCCGCCTCATTCAGCTTTGCCGCCTTCAATGGCCGCGGCCTGTGCGACGACGTGATGGACGTGATTCTCACGCTGGTCACGAACACGGCCCTCGGCGATGGGGTGGCGCCCGATAAGCGGCTGACGCGCCCGGATTTTCCCTATTTCGGCGAGCCGCACGCTACGGCGGCGAGTGCCGCCAAGCAGTGAGGGCCAAGGAGTGAGCGCACGGACGACAGAGCGACGATCTGGCGGCTGGCGTGCCCTCGAGAATTCGTGCGGGTCAATTTCGTGCGCGCGTGCCCATGCACACCCGAGAGCCCGCGGCTAAAGCCGCCATACGACGAGCATCTTTTCGAGAGCCTGCCCTTCCTTCGTCAGGGTAGAAAGGCCCACGCTTCCACCGGTGCCCTCGCGGGCCGAAGCAAAAGCCCGCGCAAACGTTCGCGGGTTGTCACACAAACCCCTTCGCGATTTCTCGCGAAGGGGGAAGGAAAGGCCAAGGCTAACGTGGCGAAGACGACCTAGTTATCGTCATTACCCCAGTTGCCACCCCCGTTGGCCGGGCCGTGGCAGGTGCCGGCGCCCTTGTCGCTGTAAGTACCATTCGCGTTCAGCCCAGGACTGCCCGATGTAGGACCATTGAGTGCAACTGTAGGACCTGCCAGTGCCGACTCGTAATCCCACTTGTAGCCGTTCTCATCGAGCGTCAGGGCCATCACGCCCCAGTAGTCCCCGGTATACGCCTCGAGATTAGTTGCGTTGAAGCTCGTGTTGCCGCTAGGATCCTCCTGGTTTGTTTCACCGGTCAAGTTTGGATAACCGGGTTGTGCGCCTGTGCTGCTCGTCTCAGTGGTTGCGTAGATCGGATCGAGTGTCTCGCCGCCGGTGCCCACGGTGAATTGCCGTATGCCCTTGTGTGGATCGTAATTCCCGTCGGGGTCAAGGGGGCGGTAGTGGGCATAGAGGTGGTCGTGTCCGTTCAGCACCAGGTCGGCTTTGTGTTCGTAGAGCAGTTGCCAAAAGGCCTGAGCGGTAATGCCCTCTGGAGTGATGCCGTTGGCGGCGCTGAACGTGGGCTGATGCCAGTAGGCGAGTGTGCACGCGGAATGATTCTCCTCGAGATCCTTTTGCAGCCATGCGAGTTCGGAGGCAAACCAGGGGCCCAGGGCCGAACAGCCGCCCGGCTGTGTCGAGCACTCTATATTGAGCGAAATAAGGTGCCAGGAGCCGATATTGTAC
>JBAPOM010000044.1:0-1673 GCA_049279635.1 Candidatus Acidiferrales bacterium
GTTGGAATGATTTCAGATCTCAACTGGAACATTACTACGACAGAATGCCGGCACACCTCGACCCACGCCGAGTGCTAGAGGACCGAGGCTGGGATCTGGTTCGGCAGGCTGCTGAGAAATTCGTGCAAGCCTTAGAGGAAGAAACCGATAATCCTGAGAAGAACGACGATAACGGCGGGCAGCGCCCGGTTGACAAGCGCTGACCAGTTCTTTGGACTTGTGAGGCTGATTAGACCGTTCGCAGCCGAGCTTGGTGCGTTTCTTTCGCGGAATCATGAAAATTATTGACTCACACGCGCACCTGGAAACGGCGGAATTCGACGCCGATCGCGCGGCGATGCTCGAACGCGCCCGCGTGGCGGGCGTCGAGACGCTGCTGGCCATCGGCAGCGGGACCAGCCCGGCTGAGCGCATCGACGCTGCGATTCCCTTCGCCGAGCAGCACGATTGGGTCTACGCGACGATCGGCGTCCACCCCTACGACGCGAAAGCAGCCACCGAAGAGCATTTCGCGCAGCTCGACCAGCTCGCGCGGCACCCGCGCGTGATCGCCTGGGGCGAGATGGGGCTCGATTACCACTACGACGAAGAGCAGGCCCCGCGCGACGTGCAGCAGCGCGTCTTCCGGCGACAACTCGAGCAGGCGCGTGCCGCCAAACTGCCGATCGTGATCCATTGCCGCGACGCGTGGGACGACTGCCTCGCGATCCTCGAAGAGGATTGGCGGCCGAGCGGGCTCGGCGGGATTTTCCACTGCTTCACGGCCACGGCGGCCGAGGCGCGGCGCGGGCTCGACATGGGCTTCCTCGTGTCGTTCGCGGGCAACGTCACCTACCCGAAAATGCAGCACTTGCGCGACGTGGCGCGGGACTTGCCTATGCAAAACCTGCTCACCGAGACCGATTCGCCCTTCCTCCCGCCGCAGGGGCGCCGCGGCAAGCGCAACGAGCCCGCTTTTGTGGTAGAGGTAGCGCAAGCCTTGGCGAATGTGAGAAACTTAGCGGCCGAAGAGGTTGCGGCCACCACGGCGGCGAACTTTCGGCGGTTCTTCAGACTCGGTACGCCAGCTTCTCAGAACCAGCCCCACGAGGGCGCGAGGTAGACCAGGGGATGGCTTTCGCTGTCCAAATCGCCAAGGGCATCAAGGGAATATTCGATCTCGTGCGCGACGACCTCGCGCTGGTCGAGCAGGAGATTGCCGGGCAGAGCTGCGGCGCGATCCAGCCGGTGGCGGAGATTTCGAGCTACCTGCGCGAGGGAGGCGGCAAGCGGCTGCGTCCGGCGCTGCTGCTGCTGAGCGCGGGGGCGGCGGGCTACCGCGGCGAGAGCGCGATCCATTTGGGCGCGGTGGTCGAGATGATCCACAGCGCAACGCTGGTTCACGACGACGTGATCGATGGCGCGGAGACGCGGCGCGGCCGCCCGAGCACCAACGCGCGATGGGGCAACCACATGAGCGTGCTCGCGGGCGACTGGCTTTACATGCAGTCGTTTGAGATGGCGCTGCGCGAGCGGAATTTCGCGGTGCTCGATATCCTGATCGACCTCACGCAAAACATGGTCGAAGGCGAACTGCTGCAGCTCGCGTGCCTCGGGCGCATCGATTTAACCGAGGCCGAGGCGATCGACCTCGCCTATCGCAAGACGGCGTGCCTCTTCAGCGGCTGCGCGCG
>JBAPOM010000045.1:0-10282 GCA_049279635.1 Candidatus Acidiferrales bacterium
TCCCATGCCTCACGCTGTATGCATTTTCGCTCGAGAATTGGCGGCGGCCGCAGACGGAAGTCGATTTCCTGATGCGCCTGCTGCGCGATTATCTGAAGCGCGAGCTGCCCGCGATCCACAAGAATAACATCCGCATGGTTTTCATCGGGCGCCAGGCGCAATTGCCCGAAGGCGTGCGCAAGGACATCACCGAGGCGATGCGATTTACCGAGGGCAATACGGGGATGAAGCTGGTGGTCGCGCTGAATTACGGCGGGCGCGCGGAACTCACTGACGCGTTCAACGCGCTGCTCGCCGAGGTCAATGAAGCGAGGGCCAATGGCGGCGCATCTTTTCGCGCGCACGAAGGCGACATCTCGAGGCATCTCTACACCGCGGGGCTGCCCGATCCCGACCTGCTGATCCGCACGAGCGGCGAGATGCGCGTGAGCAATTTCCTTTTGTGGCAGATCGCGTACGCGGAAATCTACGTCACCGACGCGCTGTGGCCCGATTTTTCGCGCGCGAGGCTGCTCGAGGCGTTGATCGAATATCAAAAGCGCGAGCGCCGCTACGGCGGCCTGGGCGCGCCGCGCGCCCGCGCAGAATCGTCCAGCCGCGCTGAGACCGCCGGCCGCGAAAGCCGCGCCGGGGGCACGAGCCGCCCGGTGCGGGGCTGACGCTCGATGCTGGTTCGCATTCTCACCGCGCTCGTCCTGATCCCTGTCGTCGTAATTCTGGTGTGGTGGGCTCCGCCCGCGATTTTGACGGTCGCCGCGACGCTTGTGGCGATCCTGGCACTTTTCGAATTTTTCGATTTGGGCGAGCGGATCGGCCTGCACGGGTTTCGCAAGTGGACGATCGTCTGCACGGCGGCGCTCTTTTACGCGCAGCATTCGCTGGGATTGATTGAGACGCACAGCCTGAGCGGCGGCGTGTCGATCATCCGCGAAGCGGCTAGCGGCACGCTATCGATCGAAGCGGTGCTGCTGGTTTTTCTCTTCGGCGCGGTCGCCATCGGTCTTGGCACGCGGCGGTCGCTGCATGACGTGCTGCCGGGAGTGGCGATCAGCTCGGCGGGATTGCTGTTCGTCGCGCTGCCGTTCAGCTACATCGTGCGAATTTACGAAATCGAGCACATGGGCCGCGAACTGGTGCTGTTCACGCTTGCGCTGGTGTGGGCGGGAGATATCTTCGCGTATTTCGTCGGTCAGGCGCTTGGGCGGCTGCCGATGGCACCGGCGCTCAGTCCCAAGAAAACGTGGGAGGGCGCTTTCGCGAATGTGCTCGGCTCTCTGGCGGTGGCGATTTTCTTCGCGAAGTGGATGCAAGTGGACGCCGCCGCCCTGCTGATCACCGCCGCGCTCGCCAATATCGCCGGGCAGGCGGGAGACTTGATCGAATCGGCGTATAAGCGCGGCGCGGTGGTAAAAGATTCGAGTTCGCTGCTGCCGGGCCACGGCGGAATGCTCGACCGCATCGACAGCTTGATCCTCGCTAGCCCCGTGGTGTGGGTCGTCTTCCAGTGGCTGTCGTCGAGGTAGGGGCTTCAGCCTCGGATAGGCCTGTGCTCGGCGCTACTCGCGCGAACCGCCGGAGAAGAGGCGCGCGATCAGGACGAGGAGAATCGCGCCGACCGTGGCCGCTGCGAGGCTGCCCAGGAATCCGACGGCGGTGATTCCGAGGCGCGTGAAGATCCAGCCGCCGATCACGGCGCCGATCAGCCCGAGAATCACGTCTACGATGCAGCCGAATCCGCGCCCGCGCGCCAAGTGGCCCGCGATCCATCCGGCGATCAGGCCGAGGACGATCCAGCTGATCAGTCCGCGCGACGAAACTCCAATGAAGTAGACCTTGTCCAAAAGAAGCGCGATCCATGGGGCAAGAACCATTGAACCTCCCAAGTTGAGCGCCAAGCGACGCCTACCAAACCGCTCGCGGCCAGTTTACTCGCGGCAGAAAACATATCCCAGGCACTTGTAGATCAGCTTCGCCGCCAGGAAGTCCGAGGCGTGCTCGCCCGGCAGCGGCATCAGCTCGACCACGTCCATGCCGACGATCTTCTTGTGATGCGCGACGGCGCGCACGAGCGACGTCACCTGATGCCAATCGAGGCCCCCCGGCTCGGGCGTACCTGTGGCGGGAATGATCGATGGATCGAAGCCGTCGAGATCGATCGTCAGATACACGCTGGGGCTCAAATCGGCCAGCACCTTCGCGATCCAGGCTTTCAGCGGCGCGCGGACGATATCGTTGGCCCAGTAGATTTTCGTGCGCAAGTGCGGAATCGCCTGCGCCTCTTCGACGCACAGCGAACGAATGCCCACCTGCACGGCGGGGCAAAATTCGAGCACGCGGCGCATCGCGCACGCATGGCTCGCGGGATTCCCCTGATATTCGTCGCGCAGGTCCGCGTGGGCGTCGATTTGCAGCACGCTCAGGTTCTTGTATTTCTTCGTGACGGCGGAAACGAGCGGCGGCGTAAGGCTGTGCTCGCCGCCGATCGCGACCGGGAATTTGTCGTCGTCCATCAGGGCGCACTCGGCCGTGAAGAGCTCAGTGATCACTTCGTCGAGCGTGCCATCCATGGTGTCGATCGGCGGCAGCGTGTGGATGCCGATTTCCTTGTATGGCTCGAGCTCCAGTTCCTCGTCGTAGAGCTCCATATTCTGGCTGGCCTTCAAAATGGCGGCCGGGCCGTTGCGCGTGCCACGCTCGTAGGTGGTGGTGCGCTCGAGTGGCACCGGGAAGATCACGGCGCGCGCCGCTTCGTAGAGTGAGTGCTCTTCGGATAGGCCGCCGAAATTGTCGGGCGGCATGGGAGTGTATCGACTCATCGTTGGTCCATTCTTCCTTTGGGTTTTCCTTTGGGAATTATGCTCTTCGCTCTGCCCGCAGCCTCGGTGCGAGGCGTATTGCCGTCGAGGGGGACGGCTCAACTCCAGATTGCAACGCCGGGCCTTCCAATGCAACTACGAATCCGCTAATCGTCTTCGCCCACCAAAATGGCCGCCGCCAGCACCGTGGTCCACAGGCCGCGCTTATCGCCTACGGCCGATTGAGTGATGTTCATCGTGCGGACGATTTTGTTCGAGATGCGGTAGACCTCTTTTTTTTCATCCCACGAAAGATCGGGATCGAACTCGACGTTCAGCGTGGTGGCCAGCATCTCGGCGGCGAGCTCTTCCGTGTATTCTCCCGCGACTTCTTCCGTCTCGCCGAAGGAATGATGTTCGGAGAGGTAGCCGTACATCGACTTGTCGCTCGGCAGAGCCAGGCCGACACCCGCCGCGATCAGACGGTGCGGTTCGCGCGTCTGATTCTCGCTGATCACTGTGAACGCAACCTGCCCGGGCTTCAGATGCTTCAGCCCTTCGCTGCGCGAGATCAGCTTGCAATGAGGGGGGAAGATCGACGAAACCCGCACGATGTTGCAGGCGGCGATGCCCGCGTTTCGCAGCGCGAGCTCGAAGCTCGAAAGGCGCTCGCGGTGTTTGCCGGTTCCCTTGGTGAGGAAAATTTTCTTCGCGACGAACGCCATGAGCTTCCCGGCTTGCGGTGCCTCCCGTCTTTCACGTCGAAAGAGAAGATGTTGCGAACGAAAATTAGCAAGCACGCTGAGTGATGTCAACTCATTTCACGGCCTATGATTGCAGCGGCGTGAAAGGTGGACCCGGATTTGCGCGCAAAGAGCTAGGCGGTGGGTTCCGGCTCCTTGTTCCACAGCAGGATGCACGGTCCGAGCGCGTCGGCGATGGTTTGCAGCTCGCGAAGCTGCGGATTGGTGAAATCGGCGCCCGCATCGGCCATCGCTTTGCCCTTGCGCGACACTTGGAGCACGCCGATTACCTTCTGTCCGATCGCGATCGGAGCGCTCATGATCTTCTGGATCGGGTTGCCACGCTCGGTTTCGCTGATTGGAACGCCCTCGAACACGGACGCGTGAGGCACCACGGAAAAATGGTTGATCAGTTCCGGGCGCTTGTCCCGGGCGGTTCTCGCAGCCAGCGCGTTGACGCTCGACAACGGAATCTGCCCTATGATGCGCAGGCCGTCCGGCGAAAGAAATCTCAGCGAGCGCTCGTCGGAGGTGAGCCCGAGGATGGCGACTTCATGCCATTGGACGCCGAAAGTCTTGGCGATCAGCTCGATGATCCGCTTGAGAGGGACGGACCTGGCCTCGCCACTCTCACGCGCGAGTTCGGCGACGTACTTTCTCAACTCTCCAATATGTTCGTTGGGCATGGAAACGTCCGACGTCGACTCTGGGGCGCAGTCTAGCATGCTTCTTTTCGGCACGATGCAACGCCGATAGAGGGAGTTGTCGTGAATTTCAACGGCGCATTGCGGCGCAAACATGTGGTTTAATCGAAGCGGGGAATGAGATTCGGAAGGGAGCCGCAAGGCTGATGGCTGAGGTGGAATCGGGCATCGCGTCCGGCATCTCGTCGCGGGCGCGCGATCTGCACTTTCGTTCGCTCGTGATTGACACCCATACGGACACCACGCAGCGCCTGCTCAGCGATGATTTCGATCTTGGGGCCGCACACGCGGACGGCTCGATCGACATTCCTCGGCTGCGCGCAGGCGGCGTGGGCGCGATCTTCTTCGCCGTCTGGATACCCGGGACCATAACGGGCGCGGAAGCAGTGGAGCGCGCGCTCAAGCAGATCGAAGCCGTGCACCGGAACGCCGCCCGGCACCCGCGCGATCTTGTTCTTGCGAGGAGCGCGCAAGATATCGTCGCTGCTCGCGCGACGGGGCGGGTCGCCGCCCTGCTGGCGGTTGAGGGCGGCCACATGCTGAATCACGACCTCGGCGTGCTTCGGCAATACGCCGATCTCGGCGTGCGTTATATGACGCTGACGCACATGCGCAACACGGATTGGGCGGACGCGTCGACCGACGAGCCCCTGCACAACGGCCTGAGCGATTTCGGCAAAGACGTGATCCGCGAGATGAACCGGCTGGGCATGGCGGTGGATGTGTCGCACGCGTCGGATAAGACGGTCGCCGACGTGCTCGCGACGAGCGAAGCGCCGGTTTTCGCATCGCACTCATCGTGCTACGCGCTGTGCGCCAGACCGCGCAATCTGCACGACGATCTCATCCGCGCCCTGGCGGCGAAAGGCGGCGTGGTTCAGATCAACTTCCACATGGGCTTTCTCAGCCAGAAATTCCGGAATGTGGAGAAGGCCGACGCGCAGTTTGAGCGTGAAATCGATGCGGAGGTGAAACGGCGCGGCGGCGGGGACCCCGGCCGGTTTATGATCGATGCCGACAACGTAGTGCGCGAGATGGTCGCCGCGGGCAAGCTGCCTCGCGTGGATTGGACGGAAATTGTCGATCATATCGACTACGCGGTGAAAATCGCGGGCGCCGACCACGTCGGGCTCGGGTCGGATTTCGACGGCGCCAACATGCCCTACGGTATGGAAGACGCGTCGCATCTGCCGCAGATCACCCACGCGCTGCTCGATCGAGGTTACTCGGAGGAAGAAATCCAGATGATTCTTGGTGGCAATGCGCTACGCTTCCTGCAAAATGTGGAGGCTTTTGCAAAACCCACATTTGCAGAATCAATGAGAGGAAAGCTCGTATGAAACGCATCACTGTTCCATTCTTGCTGTGCATTTTTGTGGCGCTTGTTCCGGCATTGGCGGCGGGGCAGGCTCAATCCGCGGCACAACCGTCAGGAGAGCACTCGAGGGCACACATGACAACCGATCCTGCTTTGCTGCAACCGGCCACTCTGAAAGCGAAAGCGCCGGACGTTTACGAAGTGAAATTCACCACCACGAAGGGCGATTTCGTGGTGCAGGTGAATCGCGCCTGGGCGCCGATCGGCGCGGACCGCTTCTACAATCTCGTGAAGCACGGCTTCTTCACCGGCGCGCCGTTTTTCCGCGTGGTATCGGGCTTCATCATCCAGTTCGGACTCACGCCTGATCCGGCGGTGAATCGCGCGTGGCAGAACGCGAACATCAAGGACGATCCCGTGACCCAGAGCAACAAGCCCGGCTATCTGACGTTTGCCACAGCCGGCCCGAACACGCGCACCACCCAGCTTTTCATCAATTTCGGCAACAACACGTTTCTCGACAACCAGGGCTTCGCTCCGTTCGGCCAAGTCACCTCGGGAATGGACGTCGTCAAGAACCTCTACAGCGGCTACGGCGAGCAGCCGAATCAGGGCGCCATCACGTCGCAGGGGAAAGCCTACATCGAGAAAAATTTCCCGAAGATCGACAGCATCGTGAGCGCGACGGTGGTCCCAGCGGCCGCCGCCTCGGAATCCCACTAATGGTTCGATGAAAGCGAATTCAGCCGGCCCACACGCCCTGCCTTTGCGGCGGAGCGTGCATCTCCTTCCCGTGCTGGCGGCGTCAGCGGCATGAGCGAGACTCGCGCCGAAGAATTTGGCGAGGGCTCGCTCGTCGCCGCGGCGGCGCGCGGGCGCGCCCTCACCGCAACCGCCATTCTCGCCGGCCTCGCCGCAATCAAGCTCATCGCGCAGTTCGCTGGCATCGCGCGCTACGGCTTCTTTCGCGACGAGCTTTACTACATGGCCTGCGGCCAGCACCTCGCCTGGGGCTACGTCGACCAGCCGCCGCTGATCGCGCTCGTCGCGTGGTTCGAGCGCCACGCCTTCGGCAATTCGCTCATTTCGATCCGCTTGCTTCCCGTGCTGACGGGCGCGGCGGTTGTCTTTCTCACCGGCATCCTCGCGCGCGAATTGGGCGCCAAGCGCTACGGCCAGTTTCTCGCGGCCAGCGCGATTCTCTGGGCTCCCGCGTATTTCGCCTTCGACAGCTTTCTCTCGATGAACGCCTTCGAGCCGCTCTTCTGGCTGCTCGGCGCGTGGATCGTGGTGCGCATCGTGAAAGGCGCGTCGCCGAAATGGTGGCTGGCGTTCGGCGCCGTCGCCGGCATCGGCCTCGAGAACAAGCACACGATGCTCGTTTTCGGCTTCGCGCTGGTCGCGGGACTCAGCCTCGCGGGCCAGTGGCGTCTGCTGCTTTCGAAGTGGGTTTTGCTCGGCGGCGCGATTGCTCTGGCGATGTTTTTCCCGAACCTGCTGTGGGAGGCGCGCCACGGCTGGCCGCAAATCGAAGTGGTGCGCAACGCGCAGCTCTATAAAAATATTCCGATCTCGCCGCTGCGTTTCCTGAGCGACCAGATCCTTTTCCTCAGCCCGATTGCCCTGCCGGTCTGGGCCGGCGGGCTGGCGTGGCTGTTTTTCGCGCCGAAAGGGAAGCCGTTCCGGTTTCTCGGAGTGGCGTACGCGATCGTGCTCGCGGTTTTTATCGTCCTGGACGGCAAATCGTATTACTTGCTCCCGGCGTATCCGATACTGATGGCGGCGGGCGGCGTGGCAATCGAAGATCTCGTCGAAGCAAAGCCCTGGCGCTGGTTGCGGACCACGCTGCCCACGCTACTGGTGATCGCCGGCCTGGTGGCGCTGCCGTTTGGCGTGCCCGTGCTGCCGGTCAACGCGTTCCTGCGCTACTCGCGGATATTGCCCTACGCCAATTCGGTGAAGACCGAGCGCGACGCAGTGGGCGTCCAGCTTCCGCAGCTCTACGCGGATATGTTCGGCTGGGAGAACATCGCGGACGGCGTCGCGCAGGTCTACCGCGATCTGCCGGCGGCCGACCGCGCCGGATGCGCGATCTTCGCGGGGAACTACGGCGAGGCGGGCGCAGTCGACTACTACGGCCCCGCGCTCGGCCTGCCGCGCGCGATCAGCGGCCACAACGCCTATTTTTATTGGGGACCGCGCCAGTATAGCGGCTCGTGCGTGATCATCTTCGGCGAGCGTTCATCCGAATACATCCGCTACTTCCGCGACGTCCGACTCGCCGCCACGATCACGAACGCCCACACCATGCCGATCGAATCCTCGATCGACGTCTACGTCTGCCGGCAGCCGACAGCCCCGCTGTCCGTCCTCTGGCCGCATTTCAAAATGATTATTTGAGGAAAGCGGAAAATGGAAAGTGGAAAATGGAAATTGGTCACGGCCGCGCTTCGCGCGCAGGTTTTCCCAATTTCAAATTTCCGATTCCCATTTTTCGATGTCGCTATGACAGGGGGGCCCGCTTCGGCGTAAACACGTCTTTCTCGAGCTTCGCCGCGTCCATGCCGGTCGCCAGAAGCTTCTTGGTGATTTCCGTCCCATAGGTGCGCGCGATGCAGAGCAACACGCACTCGCTGGTGAGAATCGGAATCGACCGCTCGGGCGTGCGATCGTAAAACGGTGTGATCTGCTCGGCCTGTTTCAGGACGGTCGCGAGCGCGTCGGAAAGCTGTACCGGCCGCTCGGCGGGAATCTGCCTCAGCAGGCGACGAAGAGGCTGCCACGTGCGCGCCAGCCGCTCTTCGTTGCGCCGCTCCGCGTCGTAGTCTTCGATCCAGGCATGCCAGCGCTGCGGGCTAATCTGGCAGATGCGCTGCAGGAACTCCTCGATCTCGTCCTGGCGATAATCTTCCCAGTATTTCGAGAGGCGCTCCCAATCGCAGATGTACATTCCTGCGAGCAGGTCGGCTACCTCGATCGTCCGCGAGGCGCGGCTCTTCGCCAGCATGTGGGCGAAGTTCTCGGCGTTGGTGAGATTGAGCGTCAGGCGGTGCGCCGGGTGCGCGTGCCCGTTGCCGCGCGCACGTTCGCCCCTGTCGCCGGAAGCCGCACCGCCGCCTTCGCGCCCAAAAAGTTTCATCGTCGTGGACAACCCCATCAAAAGTTTAGCAGATGGGCGGGCTTACGCAGTAGCGCCGCCATCCCGCTGGCTGCTTATATCATAACCGCCGTCGTATCGCTCATGCGAAGCGCCGCGAAAGCGGCAGAACGCTCGTCGGCGTACCCGGGGGCGGAATTGACAGGAGCAAATCGAGATCGATCAAAACCGAAAATTTGCGGGTAACCAACCAAATCGCCGGGCGAAGAGAATTACCAGACCGGCGGTAATCAGGGCCAAGAAACCAACCGAGTAGATGTAGTAGGCGATCCGCACCTTGGGCCAGAGCCACTCCGGCAGCTTATCCGCGAACTTGTCGCCCCACGTCTCGCTGAAGCGCATCGGCATTTCAACCTCGGTCGTTTGTGGTTCCCAGAAGGAAGCAATGAACGTTGCCCGCAAGACGGAAAGCAGCAGAACGCAACCGAAGAACGCCAAGATACCCGGCGACGACACAGTATTGGCTACGAACATGACAAAAACAGCCACTGCGGCAAAACAACTGTGCTGCCTCACTCCAACGCCGCCCAGATAGTAGTAGAGCAGGAGACAGATGCCGATTATCGGCTGCCCGGCAAGGGCGGCGCTAAGGCAGGCAAACGCGGCGACGATCGCACAAATCCAATAGCCCTGGGACCCCAGCGTGTCGACGTCACTGCCGCTTCGGATCGAGGGCCAAAAGAGCCTTTTGAGAAGATTCTCCGCCTGCGGTGCCGAATCGGAAATACCAAGCGTTTGCATTGGCGGGATTACAACTTAAATCCGTCCCACAGTCTAGAAAAATTATGTGTGCTTCGGTCGCGGCAGCACTTAGGTCCACCAATCGGAAGATTCGATCTCCGCCTGGTCCACAATTGCCAGCCCGAGCGCCTGCAAATGCGGGGAACATTTCCGCACCTCTTTCAGGTAGCGGGCGGCGGCGTTCAATTCCCAGCCCATGCAATGGTGAAGGTAGCCGACGGCGACGGTCGGGGAGCGTCCGATCCCGGCCGTGCAGTGAAGATATACCGTGTGCCCCGCCGAGAGCAGCCGCTCCAGCGCGCTGATGCACTGGAAAAGTTTCTCTCGCATCTCGCCTTGTTCTTCCTTCATTGGCACTCGAAAGAGAACAACGGGGCAAGTGCCGTAATGGACCTCGAGAGGCGCCCAATCCAAGCCGGCGGTAACCATATCCTCGTCCGTCTGCAAATTCAGTATGGCTGTGATCGCCGATTCCCGGCGGAGTCTCTCGATATCGTCAACGGTCTGCGGGTGCGATCCAACGAAGAGCCGGGAAGTTACTTGCGCGTAGTCCATGATTTGCGTCGGGGAAATAATAATTGCGCAGTGCCCGCCGGAAAAGCAAGGGCCGGAACCGGGGTCGCTGCAAAACAAAACGCCCCGCCGGGCGGCGAGGCGTTTTTCGTTGGGACGCGGCCTGAGCCGCGGACCTTCGGAAGCTTCAACTAGATGTCGTAGTACAGCTCGAATTCGTACGGGTGCGGGCGCATCCGGACGGGATCGACTTCCTTCTTCATCTTGTAGTCGATCCACAGATCGATGAAGTCCTTGGTGAAGACGCCGCC
>JBAPOM010000046.1:0-1563 GCA_049279635.1 Candidatus Acidiferrales bacterium
GACTTTAGGATTCCAGACTCCTGCGAGTAGACTGCAAGCAAGTGTTGCGTCGACCACCTGAGCTGGCAGCCCAAACCGGAAAAGTGGGTCCCAGTACGAACTTCTCCGGTAACGCAACTAACCAGGACCTGACACACAACGGCTGGGAGTCAATTATTTCTCATCGCCCAATCGGACGAGATTCAGCTTTGGTGCCGCCCGGCCAGCCTGTGCCACGCTTGTACGTCTGCGGGCCTTCAAATACGGCCTCGACGCGCGAGATCTTGCCATCCACGAATTTGAAGATTTCCGTGTTCAAAATCTCGTTCGGCTCACGCATCCCTTCCGGCATGGCGAATCGGTGGCCCTCATAGGTCCAACTCTCGACGTTTCCACGGCGCATAAAGTCGAATGTGGCAAAAACGAGCTGGCGCTTCACATCGATGATAGGAAAGTGCGCGTCCTCGTAGCCGGTGATGAACGAGTACTCCCCGTAATCGAGCTGCTTGCCACAGCCGATCCCCAGCATGTTCGGCCGTGGCGCCTCGCCGGGAACCTCGGTCGGCTGTGGTCCGATCGGCACTGGAGGTGTGTCGTTGGGGCCGATTGCCGTCACATTGCCGTTCTCCAGGCGAATGCACGACTCCGCGTAAGGCGCGAGATGGCTGTCGTGAAAGGCCACCGACCGCATATAGCCAAGCGCGCCCTTCTGCAACTCTTCGCGCCCGAGTCGCGTAGCAGGGGGCTCTTCGCGCTTCATGATCTCCATCCAGCTCGGATCCTTTGGTGGCAAGTTCTTCGCGGATTGCGCATGTCGGTCGACCACCGTTTCAATCTCGACGATTTTGCGATTCACGATCTTCAGACGAACCATTAGCAAGTCCGGAAACGGGATCTCATGATTCTCCAGTAGACTGACGTAAGTTGCGACACCACCAGTGGACGAATCGAAAACGTCATGTCGATACGGTCCATAGGAGTTGAACGTCACCCATAGCCCTTCCGTACCCGGACCGAGTTCAGCGCCGTTCTCGGTGTAGCGATAGTGCACCGCGAGCGGCAGCGTGGAAGAGTCGTGCGCGGCGAGAGCCTGCAGATACCCGTCCATGAAGCCCTTGAGGCATGCCTCGTCGCACGTCTGCGTTCGACCGCTGGCGGAGGCGCAACATAGCAAGGCCAGGGCCGCCCCGGCTAGCCACGATTTCTTGATGGAACCTGTCGTAATAAACTCCAAAATCGTCACGTTGCCCTCACTTCTGAACTGCGTTGGCATCGCTCAGGGTGGCGAGATTGTATCCGGAAAACGGTTGGGACTTACTGGGACTTACGGAGCGTAAGTAGCGAAGGGTTTATGGAGACGCTAGAATGAACATGAAATCAAACAGGACGGGTTAGACTGTTCCTGCGGCTCGCGCCTTACGCAGATTCTCTTTGTCTTGTCCAGTGAGCTTCCACGTGTGATGGACATCATCGGCAAGATGCATGACTTCGATTTCGTCACCCTTATTCAGCGCCAACCAGAGTTCGTTTTCGCTGAGCAACGGTTTTGCTTCCACTGTCTTTTTGCATTTGTCGCAGACTGCT
>JBAPOM010000047.1:0-5215 GCA_049279635.1 Candidatus Acidiferrales bacterium
CCCGATGTTTACGACGTGGCACAGGAATTCTTCCGCTGGGAAATCGCTACGGCGGTGGCGGGTTCGATCATCGGCATCAACGCGTTCAACCAGCCCGACGTCGAGGCCAGCAAAATCGAAACCAAGAAGCTCACCTCGCAATACGAGGAAAAGGGCTCGCTGCCGCCCGAATCCCCCGTTTTGCAGGAAGCGGGCGTCAAACTCTTCACCGATGCGAAGAATGCCTCCGCATTGAAACAGGCCGTAGGCGGCGATGCAACGCTCGTCGGTTACCTGCGCGCGCATCTTAATCGTCTCCACGCCGGTGATTACTTCGCCGTGCTCGGCTACATCCAGATGAACGACGCGCATGAATCCCAGCTTCAATCGATTCGCCACGCCGTCCGCGCCAAGAAACGTGTGGCCACCTGCCTCGGCTTTGGCCCACGGTTCCTGCACTCCACCGGCCAGGCGTATAAGGGCGGCCCGAATTCCGGCGTCTTCCTGCAGATCACCTGCGACGATGCAGCCGATGTCCCCGTGCCGGGGCAGAAGTACACTTTCGGCATCGTGAAGGCCGCGCAGGCTCGCGGCGATTTCCAGGTGCTTGCCGACCGCAACCGCCGCGCCCTTCGCGTCCACCTCGGCGCGGATGTTGCCGCCGGCCTTGCGAAGCTTCAGCAGGCGATCCAGCAAGCAATGTCGTAAACTCGTCGTTCGGCATCGACGCGGGCGGAATCAGAACTCCAGGCGCGCCTGAAGCGCAATCATGCGCGGGCTGCTGTCTCCCCCTAATCCAACTCCGAGCAGACCCGTAGGCGGCGCGGTCGTATAGGTCAGCGCGCCGAATCCAGTCTGCGTCGAAGGCTCGCCGGGAATTCCTGCCAGCACCATGCTCGGCAAACCGAAATTCGGGTGGTTGAACACATTGAAGAACTGCCCGTCGATCCTCAGCTTCAAGCGTTCGGTCAACTGAAACCATTTCGTGAGGTAGAAGTCGCTCCAGAAGAATTGTGGCCCGCGCAGCGCGTTGCGGCCGAGGGTGCCGAACTGACAGGTTTGCGCGCTATCTCCTCCATCGCATGCGCCAGTGGTAGGATCGACCGCCGAGACAAACGCATCGGGGTTGAGCCACTGAATCGTGCCCGGTTGCGTTACGCCCGGAATGGGCTGGTGCTCGTAAAGCGGCACGCCCGGCACGACGCTCGCAAACTGCGGCCCGCCGCCCTGCACGATGCCGTTCACAGTGTCGTCGCTGTTACTTACCGAGTAGGGCGCGCCGAACACGGAGAACGGAATTCCGCTGTGCCAGAAAACGGTGCCGGAGACCTGCCAGCCATTCAGTACATGGCCCAATCGGTGATTCCGCACCTTGATGGGTAGTTCATAGACGTATTGTGCGTCGAGATTGTGGCGGATGTCGTAATCGCAGGGGCCGTAGTCGCGCCCAAGCTCTCCCGGCAAAGGAGTCAGTATTCCGCCGGCTGAGAACTGAAGGAATCCGCCATTTGAGACCTCGTCCATGCAGCGGCTGAAAGTGTAATTGACTTGCCCTTGCAGACCGTGCCCCATCCGCTTCATGGCGGTTAACTGAAGGCCGTTGTAGTGGCTGTTGTCGCCGGTCGAAAGCTGCGTCACAGCGCCAAATCTGGGATCGGTCGGCTGGTTGTTGTAAGGGGCGAAGCATCCCTCGCAAGACGTCGTCGAGCTTATATAGCGCAGATAGCCGTTGACTTGCGTCTGATACGGTTGGTTCACCGCTCGTGTCCCCACGTATTGTGCGTGCACGCTGATGGTGCTGCCGAACTGGTGTTCGACTCCCAAACTCCACTCCATGAAATACGGCGCATGGAGCTCGCCGTCGGGGACCGCCGTGATCGCGACGGGCGGAAGACACGCGGACGCATTTGCGAGCGGGGACGCGCAGGACAATTCGTCCTGAGAAAAGCCTGCGCCAAATTCCTGGTTAGCCGCGACAGTTGCGTCCACCGCGCTGCCGGGCACACCGGGCGCAATCGCCGTGCCGCCGACGCTGCCCAAAAGCCCGCCCTGGAAGGACCGCACATAGGGCGGATTCACGCCAACGACGTCTGCAACACTTCCGGGCAGGATGTCGCTGAATATCCCGAATCCGGCTCGCAGAACGGAATTGGGCGCGAACTGCCATGCCAGCGCCGTCCTCGGCTGCCAGATCGCGAGCGGCGTTGAGGAGAAAACATTCCCGAGATCGGTTTGAATCGCTACATCGAGCGGCTGATTCACGTCATGCGAGATCGAATCGAATGAGCCGTGAAGCCGCGCGATTTCATCGTGCGGATTCAATGGATTCGAATTGAGCGTGTCCCGCACGCCGATCGTCCACGTCAGCTTCGATGTGAGTTTCCACGTGTCCTGCGCGTACAAATCGAGATTCAGGAAATTAAATGGTTGGTTTGGCGACGCCGGAAACGTCTGCGTCGCCGTGTTGGCGACTCCATAGATGTATTGCTGCAGGTTGGCGTAGGTGACCGTCGGGACCGTGCCTTCGTCGAAATCGTAGTCGTTCAGCCGAAGGATTCTGGTGTTGGTGCCAAATCTGAATTCGTGCGGACCATGGCTCCAGGCGAGGTTGTCATTGATGAAGAACCGCGTGGCGCTCCGCCCCTGCAGCCAGGTGTTATCCAGGCCCCCGACCGTGGTAAAGGCGTTCGCTCCGCTGCCTTGCAGGACAATCGGGAATGCCGCAAGCGTTTTCTGGAAATCGCTCGGCGCAAACAGACTTTGATACCATGAAAATCCCGGATTGAAATAGTTGACGAGATTCTGCGAGAAAATGTGCGTGTAGCCCGCTGCGAATGAATAGAGCGGCTGCGGCGATGTCGAGTCAAACAGCGGATTAATCGGATCTGTGTAGGCCGCTTGCAGGCCCGTATCTGCCTGAAAGCGGAACCAGGCCGTATTGTTTGCGTCGATGTTGTAATCGACGCGAGCCGTCTGCACCTGTTCGTGGTCGTCGCTTGAATGCGAAACGCTCTGGAGGTTCGCGCAGCCATCTCCGCTGGTCGCCGGGCTGCCGTCGGCATTCAAGGGGCACCCAAGGATCGCATGTGGCGCTCCGCTCGTGGCTCCGTAGAGCGAAAACATCTTTTGATAGAAGGGAACTTCGGCCGGTTCCGCCGGGTAGCATGTACCCGGCGTGCAACCGGTCGTTTGGCCGGTGGTCAGCTGTTGCAGGACGTAGTTCTGAAACGCGATGGTGGGCACGGTGGTGGCCGTGACGATGGGCAGCGCGATGCGCACCCATTCGCTGTCGAAGAAGAAAAACAGTTTGTTGTGAATGATCGGGCCGCCCAAGCTCCCGCCAAAATGATTCACGGTCGATCGCGGCTTGTGATTGCCGGGCGTTGCGTTCGTGAAGTAGTCCGCGGCGTCCAGTGTCGAGCCGTTCCAGATCTCGTAGAGATTTCCGTGGAAATCATTCGTGCCGGACTTCGTCACGTAGTTGACCTGCGACGCCCCATATCTTCCTTGATCCACGGAATAGGAAAGCGTGTTGACCGTCACCTCCGAAATCGAATTCAGTCCCAGCACGAGATTCGTTGAAAGCCCGCTGTTCAGATTGGTGAGCGGATCGTTCGTTTCGAGCCCGTCCACGATATAGCCGTTCGAGAGAGCCGGTAGCCCGTTGAACTGCACGTTGCCGTATCCATTCGTGCCGCCCACGAAATCGTTTCCGCTGCCCGCCGTATTGATCAGTGCACCTGGCGCGAACTGCAAGGGGTACGTCAGGTCCCCGCCCGGATTCGGAAGGTTCTCCAGCGCAGGCGCATTCAGATTGGTCGACGTGTTCGCGTTCTCGGGGTTGATGAGAGGTGGCGCGCCGCTCACTTCAATGCTCTGTTCCAATCGCGCCGGCTTGAGCGTGAAGTTCACCGTCTGAATCTCTCCGAGGCGGGCTGACACGTCGTCATTCTGCTGCGGCTCGAAACCCTCGGCTTCCACTCTGACCGAGTAAGCACCCGGCGGAAGCTGTGGGAAGTTGAAGCGGCCCTCGTTATCCGCTTTCACTGAGCGCCGCAAGCCGGTTTGACGGCTTGTGATCGTCACCGCGGCATCCGGAATGGCCGCGCCGGTTGCGTCGACGACTTGGCCGACGATCGCGCTCGTAGTCTCTCCCTGGGCGCGCGCACTCGTCTGACCAAGCAACAAAAGCAGACCCGCGAAGATGCATCCGGCAAAGCCCCTGCACACGGCCGCCTCCCGAAATGCTTATATTAACCTAGGTTAAGTAGCATAGTAAAGTGGCGTAAATGTATGTCATAAATATCGGTGACTACTCCTGGGCTGCCACCATATGATTCGCCGCCATAGTTGCAAACGCCGCGTCGCATCGCAGGCACGCCCGAAAGACATCTTCCGGTAGTAACGCTCCATTCATATTGGAGAGGCACCCTCTTTGGGCTTCGAAACGCCGCCTGAATCCACAGAAGCGTCTGCTTGCGCTCTCGCTTTTGGGGGCTAAGATAGATAGATGAATGTGTCGATAGCATTTGGGATGGCCGGCCACGCGGCGCTGCGAGTTGGAAGGTCGTTTCGCAGATCGCAGGCGATCGACGCGGTCGGAAATTCGCCTTGGGAAGGTGGCTCTGATGGACACTGCTGAATCCGGAATTGCAATCGGGGCGCCCGGCAGTCCGGCTGGTCCTTGCGCGATCGCTCTTTTTGGCGCGGGCGGCGATCTCACCAAACGCAAGCTGATCCCTTCGATCTACAACCTCGCGCGCGGCAAGCTGCTTCCCGAACAGTTCGCGATTGTCGGCGTTTCGATCGAGCCGTTTTCGACCGAAGAATTTCGCAAGCGCATGACCGACGACATCAAGCAGTTTGCGGAAGAGGGCGTCGATCCGTCTTCGTGGGACTGGTTCGTCAAGCGCCTCTATTACATCTCTGGGGATTTCAAGGATCCGCAGTTATACGCCGGATTGTGTGACATTCTAAAAACCGTGGAGAAGGAGCAGGGAACCCAGGGCAATGTTCTCTTCTATCTCGCAACGAGCCCCGTTTTCTTCCCTGTCGTTGTCGAGCAGCTTGGCGCGGCCTGCCTCACCAAGCAGGAAAGCGACAAGTGGCGGCGCGTAGTGATTGAGAAACCCTTTGGTCACGATCTGCCTTCGGCGGTCGCTTTGAACCGCGCGGTCGGCCAGGTGGTCGACGAGAAACAGGTCTATCGCATCGATCATTATCTCGGCAAGGAGAC
>JBAPOM010000048.1:0-2776 GCA_049279635.1 Candidatus Acidiferrales bacterium
GGCTTGGGGTTACGCCCGAGGAAGGGAAGGATGCGCAATCCACCGTCGAATGGTCAGCAAGAGAAACGCGAGCAGCCAATAGAACGCGAGGTTGCCCGCGAAATAGAGAACGAGGCCTTGGATGTCGTGACCACCATACCCCGCTACGCGCGCGGCGAACGAACCCGGGAGCAGGAAGGCGTAAACCAAGGGAGACTCTCTGCTTGCTGCTGCGAGCGTGGAGATGAGGACAACAAAGGCGGTACCCATCCCCAGAGCGAGCAACGCGTTCTTTAGTGTGATTGCCCTTCGCATCATTCTTCGTAGAGATTGATCTGCCCGACGCCGCCTTCGACCGTCAGGTTGATCGTCGCCGCCGACTTCCCGTAGGCCGCGTTGATGTAAGCGTCGCCGTCGCGCTGCAGCCCATTCGCGTTGATCGACCCCAGCCCGCCCGACGCATTCACCCGCACGCCCACGTTCTTCGGCAGCCGGATCGTCGCCGACCCAACTCCGCCCTGGATCGTCGCATCGAGGTCGCTCGTCCGCGGCCCGGTGAGATCGAGATGCAGCTCGCCCGCCCCCACGTGAACCTCCAGGCGGCTCAAGTTGACCTGGCTCAGCTGCAGGTTTCCCTGGCCCGCGCCCATGTTCAGCTTCAGATCAATCGGAACGCTGCTGGCCAATCGCAAATCCCAATTGTCTCGGCGTTCGCCCCAATGTGTATGGTCGCTGCTATCCTGCGTGATGTTGAGATCGCCGTGGCCTCCCGAAACGCCGTAATCGATGTTCGGCTTGCCCTCGCTATCATCGTAATCAAACGACGCATCGAGCAGCTTGCTCGATCCGCCGCTCAACGTCACCGATCCCGCCGGTATGTCGATGTCGGCGCTCACGCTTTTCGCGCCCTGCAGCTCGACGGATTGCGCGTCATGCAAGTCATGTCCGCTGCGCCAATTGCCATCGCCGTTCCAGTTGTGCGCCCACCAGCCATTGCCATGGCCCCAGCCGTCCGACCCACGCCCGCCGCCATGCAAGCCCGCCGCAATCAAAATGATCAGCAGGACGATCATCGCGATCCCCGTGCCAGAGATGGCGTGGCTTCGCGTGCCGTCGGCGTTGCGATTCCAGTAATGGTCCCAGATCTGGCCCAGGCCAATGAAGATCAGAAGCAGCGGCCAGTACCGCCAGAAGACCCACCACGGATCGAAATCCGGCCGCAGCGTCCCCAGCAGAAACAAAACTCCGAGCGCGATCAGAAAGATCGGTCCGGCCATGGACCGTCTCCGCGGATGACGATACTCCGGACCCGGCCCGGCTCCGGTTCCCGTGCCGCCCGTTTCCGTTCCCCCGGTTGTGCTCATGGTTGGCTCCTGTCGGCAACCCTATCAGTGATACGCGCGCTCGGACCCAAAAGTTCCACCCCTCGCACTTTCGCGGCAGAGGTGAAAGGGCAGGGCCCCATTCTGCCATGCTATCCCCGTCCCCTGCGGATCCTCGCTTTCTCCGTGCACTCTGTGGCCTTTCTCCGTGATCTCTGTGTTAAGCCTTCTCTGCGTTGTCTTCTCTGCGCTCTCTGCGTCTCAGCGGTGAACGCGACTTTGTCGCTCGCCTCCTCGTGTGCCCGGATTTGCCTCGCCTTTTCTCTTACTCTTTGCTAAAGTGCCGCGCCAAGTAAGCTCCAATCCGCTGAGGCGGAGGCTCGCATGGCAGCTATCGATCTGCGTCCCTTGTCGCTTGGCGAAATTCTCGACCGGACGTTCTCTCTCTATCGCAGCAATTTCCTGCTATTCATCGGCATCACGGTACTGCCGCACATCTTGATCCTCGCGTACAACCTGCTCAAGACCGTTGCTGCACGCGGAGGAGTTCAAGGCATCGTCGTCGTCCAGCCCTCGAATTCGGCTTCCGACTATCTTGTCGCATTTGGAGGCTTGATATTCCTGGTCGGCTTCGTCGTTTACCTCGGCCTCTACTTCCTCGCCGAGGGAGCGACGGTCTATGCCGTTTCCGAAATCTATCTGTGTCGCGAGGCGACGATCGTGGATTGCTTCCGCCGCATGCGGGGACGCGTCTTGAACCTGTTTGCTGTTTCCTTCCTGAGCGGCTTGGCTGTGCTCGCCGGCCTGATCCTTCTCATCGTGCCGGGATGTTGGCTGGCCTGCCGGCTTGTGACGTGTATTCCGGCGGCGTTGCTCGAAGACCTCGGCCCGGGCGACGCTCTCTCTCGAAGTTTCCGGCTCACCGAAGGTAGCGCCGGCCGAGCCTTCGTAATTTACGTTCTCTATCTCCTCTTGCTCTGCATCGGCCTGCTGATCTTCATGTTTCCTTTCGCTATTGTTGCCAGCATCGCGGCGACGCACCATCTTGGCACCGCAACGCTCTGGCTCGCCGTCGGCCAACTCGGCAACTTCGTGGCATTCGTTCTGGTCACACCGTTCTTCACCATCGCCACCGCCGTCTTCTACTACGACTTGCGCGTCCGCAAAGAGGCCTTCGACCTCCAACTCATGATGAAACCCAGTGCCGCGGTACCCGCGCCCAGTTCCGGCACCCTCCCGTCGATGCTCTCCTGATCTTGTGGGGGTATCAGTTCCGCCCCAAGCACCGGAGGTGCGTCACAAGTTAGCCCCACCCGGAAGGGTGGGGACTCGGGTATTTAGGAGGCCGAGCGCCGTAGATTCTCTGTTGAGTTTCAACCTAAATTTTGTGACGAAGCGAGAATGGTTTCAGGTTGCGGCAGACGGAACACGCGGCTTCCTTGGTAAGGGGAGTTCGTTCGGAACATGCCGTAGAT
>JBAPOM010000049.1:0-22826 GCA_049279635.1 Candidatus Acidiferrales bacterium
ATGAAATATGTCGCAAGCATCACCGGAACACCCAGCTGCAGGATCGTCCCTCCGGCGATCGCGAGAAATTCGCCACAAAAGCGGAACAGCAGGTGTCCGCCCTCGTGGATGGGTACGAAAACCAGATTGATCATCAGAAAAGGACCGCTGCCCCGCGCCTGCTGGATGAGGAAAACGACGTAGAAAACGGTCGCCACAATCAAAATTGGGCGCGCTACGGGTTTCCAATCCTCCTCAAGCGTCTCGAGGAAGGGCAGCCGTTCCGTCCATGTTTCGGGCAGGCGCATGCGGGTGTTGGCTCCGAACTCGCGAATTCAGTCTAGCATCCGAAAATCCGCGCAGAGCCGCACGCTTCGAGTGATGCATCGTGGAATACAACTGCGGAACCTAGAGGTGGGAAACGCCGGAAACCCAGGGTATGCCGAGAACGCCGTCCTTCACTTGTATGTCGACCGTATCTCCCCGGTTGAAGCGGTCGAAATCTTCGCGCGAAACGGCGATGCGCTCGACGCGGTGCCCCTCCCGCCACGAGGTGACGATCAGCCGCCGGCTCGCGACCGGCCCCGGCATCGAAAATTTGCTGACCACTTGCTCCTGCTCGATCTGGGGCGTGCCATGATCCAATGCGCCGTTCGCGAGCAGCATCACCGACAGGACCCACGGCACCGGAATCAGCCCGTAATAAAGGCGCTTCAGCGCTTCGACTTCCCCGTGCTTCAACGCGCGCCGCTCGACCCAGATGGCCAGGCCCAGCGTCAAAAAGAAAAGCACGCCGATGAAGATGAGGATTCCGTCAAGCTCGAGCGAAGGATAGCGCTCGCTTGCCACCACAAACGCCAGCGACCCGAGCACGAAGATCGCCGTGCGGTTCAGGAGCCGCTTCCGCAGAGAAAACTCCGCGGCCGACGGGCTGAGCCCGCACGCATCGCAGACTTCAGCTGCGCGCTCGGCGCCGCAATTCAGGCAGCGCGTCATTGGATGGGGCGGACGCTCGATGGTTGCTGATCGAGGCATACCATGTTCTCGGTCCGGCCGTTCGTAAGCAGCTCGCAATCAATTTCCTGCGCGCTGCGGACGGCCTGGTCGTGGTTTGCGCCGGCGGCGGTGGCGCAATGTGTCGCGCCCTTGAATGTCATGCAGACTTCGTAGCGCGTTCGCGTCTCCTGATACGACGAGTAGACCATCACGCCGACGAATGCAACAGCCGCTATCGCGATGATCCAAGCAATGTGAGTCGGTCTTTTCGTCATTCGCCCTCAGACAGATTTTACACCGCTAGCGGCCCGACGGTTCCCCTCCGCCGGTCCGCCGCTTGATCTCGTCCGCGATCTGCTTTCTACGATGCGGCGTAAGCCCTTCGAGCGCCGAAATATCCTTCAAATCGCGCAGCGTGAGATCGCGAAGAAATCCAAGCACGCTTGGCGCGGGCGTGTGCACGTTGCGGACCAGCGCCGCGCGGACATTGTACTGCCGCGACCATTTGGCGTCTTGCGCAATCGCCACCACCACGCGCTGCGGAACGCCCGCCTTCGCCAGCACCTTCAGTATCTGACTCTCGGTAAGGAATGGGTTCGCGAGCGCCAGCTTCACGGCCTGCGCGTGGCCCTCGGCGAGCAGCGCGCCCACCACGCGCGACGGCCCGCGCCGCGCCAGCGTCAGCTTTTGCCCAACGGGAATATGCGGCACGCGCGCGATGATGATTTCCTCCGCCACGCGCTTGATGTCCGCGGGCGTCGACGGCAACAAGCTCACCCGCACGAGATCGAAAAGGTAGAGCTGCCGCACCACCGCCAGCGCGATGCGCTTCGGTGTGCGCGGATGCCGCGCCAGTCCCAGCCGGACGCTTTCGCTCGCCGCCCACTTCCCCGCGGCGCCGATCGCTCCCAGCACGTTTGCCGGCAGATCGAGCCGCTCGAGCAGCCGGATCACATGCGTTTCGTCGAGTTTGGGATTTTCGAGCAGCGCGAGCAGGATGTCCTCGCCCGCTTCGTGGATTAAGGACTTGAGTTCGTCACCCGAAGCGGTACGCGCGAATTCGGTCCGCGTTTCCGTTTCAGGCGGCATTGCCTTTCGCCTGCACCAGATGGACCGCCATGCGCGCGGCAGCCTCCGCGGGAGAAATCTCGACCGGCACAAGGCGCACGCGGCCGAGCGATCGGTTCAGCTCCGCATCAATCGCGGCGTCGAAATGTTTCGAGCGCCCATAGACTCCGCCGACCTTCGCGACGGGAATTTCGCGGCTGCGCCATCCGAGTTGATCGACCACACTCGCGGCGAGCGCCGCGAGCGAAACCGCCGCGGCGGACAAAATCTCGCGCGAGACTTCGTCGCCACGCTCGGCAAGCTGCGCCACCAGCGGAAACGTCTTCGGAAACACGTCGTCGGGATTCCTCGAGACGCGATCGAGCAGCGAGTTCCAATCCTGCGCCTCATGGAATTTGAAAATCCGCTTCGAGAGGGCCGTCTCCGGCCCGCGCGCCTCTTCCGCTTCGACCACCGCTTGGAACGCGCGCCGGCCGATGTCGAATGCGCTTCCCTCGTCGCTGAACCATGGGCCGCGCCCGCCCGCCCGCACCTCCTTGCCATTCTCGCCCCGCCCCAGAGCAACCGAGCCGGTTCCGGCGAGGAGAATGATTCCATCGGCTGAGCCAAACGCCGCCTCAAGCGCGATCTCGATGTCGGTCGTCACGCGAACTTCGGCGTTCGGGTAGGCCCGCGCGAAAAAGGTGGCAGCCTGGCGCGCCACTCCCGAGCGGCCCGCGCCTCCCAGCCCCGCGCAGATTCCGCGGATATGGCCCGCGCTGATTTTTTGCCGCCTCAAAACCGCGTCGGCCGCCTCGCTGATCGCAAACCATGCCCTCATGTAGCCCGCGCGAAGAGGATTCGACGGCCCGCCCACGGATCGTCCCAAGATGCGACCTTCGGAGTCGGCCAGGACGCACTCCGTTTTCGTGCCGCCACCATCGAACCCGAGGAAGTACGTAGCATCCGAACCAGCAACGTTGTGTGGCATCAATCTTCTCCTGGCGGCGAGAAGCAGACAGCATGTGGCGGGGCCCACTCGCGGTAATAATTCCACCCGAATTTTACACGCCTGAGCGCCTTCCCGAAACCCGTTTCATTAGATACCTGCATGCCCCTCAGGACGCAAGACTTACATCCTGCAAATCCGGGAAAGGTGCCATGGTTAGGGTTTAAATGTAGCGCGGCGGCCTTTTTACCCTGCTTGCCCTGACACAGGAAGGGAGCGAAGTCGAAGGGCAACACGGGGGTCTGCGACCCAGGAACCGCAGCGCGCTAGTGGCTGGGTGTGGCAGGCAGGGCGGGCGGCGCGACAACATACTCATCGCCGGTGCGATCGAGCACCATCTCCCGCTGATGTTTCAGCATCGCCAGTTGATTCAAAACTTGCGTGAATTCCTGCTTCTGCGCGTCCGTCATCTGCGCGCCGGTTTGATTCAACTGGTCGACTCGCGCCTGCAGTTGCGGAATCACGCGGTCCATGA
The DNA here is from genome assembly GCA_049279635.1 of Candidatus Acidiferrales bacterium. Taxonomy (GTDB): domain Bacteria; phylum Acidobacteriota; class Terriglobia; order Acidiferrales; family UBA7541; genus Palsa-295. Next base: position 3,507 of record JBAPOM010000049.1, read on the forward strand.
ACACGGGATAAATCGAGGATGCCTTCGCGCGGCCGCTCCGCAGCGCGAGGCGGTTGTTTTCTTCCCAGATCGGCATGATCCCGACGTCGCTCAATTCCACGCGAGTTCCCGCCGGGCCGTAATCCTTCTTCACGATGGCGAATTTCGCGATGATCGACTCGCGCGGCTCGGCCGTCTTGTCCGGCATCAAGTCCTGCACGTATGTCGCGGACTGATTCGAGAGAAAATTGCCGAGCGAATAGAAGATCACCGTTTTCCGCTGATCCTGCGTCACGTAGGTCTCGATAGGCTGGAGCACATGCGGATGACTGGCAACCACGGCGCTTGCGCCCGCCTCGAGAAATTTGTGCGCTTCATCCACGTCCTCGGGTCGCGGCATCGGCGCATATTCGATCCCCCAGTGAATTGAGATCAGCAGCAGATCGCACTCCGCGCGCGCCGCCTTGATTGCGGCGAGCACCCCCGCCTCGTCGCGTCCCGGCGCGCCCATCGATTCACCCGGGTACGGGAAGAACGCCACGTGCGGCTGGCTATCTTTGCTGGGGTTGCGATTGCCGTTGAGCCACCGCGTCATCCCGAGCCATCCGATGCGAATGCCGTTCTTTTCCAGAATGAGAGGCTGCCACGCCGCGTCGGCGGTCGCGCCTGAGCCCACAAACAGCAACCCTTCCTCGCGCAGATGCTCGAGCGATTCGTTGAATCCTGCCCAGCCCTGGTCCATCACGTGGTTATTCGCGAACGAGACGACGTTGATGCCGTTGAATTTCAGCGAATCGAGCAGAGCAATCGGCGCATTGAACTGAAACGCCTTCGTGCCAAGAGAATGTTTCGGCGCGTCGGGCGTCTCGAGATTTACGAAGCCGAAGTCGGCGCCGCGAAACACGTCCGAGACATTCGCAAAGAGCGCATCCCATCCATCGTGATTGTCCGAGGTAGCGGCGGCCTTCGCGGCTTCCACGACAGGTTCGTGCGGAATCACATCGCCCGCCACAGCAAACGTCACCCGGCTGATTTCCTGCGGATACGTCGCGGGGGCTTTCGTCTGCGCGTGCCCTCTCGTGGCGAAAATCGCCGCAGCGAGAAGCGCAACCAGCGAACACACGAGCGAGGCAACGCGAATTGCATGCTTTCGGCGAACTGTGGATACAATCGTCATATCGCTGTATTTCGCGCGCCTTTCGCCCAGTATACCTTGGACGACTTTTTGCAAGCCGGCGCGTTGCGCGCCGATTTCCATGGCGTCCGTAAGAGCCTCTCCGCAATGCTCTTCGGCGCCGAATTTCGCGAGAGCGGCGGCTCGGGCGCGCACAAATTGGTTGTGGAATGCCCGAAAACTGTGTGCTATCATTATTAAGTTAAGAAGAGGCTAAAGAGAGCAGAGTAGGGGTACGACGTTTCAGCCAGAGGTGAACAGTTGATCGAAGCCAAAATTGGTGTAATCGAGCAGTTCCGGACTCACACGAAAGATACGGGCTCCCCGGAAGTGCAGATTGCCCTATTAAGCGAGCGGATCAACTACCTGACGACCCACCTCCAGTCCCATGCCAAGGATCATGCATCACGGCGCGGCTTAATTATGATGGTCAATAAGCGCCGCCGGTTGCTGGACTACCTGAATCGCCGCGACCCGGATCGGTATCGCGAGATTGTTGAAAGACTCAGTTTGCGCAAGTAGTGCGGATTTCCTTAGCGGCTCCTCCGGTCGCATTCCCCTCCACGGCAGCACGAAGCAGAGTTGTCGGCCGTCTTGCGGACCATTGGAACCGCCATGCGCGAGCCCGTCTGCCCAATAATCCCACTGCCTTGCCCCTCACCTCTTCGAGATGCTTTTCCGAGACACTCTCTCGTATCCGATGACGTTCCCGGTGATCCGGGACAGAAGGAAGTGACATGTTTGAACAAGTGAGTTTGGATCTGGGCGGCCGCAAGCTGACCCTCGAAACGGGCAAGATGGCCCGCCAGGCGCACGGCGCCGTCGTGGCGCGCTACGGCGACACGGTCGTGCTCTCCACAGCGTGCATGGACAACAAGGCAACCGAAAAGGATTTTCTCCCGCTCACGGTCGACTACCGCGAGTACACCTATTCCGCGGGCAAGATTCCCGGCGGTTTCTTCAAGCGCGAAGGCCGCCCCTCCGAGCGCGAAATTCTTACCTCGCGCCTGATCGATCGTCCGCTGCGCCCGCTATTTCCCGAGGGCTGGTCGACCGAAACGCAAGTCGTTGCCATGGTGCTCTCCGCGGATAGCGAAAACGATCCCGACGTGATCGGCGTCACCGCCGCGTCGGCGGCGCTCTACATTTCGAAGATTCCGTTTGCGAAGCCCATCGCCTGCGTCCGCGTCGGCCTGCTCGACGGCAAGCTCGTGGTGAATCCCACGGTGGCCGAGCAAAAGACGAGCCTGCTGAACATCGTCATAGCCGGCTCGGCGGAAGCCATCGTGATGGTGGAGTCAGGCGCCCTCGAAGTTTCCGAGGATACGGTCGCCGACGCGCTCGAATTCGGCCACGCCGCCATCAAGCAGATCGTCGCGGCGATCAAGGATCTCGGCGCGCGCGTCAACGAGAAGAAAGTCACGGTCACGCCGCCCGCCTTCGACGAAGCGCTCTATCAGCAGATCACCCAAAAGTATGGCGAACGCCTCCGCGACGCCCTCGACACAGCCAAGCATCCGAAGCTCGAAAGCTACGGCCTCGTCGACACGATCAAGGCCGAAATCATGGCCGCGATTCCCGAAGATGATGACGACAAGAAAAAGCTCGCCTATCGCGCCTTCGAGCGCCTTCGCGAGCACATCTTCCGCGACGATATGCTGAATCGCCGCCGCCGTCCCGATGCCCGCGCCTTCGACCAGATTCGCCAGATCACCTGCGAAGTCGGCGTGCTGCCACGCGTGCACGGTTCCGCTCTCTTCACCCGCGGCGAGACGCAAGCGCTCGTCACCACCACGCTCGGCACCAAGGAAGATAAGCAGCGCCTCGACCTTCTCTTCGAGGATGAGTCGTTCAAGCGCTTCATGCTGCACTACAATTTCCCGCCGTTCTCGGTGGGCGAAGTGAAATTCCTGCGCGGTCCCGGGCGCCGCGAAATCGGCCATGGCGCTCTCGCCGAGCGCGCCCTTGCCAATCTGATTCCGGCGGAAGCGGACTTCCCGTACGCCATGCGCGTCGTTTCCGACATTCTGGAATCGAACGGCTCCTCGTCGATGGCGACCGTCTGCGGCGGGTCGCTCGCTCTGATGGACGCGGGCGTGCCGCTCAAGTCACCCTGTGCGGGTATCGCGATGGGCCTCGTCGTCGAAGGCGATAAGTACGCGATCCTCACCGATATCGCCGGCGCCGAAGATCACTACGGCGATATGGACTTCAAAGTCGCCGGCACGCGCCAGGGCATCACCGCGCTCCAGATGGACATCAAGGTCGGCGGCGTCAGCATCCCGATGATGCGGGAGGCTCTGGAACAGGCCCGCAAAGCGCGCTTCCAGATTCTCGATATTATGGATCCGACCATTTCGTCCGCCCGCGCCGAAATTTCCGAGTACGCGCCGCACCTCCACATGCTCAGCATCCCCACGGACAAGATTCGCGATCTGATCGGCCCCGGCGGAAAGAAAATCCGTTCGATCATCGAAGCCACGGGCGTGAAGATCGACGTGATGGACGACGGCAAGGTCCACGTCTTCGCGAACAACGGCAAAGCCGCCGAGGATGCCCTGAAGATGATTCGCGACGTCACCGCGACCGCCGAGATGGGCAAAACCTATCTCGGCACGGTCGTGCGCATCGCCGAATTCGGCGCCTTCGTTGAAATTTTCCCGGGCACCGACGGCCTTCTCCACATCAGCGAAATCGCCGAGCAGCGCATCCGCGCCGTCCGCGACGAGCTCAAGGAAGGCGATCAGGTACTGGTCAAGGTCCTCGCCATCGAAGGCAACAAAATCCGCCTCAGCCGCAAAGCCGTCCTGCGCGACCAGCGCGACAAGCAAGCCAAAGGCGAAGCCGCCGGCTAATGGTTCGTAGCGCCGGCGTCTCGCCGGCTCTTGGCAGCAGTCAAAGCAAAAGGGGAGGCAATCATCGCCTCCCCTTTTCTTTTGCGATTCTTCCGCCGATCGACCGAACAGGTTGTAGGGGGCGGGTTTCAAACCCGCCCTTGCACGGTCGCAATGGCCCGGGGCTTACTCCGGCGACGAAATCCGCTCGATGCTGGCGCCCACGCTGCGTAGCTTCTCCTCGATGCGCTCGTACCCGCGGTCGATGTGGTAGACGCGGTCGATCACCGTCGTGTTCTGTGCGACCAGCGCCGCAAGGACCAGCCCCGCGCTCGCGCGCAGGTCCGAAGCCGTCACCGGCGCGCCTGTCAGCGGAGTCGGCCCGGTCACGATCGCCCAGTTTCCGTCGATCGTGATGTTCGCGCCCATCCGCATCATTTCGCTCGCATGAAGGAACCGGTTCTCGAAAATGGTCTCGTGAACGCGCGACACGCCCTGCGCCTGCGTCGCCAGCGCCATGAGCTGCGCCTGCATATCCGTCGGGAACCCCGGAAACTCGGTTGTCTCGATGTCGGCCGCCACCAGCTTTTTCGCGGCGCGCACGCGCATGGTGCCGTTGCCTTCGCACTTGATTTCGACGCCGCACTCGCGCAGCTTCTCGATCACTGCGCCGAGGTGCGCCGGCTCGCAGTGCGTCAACAGCAATTCGCCGCCAGTAATCGCGCCCGCCACGAGAAACGTTCCCGTCTCGATCCGGTCGGGAATCACGGTATGCGTCGCGCCGTGCAGCTTTTCGACGCCTTGCACGCGAATCGTCGGCGTTCCGGCTCCTTCGATCTTCGCGCCCATCTTCGTCAGCAGCTCCGCGAGATCGGGAATTTCCGGCTCGAGCGCCGCATTCTCGAGAATGGTTTCGCCTTCGGCCAGCACCGCAGCCGTGAGAATGTTTTCCGTGCCAGTCACCGTAATTTTCGGAAAGCGAAAGGTTGTGCCCTTCAGCCGCGCAGCCCGCGCCTCCACATATCCGTGATCTACGGCAATCTTCGCGCCCAGCTTTTCCAGCGCCTGGATGTGCAAATCGATCGGCCGCGCCCCGATCGCGCAGCCGCCCGGCAACGACACCCGCGCGTAGCCAAACCGCGCGACGAGCGGCCCCAGCGTCAGCACCGACGCGCGCATCGTCTTCACCAGCTCGTACGGCGCTTCGGCATGCGAAACCGTCTCTGCGCGAAACGTGAATTCGCTCGGCGGAATATCCGGGCTCGACACGACGCATCGCATGTGCGCCAGCAGTTTCGCCATCGTGATGATGTCGCGCACGTGCGGGATATTCTTCAGATGTACCGGCTCGGACGTCAGCAGCGCCGCCGCCATCTCCGGCAGCGCAGCATTCTTCGCGCCGCTGATCCGCACCGTCCCTTCGAGCCGCTTGCCGCCGTGAATCTCGAATCGATCCATGTCTCGTCCTAGTCCGATTGGTGTCCCTAGATATTCTTCTTCTGCGGCTTTCCCGCGGCATGGAGCGCCTGCCGCACATTTCCGCCGCTCGCGGCGAGCCACCTGCGAGCGTCCCGGGCGCTGCCGCCGGTTTTCAGCATCACCAGCGCCGCCGTCAGATCGTTGCCGGCCTGCCGCACAGCGTGTTCGGCGGTGGACGCGCTCACGCCGGCCGCTTCCTGCAAAATCCTCACGCCTCGCCGCCGTAACTTCTGATTTGCCAGCGCCACGTGAACCATCCAGTTCTCGTAGACCCTGCCAAGCCGCACCATCGCAGCGGTAGAAAGCAGGTTCAGGACCAGCTTCTGCGCCGTCCCGGCCTTCAGCCGCGTCGAACCCGAAATCGCCTCAGGGCCGGTGTCCGGCGCGATGCCGATTCGCGCTGCGCGCGCCAACGGCGACCGCGGATTTGCCGCCACGCCGACCGTCACCGCGCCGCTCCGCTTAGCGAATGCCAGCGCGCCCAACACGTACGGCGTCGTTCCGCTCGCCGCTAGCCCCACCACCACGTCCTTTGATGTCAGACCAGCGCGCCGCAGATCGCGCGCGCCGCCCGCTGCCGAATCTTCCGCGCCCTCAGACGCATGCTGCAGCGCCCTCGCGCCCCCGGCGATGATCGCCTGCACCATCTTCGGCGGCGTCCCGAATGTCGGCGGGCATTCCGCCGCGTCAAGGACCGCCAGCCGCCCGCTCGTTCCCGCGCCGATGTAAAAAAGCCTGCCGCCCGAGCCCAGCGCCTTCACGATCGCATCGACGGCCCGCGCAACGTTCGGCAATTCGCGCCGCACGGCCAGAGCCACGCGCGCATCTTCGCGGTTCAGGGTACGCAGGATTTCGAGCGTTGATTTCCGATCGAGGCCGCGCGAACGCGGATTGCGCTGCTCTGTCCTAACCGGTTTCAAATGCTCCTCACGCCCCCATCACGCTACGAAGATTATAGCGGGGCGCGAACGCACTCTTCTGCTGGGGATGAACTTTGGATGCCGATTGTGCACGAGGAGTTATCGGCCCAATCATTGACCCGCCGCCTGGCCCGCAGCCAGCCCAAGCGCCTCGAAAACGGCGTCGTGAAGAGCTGGCCGCACCTGCTTGATCTTTTCGTTCGCCCGGGTGGGATGAACGCGATTCGTCAGCAGAATCACGAGCGCCTTTCGTTCGGGATCGATCCACAGCGACGTGCCGGTGAATCCGAGGTGGCCATAGCTCGCCGCAGAAAAATGGACGCCCGAGGAAGACGGCTGCACAGGCACGTCCCAGCCAAGCGCGCGCGCCGAATCGCCGATCTCTTGCCGCGCGGTGAATCGTTCGATCGTCGCGCGCGCCAATAGCCGCCGGTGCGCGTAGATCCCGCCATTCAGCGTCATCTGCGCGAAGATCGCGAGATCGCCCGCGGTCGAGAAAAGCCCCGCGTGGCCCGCCACGCCGCCCATGGCCCATGCGTTTTCGTCGTCCACTTCGCCGCGCAGCAGCCGCTTGCGATAGATCGCATCGTTTTGCGCCGGAGCAATCCTCGCGCTAAGGTTTCGCGGCGGATTGAACATCGAAAGGTTCATCCCGAGCGGCATGAAGATATTCTTCCGCGCGAATTCGTCGAGCGATTCGCCGGTCAGCCGCTCGATGATTTCTCCCAACAGAACGAATCCGAGGTCGGAGTATTCAATCTGCGTCCCCGGCTCGCACACGAGCGGCTCCGCCATCACCCGCGCGACGATCTCTTTTTTGCCTTTCGCGTCCTTGAAAAACTCGCGATGCGCGGGTAGCCCCGAATCGTGTAGCAAGAGCATCCGCACCGTAACACATGCGCGCCAAGCCGCATCCGGATCGCTCGCGCTAGCCCCTGCAAATTCCGGCAAATATCGCGCGACAAGCGCATCGAGATCGAGCTGCCCGCGCTCGAAAAGCATCATCGCGGCCGTCGTCGTCACAATCGGCTTCGTGAGTGACGCCACATCGTAGATCGTCTCTGCCGACACGCGCTCTGCCTTGGCGCCGCGTGTCATCGTTCCAAAGGGATGAACGGCCAGCCGGTTGTTCAACCCCACAGCCAGCACGCCGCCTGGAAAAGCGCCGTCCGCAAGCGCGCGATCGAGAACCGCGTATGCGGGCTTGAGTCGATCGGACGTCGCCGAGGGCGCGCGCTCGACCGTCATCGGATTTGCATCCACGTGCAGCCCATCACCTCGCCGCACCATGCCCGGAACCGTCACGGGAATTCGGCCGGAGATCGCCACTTGCCCGAATAGCGCCCGCGCCCCGGCACGCTGCGACACGCCGTTTGTAGAAAACGCCGCCAGCCACGTTTTCGCGTTGGGAAAGCGCTCGATCAAATAGGGGCTGCCAAACGACGCGACCGCGACGGGCTTGCCGGTTGCGAGCAGTTGGTTCACAAACGCGCGCTGATCGTCGGGGAAGCCGACGTTGCCCTTGCGATCGGCCACGCGGACGAAAAGCGCCGCAATCGCCACGTCGTACGTCTCCGGTCGAGGCAGATTGAGCGTGCTAACATTCATAAATTGCGTGTCTGCGCGCAGCACCGCAAGCGAATCGACGCGCGCGCGAATCTCCGACTCGATCGTCTCGCCGGAACAAGCGTCGGGATCGGCCGACAGCGCGACGAGCAAAACCCTAAGCGGCTGTGTCGAATCGAGCGGCAGCATTCGAGCAGAATCGCGCAACAGCGTCACGCCGCGGTCGGCGATTTCCTGTGCCTGCGCTTCGAACTCTGGCCTCCCGAAGATCTCGTCGAGCTTCGCAACATCACCAAGCTTCGTCCGATCGAGTCCGAGCCGCGCCTTGGCGCTCAGAATGCGCCGCACGGATTCGTTGATCCGCGCAGCGGAAATCCGCCCATTTCCAATCGCATCTTCAAGCGCGGCAATCGCCGCGTCAGGAACCGGCGGCATCAACAGCACGTCCGCGCCCGCCTCAACCGAACGCACCGCCGCCTCGCCCGGCGCGAAGAGCGATGCGACTCCGCCCATCTCCATCGCGTCGGTGACAATGAGCCCACGAAATTTCATCTCGCCGCGCAGCACCCCGGTCAGGATTTTGGACGACACCGTCGCGGGCGCGCTGGGATCCGAATCGAGCGCGGGGACGGCGAGATGCCCGGGCATGATCGAACTGACGCCCGCGCGAATCGCTGCGCGAAATGGCACGAGCTCGTTTTGCTCGAGTTCCTCGCGGCTGCCCGGTACCGTCGCCAAAGCCAGATGCGAATCGACGCTCACATTTCCATGCCCGGGAAAATGCTTCGCGGTCGCCAGCGCGCCGTTTTCCTCCACGCCGCGCACGAACTCCTCGACGTACCGCGCCACTTCCTCGGCGCTCTCGCCAAACGACCGCACGTTGATGATCGGGTTGTCGGGGTTGTTGTTGATGTCCGCATCGGGCGCGAAGATCCAGTGGACGCCTGCAGCGCGCGCCTCCATCGCCGTCAACTTCCCGGCCACGTATGCGAAATGCGGCTGGCCGGTCGCGGCGATCGCCATCGCGGATGGAAACGCTGTGCCTTCCTCAAGCCGCATGCGCGTCCCCGATTCGAAGTCCGCGCCGATCAGCAATGGAACCTTCGCGCGCCGCTGCAGTTCATTCGCGATCTCCGCAGTGGGATAGACCTGGCTGCGCTTGATTCCCAGCGGCCCGCGCACCGTAGCCAGGATCAGCCCGCCCACGCGATTTTCTTCGACCTGCCGAATCACTTCTCGGTATTCCGCGCTTTCGGCCGACGCGAAGCCGCCGAAAAACGGAACCATCAGCATTTGCCCCAATTTCTCGCGCAGCGTCATTTTCTCGAGCGCTTTGTCGACCCAAAACGCGTGAGACCCACGCGCGCTTTTGAGCCTGCGAGATTTTCGACGGGCGGCTTTGGAGGATTTCATGGTCAAGAATCGCGGAAAACGGCGCGGTGAAACCGCTTATAGCCCGCTAAATGGTCAATTTTGGCGCGTTTTTGCGGGTCGTTTTTCACGGATGTCTCGATTTTTGTATAGCATACGCTTCCGAGGGGCACAATTAGCGCTCTCGCGCATGTTTCGTTCCCGGCGCGCTGCGGCCTTCATCTTGGCGAGAGTGATAAACGTGAGCCGCGGAAAGTGTTACGATTTGCCGCCGCGGATCAGCGAGAGGAATTCGTCGCGCGTCTGCTTGTTTTCGCGAAAGACGCCGAGCATGGCGCTGGTCATCGCGGCGGAATTCTGCTTCTCCACACCGCGCATCACCATGCAAAGATGCCGCGCCTCGACGATCACCCCCACTCCCTGCGGGCTGAGCTGGCCGTCGAGCGTCTGCGCGATCTGGCTGGTGAGCCGTTCCTGAATCTGCAAGCGGCGCGCGTACATATTGACGAGCCGGGCGATCTTGCTCAGCCCGACGACTTTCTTATTCGGGATGTACGCCACATGGCACTTGCCGAAAAACGGCAACAGGTGGTGCTCGCAGAGGCTGTAGACCTCGATATCCTTCACGACCACCATTTCGTCGTAGGTGACGCTGAACATCGCGCCATTCAGGATTTTCGCCGGGTCCTGGCGGTAGCCGCTGGTGAGGAACCGCAGCGCCTTTTCGAAGCGCTCGGGCGTGCGCCGCAATCCCTCGCGGTTCGGGTCTTCGCCGAGCTGCACAATTATCTGTCGCACCAACTCTGCGATGTTTCCCGATGCTTCCGTCTCCGGAATCGAGAGCTCCGGCGTTTCATCCACGGCGATCTTGCTGTTCGTTGTCTTGGGCATGAGCACTCCGCTCCTGATATGGCGCAACCGGTTCGCGAAAATCTAGCCGGCAAATTCAAAACTGTTGTTGCTGGTTTCTTCGATTCGCACGCGCTCGAGCCGCGCTGCCGGAAACGGCTTCAGCCGCCGGTAGATTTCGCGGCACACGTTCTCGGTGGTCGGCACCTGCGCGCTGAATTGAGGAACCTCCTCGTTCAGATATTTCTGATCGAAAGCCTCGATCACTTCGCGCTCGACAAACGGATCGAGTTCGCCGAGATTCGCGATCATGCCGGTCGCCGGATCGACCGGGCCGCCCATCGTGACTTCGACCACGTAATTATGCCCGTGGCCATAGGGGTTGCTGCACTTGCCGTAAAGGCGCAGGTTTTCTTCCTCGCTAAATTCGGCGCTGTGCAGCCGATGCGACGCCGAGAAGCGATAGCGGCGCGTGAGCGACAATTTCAGACGGGTCGTCACGCGCGGCCTCCTGCGAAGCCCACGTTGCCATTCGATTCCGCCGTGCAATCGGCGAAGAGGTCGGGCGATTCGTAGAGCCGCACGCGATCGAGCTTTCCCTGCTTGATCCGCGGCTCGAGCAGATTCCAGATCACGGCGGCGATGTTTTCGCACGTGGGAATCTTGCCCGCGAGCTCCGGCACTTCGTGATTCAAATGGCGATGATCCATGCGATCGATAATCTCGCGCTGCAAAATATCCTTCAGCTCCTTCAGGTCGAGGACCATCCCCGTGGCGGGGTCCGGCTCGCCCGCGACCGTGACTTCGAGCACGTAATTATGCCCGTGGCCATGGAGATTTGCGCACTTGCCGAAGACGCGCTTGTTCTCCTCCGCCGAAAAAACGGGGTTGTGGTAGAAGTGCGCCGCGGAAAATTCGACTTTGCGCGTCACTCGAATCATAGGCTTTTGGCCGGGTATTCCCTGCCCTTCCAGACCACGGCGCCCCTCGTATTTTTCCACCATGACGCAACAAGAGCGGCGGCGTACAGGCAGGCCCCCGGGACGTAATATTGGACGAGAGAAACCGGGAAAAGATTCCGGTACAACGCAACCGCGTAGCGGAGATGCGCGCCCGCCAGCGCGCCCAGCACAAACACCAACAAGAACCACGACGAGAGGTGCTCGGCGCGAAAAAGAAGCGCCCATACGAACGTCAGCACCAGAATCTCGACCAGAGGAAACGCCTCGAGCTCGAGCAGCGCCGATCGCGGCCGGCCGCCCATCAATGGATAGAGATTCTTCGTCCAACCTTGCCACATCGCGGCGAACGACCCGTACATCCGCGTTCGCACGATGCCGATCGGCGCAGTGAAGTAGATTCGGTAGCCCTCTCGTTTGATGCGCCGAGCGAGCGCGACATCTTCCACAATTTCGGCGGCGATGGCCGCGTGCCCGCCGGCCGATTCATACGCATCGCGGAGCACCATGAGGAATTGGCCGTTGGCAGCGGCATCCGGCTGGCGCGGGTCGTTCACGCGCGCAAACGAAAATCGCGAGGCCAGCCGGCAATAGACGAACGGAATCAGCGCCCGCTCCCAGAATGTTCCGAGTTCCTGCTCGGGCGAATACGAGACGAGAACCGCATCGTGATCGACCGCATCGGCCAGCGCGCGGCGCGCGGAGCCGGGCAGATGAAACGTGTCCGCGTCGGTAAAAAGCAGCCAATCGCCTGTCGCGGCGGCCGCCCCGAGAGACGCGGCGTGGTTCTTGCCGACCCAGCCTCGCGGGAGTTCGTGCGCCGAAAGCACACGAAGCTTCGGAATTAGGGTGGCCAAGGCTGCGAGAATTTCGCCGGTGCGATCGGTCGACTGGTCGTCGACGACGATCACCTCGCCGATTTCCGGCTGCGCCGCCACCGATTCCACGGTGCGCGCGATCGAAGCCTCTTCGTTTCGAGCGGGGATGATGGCGGAAACCAAGGCTGTTTGTTCCTGGCTGGGCGAATTGCGTAACTGCCCGCTGTCGGTTTGGCTACGCTCCTGCTATATTGGTTTCATTATAGGTTCTTGGACGGGGGATTGAAACGGAAACTGAAAACAGGCGTCGTTCTCGCCTTCATAGCTTTTCTGATCTTTCTATTTGCGCGTCCTGATTACCGCCAAGGCGAACCCAGCCTGCACGGACGCCCCGCGAAGGATTTCCAATTCACGTTAAACGGCAAGCCCACGAAGCTATCGGACCTGCGCGGCCAGGTCGTGATCGTCGATTTCTGGGCCTCGTGGTGCCCGCCGTGCGTGGACGAGGCGCCGTCGCTCAATGCGCTGCAGCAGCGGATCGCGCCGCGCGGCGGCACGGTGCTTGGGGTGAGCATGGACGACGATGAAAGCGCCTACGACAATTTCCTTCAGATGTACCACGTCCCCTTCCCCACTTTTCGCGATCCCTCGAAGAAAATCGAGACTGACTACGGCACGTCGATGATCCCCGAGGCCTACGTGATCGATCGCAACGGCAAAATCGACCGAAAGCTGGTGGGAGCGCAGGACTGGACCAGCTCGGAAATGATGGCGTACATGGATTCGGTGCTCAGCGAGAAGTAGCGCCGGCCGTTGGCTCTGCTCGCTGACGCTACTCGTAGCGAAGCGCTTCCACCGGATCGAGCCGCGCGGCCCGCATCGCGGGAACGAGCCCGCTCAGCACACCCACCACGACCAGCACGCCGACCGAGGCCACTAGAATTTCCCAGGACACGTGCATGTGGATATCCACAGTACCCGATGTGTCCTCGTAGGCCGGGCCGAGAAACGGCAGCGTGCCAATGAGCTCGCCGATGACAACGGAAAGCACGACGCCGATCAGGCCGCCGGCCATCGTCAGCGCGAGCGCCTCCGCGAGAAATTGCCAGCGAATGTGATGCCGACGAGCGCCCAGCGCGCGGCGAAGGCCGATTTCGCGCACGCGTTCGTTCACGGTGACGAGCATGATATTCATCACGCCGACGCCGCCGATGCCGAGCGTGAGCAGCCCGATAAACAAAAGCAGAATTTCCAGGCCGTACGTGATCCCCACGTAGATCGGGCGAAACGCCGCCATGCTGAGCATGCGCACCGCGCGCTTGTCCGTGGGCGAAAAATGCTGCCGCTCCGCGAGAATGGCGAGCACCTGCTGCTGCGCGAGCGCTTCCATTTCCGGGCTCACGGGCGTGACGACGAGCACGCTCGCCGATTTCGTATCCCACAGATCGCCCGCGGTCGAATAGGGGATCCAAACCGATTGGTCGTCATTCTGGAAGTAGCTGCTGTCCTGAAATTTCCTGTCCATCGTGCCGATCACGGTGAAAGGCGCGCCGTCGATCCGCACGGTCTGGTCGATGGCGGGCATTCCGGCAAACAGCTTCTTCTGGATCATGGCGCCGAGGAAAACCACGCGCCGCCGGTTCACCTCGTCGTCCGCATTGAGCCAGCGACCCTGGCTCGCCACTTCGTTGCGCATGTAGCCGTATTCGACGCATACGCCGCGCACGGCGGTGGTGCCGAATCGCTCCTCATGCGAGAGGCCGAGAAATTTCACGGTCTCCGGGCAGACCTGCTTTACGGCGGTCGCGCCGGCGCGAATATCGTCGACGTCCTCCTGCTCGAGCTGCACCGTTTTGCCCGCGCGTTCGCCGCCCGCCTGCTCGCTGGTGGTGCCGGGCCAGCAGACGATCACGTTTTTCCCGAAAGCCTGAAACGTGTGCATCAGCACGTGGCGAAAGCTCGTCCCATAGGCGAGCAGCATGGTGACCGCGACGATCCCCCACACGATACCGGCCATCGTGAGGCAGGTGCGCACCGGCTGCCTGCGCAGCGACGCCCACGCCTGCCTGAGAATTTCCTCGAACACGCGCTAGCCTCCCGCCTCGTACCGCAGCGCCTCAATCGGATCGACCGCCGCAGCGCGGCTCGCCGGGTAGAGCGCCGAGCCGACGGCAATCGCCGCGAGCAGCGCGAATGAAACCGCTCCCGACTGCCACGTCGGGAGCAGGCCCGCGAAAACCTGCGGCATGGGCAGCAAATCGACGAGCGCGCACAATCCGTACGCAATGCCCATGCCGACGCCGCCGCTGAGGAACGCGATAATCAGCGTCTCGATGAAAAATTGGCTAATGATGGCGCGGCGCGTGGCGCCGAGCGCCTTGCGCACGCCGATTTCGCGCGTTCGCTCGCGCACGGCCACGAGCATCACGTTCATCACGCCGAGGCCGCCGAGGCATAGCGTGATCACGCCGACGGAGCCCATGAAATATTCCATGCCGTTCGCGATCAGCGCGTTCGCCTCCGAATTCTTGATCGTGTCCCATACGAACGCCGCCTCTTCGTCTTTCGGGTTGAAACGATGGATCGTGCCGAGAGCCGCGAGCGACTCACGCTTGCAATCCATGTGCTCGGCGAGCGATTGCGGCACCACGATCATGTGGTCGATCGTGTGCGGCGGGTCGGGCGGCTTATTGGGGAAATCACGGGCGATCGTGCTGTAGGGAATGAAGATCTTGCGGATGTCTTCGCCATCGTAATCGGAATTTTGATTTTTCGCGCGCATCACGCCGATCACCGTGAACGGGATGTCCTGCAACCAGATCGTTTCGCCGATCGCCTCGCGATTGCCGTAGAGCTGCTTCTTTGCATCGCTGCCGAGGAATGCCACGCGGTTGGCGTTCGCCTGATCCTCGGCGTTGTAGAAACGCCCTTCGGCGACGTCGATGCTGCGCTCCTCCGCGAACGGCGGCAGCGAGCCGACCACAAGCAGCTTGGCGCTGTTGTAGCGGCTGCGAAGCGGAACCTCATTGCCGATTTCCGGCAGGACGTACCGGCAGGCGGGCGATTCGGCGAGCACGCCGACGTAGTCGTCGTCGTTCCAATGAACGTCGCGCCCAGCGCGCATTCCGCCCGCCTGCATGCTGGTGCGGCCGGCGAAGAAGATCATGATGTCCTTGCCGAAGGATTCGCTATTGCGCTTCAGCCCGACGCGCAGGCCCTGCGTGGCGGCGACCATCAGCGTGATCGAAACGATTCCCCACGCGATTCCGAACATCGTGAGGAACGTGCGGAGCTTATGCGCCCAGAGCGTTTCGAGCGTGTCTTTGAGCAGGTCGCTGAAGCTCATTGCACTTTTCCGGTGATTCGCGCCTGCAAGCGCATCACTGCAGGACGACTTGCTGGCCCTGGCCGAGGCCCGAGAGCACCTCGGCCTTCACGCCGTTCGAGATGCCGAGCTTCACCGGGACGCTGCGGCGCCCCGCATCGGATTTCGGATCGGCGACGTCCACGGACGCGCTTTTATCCTTGTCGAAAATCACCGCGCCTTCGGGAACCAGCAGGACGTCTTTCTTTTCCTCGAGGATGATTTCGGCGTTGGCGCTCATATTGGCGCGAAGCTCGCCGGTGGCGTTCACGATCGAGACGCGCACCTCGAAGGTGGTGACGTTGTCCTTCTCCACGCCGAGCGGCGCGATCTTGGTGACGCGACCCTGGAACTGCTTGTCCTTGAACGACTCGACGGAGATGCGCGCCGGCTGCCCCAGATACACCTTGCCGATGTCGGATTCGTCGACCTGGCCCTTCACATACACTTCGCTCTCGTCGCCGAGCGTCATTACGAGCGTGGCTTGCGAGCCGAGAACGAGAATCGAACTCACCGCGTCGCCGATCTCGACGTCTCGCGAAAGCACTTCGCCATCGATTGGGCTGGTGATGGTGGCGTATTGGAGGTTTTCGTTCGCGTTGTCGAGCGCGGCTTTGGCCTGCGCGATCTGCGCTTCCGCTTCCGCCACATCGGCCTTGCTCACCTGCACGTTGCGCTGCGCGGACATCTGCCGGTTGAGCGCCAGCTGGTAATTTTTCTGCGCATCCTGCATCGCATTGAGCGCGATCAGGCCTTGTTTGTAGGAATCCTGCGCGCGCAGCATATCGCTCTTGAGAAAGGGAACATCCGGGCCTTCGGCATCGACGATATTTTTCTGATACGAGGCTTCCGCTGCCTGCTTGGCCGCTTCGGCCGCCTCGAGATTGGCACGCGATTCACCCACAGCGGCCTGAAGCTGCTCTTTGTCCAGTTCCGCGAGCACCTGGCCGGCCTTCACGCGATCGCCCGCATCGACGAAAAGCTTTTCAACGATGCCGCTCGCCTTCGATTTCACTTCCACCTGCGTAAGCGGCTCGATCTTGCCCGTGGCGACCACCGACCGCGCGATATCGCCGCGCTCAACGGTGGCCAGCTTGTCGGGGTCGATCGCGTGGTTCGGGCGAAGCGCCGCGGAGGCAATCACCACGATCAGCACCAGTGCCGCTGCCCCGCCGCCGAGGAAGATCCATCGTTTCCGCCGCTTGCGGCCGTTCTTTCCGTTGCCGTTCGACGTCACAGCCGCCCTCCGTGTGCCGATTTTCGACGTGCTGAAGTCAGATACGTGAGCTTCGTCGCGAAAGTTCCCTTCGACCGGGATATGATGGCGGCGCATCACTTACCCATTACAATTGGAGCGATGGAACGAGACCCTGTCTGCGGAATGGTGGTCGAGCCCGAAAGGGCCAAGGCGACGGCGGTGCATGCCGGGAAGACCTACTATTTCTGCTGCACGGGCTGCGCAGGCAAATTCAATGCCGACCCGCAGAGATACATAAACGGTAAGCCGCCCGCCGCCGCTCCCTTGATTCAGCTGGGCGCTAAGCCGGCCCCTGCCGCCCCGCTGATTCAGCTCGGCGTCAGCAAGCCCGCGCCAACGCCCACCAAAGCAGGGGCTTACGTCTGCCCGATGGATCCCGAGGTGCGCCAGGACCGCCCCGGCGCATGCCCCAAGTGCGGCATGGCGCTGGAGCCGGAAATCCCCGCGGTGCCCGCGACGCGAGTCGAATACACCTGCCCCATGCATCCGGAGATCGTGCGCCCCGGACCGGGCGCGTGCCCGATCCGCGGTATGGCGCTCGAACCGCGCACGGTGACGGTGGAAGAAGAGGAGAATCCGGAACTCGTCTCGATGACGCGGCGCTTCTGGATCAGCGCGGCTCTGGCGCTGCCGGTGCTCGCGCTCGGAATGTCCACCTTCCAGGTGACGTGGGGGGTGAACGGAGTGCACGTCGGGTCGCGCCGCCCGATTGAATGGGCGGAGCTTGTGCTGGCGACGCCGGCTGTGCTCTGGTGCGGCTGGCCGCTCTTCGCGCGCGGCTGGGCGTCGCTCGTGAATCGCAGCCTGAACATGTTCACGCTGATCGCGCTCGGCACGGGGACGGCCTACGTTTACAGCGTGATTGCGGTGCTTGCGCCTTCGATATTTCCTGCGTCGTTTCGAAGCAGCACGGGCGACGTGCCCGTTTACTTCGAGGCTGCCGCGACAATCACGGCGCTCGTCCTGCTCGGCCAGGTGCTCGAGCTGCGTGCGCGCAGCCGCACGTCCGCGGCGATTCGCTCGCTGCTGAAGCTTTCGCCGAAGACGGCGCGGCTCGTTCGCGCGGACGGTACCGAGATCGATGTGCCCGTCGAACACATCGCGCCCGGCGACACGCTGCGCGTGCGGCCCGGCGAGCGCGTGCCCGTCGACGGCGTGGTGACCGACGGATCGAGCGCGATCGACGAATCGCTCGTGACAGGCGAGCCGATCCCGGTCGAGAAAACTGACGGCAGCCGCGTCACCGGCGGCACCGTGAATGGCACGGGCAGCTTCGTGATGCGCGCGGAGCGCGTAGGCAGCGAGACGGTGCTCGCGCAGATCGTGCGCATGGTGAGCGCGGCGCAACGCAGCCGCGCGCCCGTGCAGCAGCTCGCCGATCGCGTGGCGTCGTACTTCGTTCCAGCGGTCGTGCTCGCGGCGGCGCTGGCGTTCGTCGCGTGGGCGGCTTTCGGCCCGCCGCCGCGAATGGCGCACGCGCTGCTAAATGCCGTCGCCGTGCTGATCATCGCTTGCCCGTGCGCGCTGGGGCTCGCGACGCCGATGTCGATCATGGTGGGCACGGGCCGCGGCGCGCTGGCCGGCGTGCTGGTGAAGAATGCCGAGGCGCTCGAGATTTTGGAGAAAGTCGATACGCTTGTGGTCGACAAAACGGGCACGCTGACGGAAGGACGCCCGCGCGTCACCGCCATCATTGCGGCGCCGGGCACCGATGAGGCTCAGGTTCTGCGCGTCGCGGCCACGCTCGAACGCGCGAGCGAGCATCCGCTCGCCGCGGCGATTCTTGCCGCGGCGAAAGAACGCGACATCCCGCCCGGCGACATCAAAGATTTCCGTTCGCGCACCGGAAAGGGCGTCACTGGAATGATGGACGGGCGCAGCGCGGCGCTCGGAAATCGGGCGCTGCTTGCGGAGCTGGAAATTCCGCCCGGCGATCTGGACGAGCGCGCGAAATCGCTCGAATCCGAGGGCGCGACGGTTGTGTTCGTTGCGTTCGGCGGCAAGATCGCGGGCGCAATCGCGGTTGCCGATCCCATCAAGGCGACCACGCCCGAGGCCATCGCGCAACTGCACCGCGAGCACATCCGCATCGTCATGCTCACCGGCGATAGCCGCGCGACAGCCGAGGCAGTCGCGCGCAAGCTCGGAATCGACCAAGTTGAGGCGGGCGTCCTGCCGGAGCAAAAGGGCGAGGCGGTGAAAAAGCTGCAAGCCGAGGGGCACATCGTGGCGATGGCGGGCGATGGCGTGAACGACGCGCCCGCGCTCGCGCAAGCAAACGTCGGCATCGCCATGGGCACCGGCACGGACGTCGCGATGGAGAGCGCGGGAATCACGCTGCTCTCGGGCGACCTGCGCGGCATTGCTCGCGCGCGGGCGCTGAGCCGCGCGACCATGCGCAATATCCGCCAGAATCTTTTCTTCGCCTTCGCCTACAACTCGATCGGCATCCCGGTCGCGGCGGGCGTCCTCTATCCGTTCTTCGGCCTGCTGCTCAGCCCCATCATCGCTAGCGCCGCGATGACGTTCAGCTCGGTCTCGGTGATCACCAACGCGCTGCGCCTCCGCCACGCCAAGCTGTGATTACCCGCAACATGGCGGCGGACGTGCGTCAGCGTGAAGACACGGTACTTGATTTCATAACAATGTCGGCTCCTTAGGCCCGAGTAGACTTTGGTTTGTTGATGACCAAAAGGCTCGGGAGAAAGGAGCCGAACATGATGATTATAGGCGTGGATTACCACCCGAG
>JBAPOM010000050.1:0-6787 GCA_049279635.1 Candidatus Acidiferrales bacterium
AAGAGCATTCGTCCCTCGTCAAGAGGGCGAGGCGCTTACAGCGCCTACATGAGGCTGACAAATTCTGGTGCGCGTAGCAAGCTGTCCTTGAGTACAGATTATGGCCAGGCTTCGCGCCCCCTACAAATTGGCGCGTGTCGCGGAAACGGTTTCCCGGCTCCGGATTCTTGGGGTGCAAGCAAAATCAGGAAGCTATTCCGAGCCACCCGCCGGTGTTGAGAATTACTGCGGAACGCGAATCGTTAGAAGCTGTCGAGGCTTTTCTAGCCGCGCTTTCGCCTGTAACAAGCACCGTTGTCGACAGTTGCCGACATCTTCGGTTAGGGCGTAAGCAGGCTCGATCCAGGTTCGTTCTCCGTAAATGATCTCTATGAGAGCTCCGTCGACTGGAACGGAAACGGTGGCCCGCCCCCGTTCGTCAGTCCGGGCTACGCTGACCCCGGTGGAAGCTTCGCCGTTCCGCCCGATAACCACGGCGTTCACGGCCGGATGGCCGTCCTGTTCGAGTATCTGAACATTCCAGTTGATCTCGTTGTAGTTGATTCTCTGGTCGTTATCGGGACTCAGAGTGACCTCTATCAGGGCTGCCTCGTTGGCCACGAGGAAGTCGTGAACCGTTGTCGGAATATGGCCGTACGGACAGGTGGCAATTGCCTCGTAAAGTCCAGGCCGCAGTTCTAGTGACGCTATCGAGCCGTCAGGACCGCTGAGGCCTCTCGCGAATTCTTCACTTCGCCCCTCGATCGATCTCACGATTACGAGAACATTCGGCACCGCTTCTTGGTCCGCGAAAACCGTTCGAATCTTAACCGCCGCTGCGTGCGCCGTCGGACACGAGATGCTCGCAAGGCAAAACAAGCAGACCGTGGTCACATGCCGCTGTGCGTTGGTCATCGGTTCCCTCATTTGCAGTCCGCTTCCGGCGGAGAGGATATCACTGCGACCACGTAGCGGAAAAGTACCGAGAGGCGGAAGGCGGCCAGCACGGATCAGGGGCGCGCGGCTTCGGCGGTGTCTTCCGATGCGAGCGTCGCTGCGGGCTTTTTTGCAGGGGTGGTGGTGATCACGACTACGCTGACCAAAATGCAGAGAGCGCCGAGAATGGTTCGCAGGCCGAGCGCTTCGCCGCCGAGGAAATATCCGAGAATCACCGCGACGACCGGATTCACGTAGGCGTACGTGCCGACCTTCGTCGGCGATTCGTGATGGATCAGCCAGGTGTAGGCGGTGAACGCGATGATCGAGCCGAAGACAATCAGGTAGAGCAGCGAAAGCCACGCGCCGCGCGAAACGGCGGCAGGATGGAAATCGCGAAACTCGCCGAACGCGCCCGCCACGATCGCCAGAAACACGCCGCCGGCCAGCATCTGCACGCCGGAGCTCATGGCTTTGGATGGCGGCAGCGGCAGCTTGCGCGTGAACGCCGACGACACGGACCAGCTCAGCGACGCAACGATCAACGCCACCGCGCCGAGCCTGTCAATGGGCGCTCCGCCGAGGGCCAAAGAGCGGTTCATCAGCACGGCCACTCCGCCGCATCCGATCAGGAGAGCCAGAGCCAGACGCACGGTAAGCTTCTGGGTTCTCAGGAAAATGATTTCCGAGAGCGCCATAAACGCCGGGATCGTGCCCAGCATGACGGCGGCAACGCCCGAAGGCACGCGCTGCTCGGCCCAGAAGAGCAATCCATAGTCCATGACGAAGAGGGGAATCGCGAGCAGCGACGCGGCCGTCCACTGGCGCGCGCTGGGCGAAGGCTCGCCCCGGGCGAGCATCCAAAGGTACAGAGCCAGTCCCGCCGCCAAGAAACGTATCGCCGCCATCACCAGCGGCGGAATTTCGTGGACGCCGATGCGAATCGCGAGAAACGTCGATCCCCACACGAAATAAATGATCGCGAAGGCCACGAGCGTCTTCCACGACCGGCGATAGGTACTCGTTTCCATGGCACGTTCCTGCGAACAATCTACCAATTCGTCCGCGCGATTGCCCGTACGTTTGAGTTCGGCACGCCGCAGCAAACAGTCCACTTTGTCTGCCTGGGGCAGTCGACTGAACGATTTGAGGTGAGGAACAATTCGCTTGTCACTGTATATCTATGTCGGTCTCGTCAGCTTGATGATGGTTCGCTGCGATGGTGGTTGAATACGGGCGGGCGGGAGTTCTGTAAGCTCACCCTGGTGGTTCGACTGGATGCGAGCAACAGCACTTTCCTCGATTTCCACCTTGTTACCCTGCATTCGTAGCGCAACGCGCCTTACTTTGAGGTGGGGGAATGCTCAGCTTCTGGGTGGAGTCAGTATCTCCGAACCGGGCCACTTTCTCTCCGCCGTAAGGGCTCTGACTATTCGCATCTCGGAGAGGGATTTAGGCGGCATTTCATGGGATGGAGACGCGCCACCACTCGCAGCCACGTCCTAGATGAGGTTCGGGTGTTCCAATGGCGTGTCCCCGAGAAAGAAAGATAGACTCCCAAGCTCTAAATTCAATCCGTGACAATACGGCACGCACGACTCGGTAGAAATACCCAATTCGCAAGGTCTACGAGCGCAACATTCCCATCTGAGACTCGCGGCGATTGCGGATTGCTAAACGCCATCGACTCTTGTCATTTAGACCGTGAGCACGATTCCGGTCGACCGGATCGACCGGTCTAGGCGCTTATGCGGGGTATGCGCAGGGAGGCTTTGGTAGTAGAATCCGGGCCATTCGGGGCGCAGGCGCGTGTGGTTCGAGTCCTTCGGAGAGCGTTGAATGGACATCCTCTGGCCGGCAATCGGCATAGGCGTCATCGTAGGATTCATCTTCTTCGTCCTGGCGCAGCACTGGCGGCAAGTCCTCAATCAACATGCGTGGACTATCCGCCGACTCACGGAACGCGTGCGCGATCTCGAAGACATAGCTGATCCGGAATTCCGCCGGCGCCTTGGCGAGGCCTCTCCGATGCCGCTCGAGCAGGTGTTCACGCTCACCTTTCGCCTGAACGACCGCTTCTGGCGCGATGCCGTGCACACGACGGACGAAAACCTACAGTTCATCCGGGAGTTCGGCAGTTTCGTGGGATCGGTGAAGCTCGATCGCTGGCGCAGCCATACCGTCGCCACCGTGTCGGAAGTGCTGCCCGACCGCAAGGAAAGCGGCTGGCGGATGCGGTCGCTCGATTTTTATCCTGATCCGGCAAAACCCGGCCGCGGGCTCACGCTGTGGGAACTGGCGCTCGTGCGCACGAAGTTTTCGACCGAGCGGCCGCCTTCGCTCGAACTCATCCTTCGCGACAATTCCATCGACCTGATCGGTCATCTCGCGCCGTGGGAGGGCAGTGGCGGCAATGGCCACGGCGGTAATGAGCATGGCGGCAACGGGCATGGCGCCAGCGAGTACGAGGACGTCATTTTCTTCCGTGTGCCGCTCGATACGAATCAGCTTGCCGAATTTCGGAGCCACGATCCTTCGAACGAAGGCGGCAACGGCAGCGAAACCGGCGCGGGGCCGGCGCCGGCCGGGGTGTCGTGGCAAGCGTTCTATTCCGGCGGCGACGAAACGCTCGGGATCGAGTGGCAGCTCCGGCTGCGCGACTTGGCCAGGAAATCGCAATGGGATCGTTGGAAGATTCTGGAGCCGGCGTCCATGCCGTTCGGCACCGGGCGGCGGTAAAAATCCAGCCTCTGGCACGTCACGCGGAATGCGGATGCACGCGCAACCCCGTCCTAGCATTCAACAGGCCCATCAGCTCGCGCACGACGGAAAAGGCGTCGCTCGTGTCGCGCCACCAGTGATCCGCGTCAAAACTGTCCTGCGGAGCGCCGCGAACGATCAGCGCGGGGTTTCGGCCCACGAGCTTGTGCCAGAGCGCCTTCACGCGCCGCGTGTGCTGCGGCGAGGTGACGATCATCACGCGGCTGTCTCCTTCGGCGCGCGCTTCGCGGCTGATTTCTTCCACTTCCTGCTGCGTGTCGACAATCGGCTCGGGAAGAATGCGAATCGCCTGCGCGGGAACACCTTCGTGGACCAGCACCTCGCGGCTGTAGTCTTCCTCACCGGCGTACGGAATGCCCATGCCGGCGAGTTCGTCCGCAGGGCTCACAGGCCGAGTGATCCAAACCTTAGGCGCATAGCCCATTCCAAAAATGCGCGCTGCCTCTTCGGCGCGGGCGGGCATCGTCCCGCTGAGGACGACGATCACATCGGCGGGCGCCAACGGATCAGGACGAACCAGCCAGCGGCCGACGCCACGAAACGCAACGACGGCGCCGATCGCAAGAGCCAGCGAAGCTGCGAGAAGAACAATGACACGAAGGCGGCGAAGCAATGGAGAGCGGCTCGCGCGGCGTGTATCGTTCGGCATAGCGTTTTGCGCGCGGGCTGGCCGGAGCTGCTACGCGGGATCGGCGCTCGCGCGCTCGACCGACCGGCCGCGCATTAGCAGCCCTCGCAAACCGAGCAGAAGAAGGCGCGGCTGGCTCAGGCAGACTCGCCACACGATTTTCCAGGCCTCGTCGCGCGAATACTCGCCCAGAGAACGCTTGGCAGGATCGTTGAGCAGATCGACGAGGCGGCTGTAGTCGGATTGCTGAAAACGGTGCAGCGACCGGCGCAGCAAGAGATGCAGATCAAGCTCGCGGCGCAAGCTGCGGAGTTCGCGGCTTTCGCCGCCGCCGAGAATGGCTTCGACGACGCCGATCGCGCCGCGAAAACCTGTGACGGTGCCACCCACAGTGGAAACTTTCACCTGTGCGGCCGCGTCGCCCACCAGATACACGGAACTTTGGCCGACATGCCGCTCGACGGGAACCCAGCGGCTGTACACAGGGATACGCGCGCCCTGAAACTCGATTGGATCGAGCTTGCGCTTTTCGAGGAAACGTTCGAGGCAGCGGCGCGTGTCCGCGCCATCCTCGCCGATGATGCCGAGGGCCCCGCGCTCGCGCGATTCGGGAATCAGCCAGTAGAAATAGGGCGTGTCGTCCGGGACAAACCAGACGCGGGTCGTGTCCGGCGCCATGTCCTTCGGCAGTGGCACGATTGCTTGGACAAGAGGAACCGTCTCGAGCGGCGACCATCCGGCCGCCCGCGCAACGCGACTCGCGGCGCCATCGCCTCCGATCACCGTATCGGTGTGAATCTCCTCGCGCGCGCCATCCTCGGAGCGCTCCGCTTCGACAACCAAGCCGCGGCCATTCGGATACAGCGTCTGAAAACGGCGGCCGAGCTCGATCTTCGCGCCAGCCTGTTGCGCCTGCGCGGCAAGCCCCTGGATCAGCGTGCGGCGCTCGATGATGAGGTCGGGATGATTGAGCGCGATCGTGGCGGCGCGTCCATCGGTGAAAAGCTCGAAGCGGCGAATTTCGTTGAGGACGCTGTCCTCGGCGGCACGGCCCAAGAGCGCTCGCATGCGGTGCGTCACGATCAGCGTCCGCGCCTCGGGTTCGAGGGTTTCGATGCGCTCGAGGACCCGCACGGAAAGTCCCCGCCGCGCCAGCAGGAGCGATGTGAAAAGGCCCGCGGCCGATCCTCCGATCACCGCGATGCTTGGGTTAGTTGCGCGCGAAGTGGAACGCGAGTCGTTCTCTGCAGGGCGCTGTAGGTTCGGCATATTCGATTCGATCGATGGGCCTCATTGCGATTTGTGCTACTTGAATCCGACACTCGACGGCAAGTGTGCTGCTCAGTATATCCTACGGGCATTCGGCAACGGCTGAGATTTCAGGCGGCGCGCGAGGCCTTGGACGCCTGGCGCTCGTACGGCACATTCTCGAGCACGGCGACGGCGATCAATCCGAGGACGATTACCGCTCCCGCGAGGCCGTACGCGGTGCCCGGAGAAACATAAGGGATGAGCAGACCGGTACATCCGAAGAGCACCGCGAGACCATAGAGCGCGATCACGGCGCCGCGGTGCCCCAGCCCGAGATTCGACAATCGATGCGCGGTGTGATCCTTTCCCGGCGAAGTAAAGGGCAGCAATCCCCGGCGGGCGCGCGAAATCGAAATCATCGTCGTATCGAAGATTGGTACGCCGAGGATAAGAATCGGAACGAGCCAGGACACTGTGAAGTTTGACCCCTGCGGGCGAAGCTTCAGGCCGAGCGTCGCCATCAGGAAACCGAGAAACATCGCGCCGCCGTCACCCATGAAGATCTTCGCGGGGTTGAAATTCCATCGCAGAAAACCGAGCGCCGCGCCGAGCGTGGCTGCGCCCAGAGTTTGGACCATCATGCGGTGATTCATGGCGGCCGAGATGGTGAAAAAAGCCGCGGCTACCGCCGCAATTCCGGCGCACAGGCCGTCCATGTGATCGAGGATGCTGAAAGCAGCGGTGATGCCGACCACCCAAAACACCGTGAAGCAGCTGTCGAGAACCACGCCGAGCGTGCCGTGGACGAAGGACGAAAACAATTGCGCGCGGATGTCGGACGCCAGCAGGAAACATGCGCCCGCCGGCATGCCAATGAAGAGCTTCACCTGGTGGTGAAGCATGCCGCCGTCGTCGAGCAGGCCGACGGTGGCCAGCAGCGTGGCGCCGGCGAGAATGCCCGCGATCTGTTGCTGCGGCGCGCCGCGAAGCGTAAGAACGACGGCGAGAACGAAGCCAAGATAGATGGCGATGCCGCCGAGGAGAGGAATCGGCTTGAGGTGAACTTTGCGCGGCCCGGGGCGATCGACCATGCCGTAGTGAAGCGCAAGGCGGCGAACGGGAATCGTGAGACCCAGCGATCCGAGAAGCGCGACCGCGAATGCGATCAGATCGGAGTAGGGCGTCATAGCTTGCTCAAAATCGTCTCAGCAG
>JBAPOM010000051.1:0-12926 GCA_049279635.1 Candidatus Acidiferrales bacterium
ACGTACTGTGACATAGGTCCGAGGAAATGGCAATACACTCCCTTCATCGTCGAGCATTGGCGCACGCAACTGAACTGATCTAAATCGGGAGGAATTTTCGGCCATCGGTAGGAGACTGAAGGTGACAAACTGCCTCGGCAATAGGCGTTCGGTGAACATAGTGAACGTTGTGAACGTTGGCTGCACAAACTGTTGAGTACTAATCAAGTGGCCATGCGAATTCAAACAGCCGCGAATTCAGATAGGTTCGGCGGGTTGGCCGACAGGCGCTACAGCAGGGGCTCGCCGGTATTTCGCGCGATGATGGCGCGCGTTTCATCGCGCAAGCGAACGACTTCGCGCCAATCGCCGCCGAGGTTTGGAGTTGGTTTTACGAGCGGGCCGAACGTGACGGTAACCTTGCCGGGCTTGGGCAGGCGTGTTTCGTCGCGCAAGATTCGGCGCGCGCCGCGAATCGCGACGGGGCAGATCGGGCGCCGCGTGATCGCGGCTGCTTTGAACGCGCCAAGATGAAATGGCCTGATCCCGACGGACGGGGTAAAGGTGCCTTCGGGATAGATCGCGACCGATTCTCCGCGCAGCAGGGCTGCGTCCACTTCATTCGCGAGCTTGATTCGCTCTTCGGGATCGCTGCGGTCAAACGCAAACTGTCCCGTGCGCCGCACGATTAGGCTTATAAACGGCATTTTCAGCGTTTCGCCCTTCGCGGCGAACCGAACGCCAGCCGGCAGCAGCGCTAGCGAGACGAGGACGTCCACATAGCTGGAATGATTCGGCGCGAAGATGCAAGCGCCGGCGCTAGCCGCCTCCGCAAACACCTCGCTCCCTTCGACCCGCACCGGAATCCCCGCAATGTAGAGCATGAGCCGCGCGCCAAGACGAGCCAGCCGTGCCGCGCGCATGCGGTTGGGCGTGAGTGCAATCGCAAGCCACAGAATGAACAGGCCAAGGCCGAAAGTCGCCAGGGCGTAGGCGGCGTACAGAAGCTCCATCGCTTTCGTCGCGCCATGCTTGACCAGCGTCCACGCTCGCGGTGCGGCGCCGCGCGCTCCGAGCTTCGCGATCTGCATCCAGGGTGGCGCAGCCTTCTTCCCCAATTTCCCGTCGATGAATAGCGCCCGCGTTTCGCTGCGGCGCAATTTCCCGCTCGAAGTTTTCGGGATCGAATGCGGCGGCAGCAGTTCCACGACATCTGGCGGCGCGCCCATCGCCTGATCCACTTCGCGCGTGATTTCCGCGACGATTCGTTTGGCGTCCGTCATGCTGCGAACTTCCGCCGCGACCACGAGCCGCTCCGTCCCGGTGCGGGCGTCGGGCGCGCCGAAGGCGGCCACGCATCCCGTACGCACGCCGGGCACGCGTCCGGCAATCTCCTCGACTTCCTGCGGATACAGATTGCGCCCCGCCTTGATGATGACGTCCTTCGCGCGGCCCGTGATGAAGATCTCGCCATCCGCCAGATAGGCGCGGTCGCCCGAATCAAGCCATCCTTCCCCGCGCATCACCGCGGATGTGGCCTCCGCATTTCGGTAGTAACCGCTCGTTGCAGAGGGGCTGCGGAACCAGAGCCGCCCTTCGGCTCGCTCGCCCGCATCGCGCCCTTCTTCCGTGATCACGCGCACTTCGATATTCGGGAGCGGCCTGCCGGCGCCGACGAATTCAAGCGCTGCTACGTCGCCGGATGCGGCCGGGATGGCCTGTCCCTCCGTCTCGAAAGTCGCGCGTTCGATGCGATCGACAGTGTGCCCAAATCCCATTCGGGGAGCCGACACGGCGAGCGATGCCTCGGCCAGCCCATATACCGGAAGAAACGCCTCACGGCGGAAACCATACGGCGCGAAGCGCGCGGCAAATCGATCGAGCGTGGCGGGTTGCACCGGTTCGGCGCCATTCAATGCACCGCGCCACGAACTGAGATCGAGCCCTTCGAGATCTTTATCGGCAATCTTTCGCGCGCACAATTCGTAGGCAAAATTTGGCGCAGGACTCACGGTGCCGCGATGGCGATGAATCGCGCGCAGCCATCGCTCCGGCCGGCTGAGAAATGCGAGCGGCGACATGATGACGACGGGATTGCCCGAGAAAAGCGTCACGAACCAGGCGCCGATCAGCCCCATATCGTGATAGAGCGGCAGCCAGCTGATGGCTACGTCGTCGGGCACGATTCCGAGCCCCTCGACAATCGACCGGATATTCGCGAGCAGGTTTGCATGCGTCAGCGTGACGCCCTTGGGGTCGCCGGTCGAGCCTGAAGTGTATTGCAGGAATGCAATATCTTCGCCGCGCGCCTGGTGCGAAAAATATTCGACGGGCCGCCAGCCGTTCGAGCGCGGCGTTTCGGGCGCAGGCTCCACTGCAAACCGCTGCGCGTTCAAGACGCCCTTGAGTGTGGGGACGCGCGGCTGCAAGAGCCGCGCCAGTCCCTCGGCTTGGCGGAACGTGAAGAGAAATCGCGACTCGGAATTGCGAAGGATATTGGCTTGCCGCGTGGCATATTCGCCGATGCGATCGGCGCGCAGCGGAGGATAGATCGGCACGGGAATGCCGCCCGCGAGCAGTATCCCGGCAAACGTAAAGAAGAATTCGGCGCAGGTGGGCAGCATGATCGCGACCGTTTGCGCGGGCTCGAGGCCGCGCCGGCGCAGTTCATCGGCGACCAGCGAAGCGCGCTCGTAGAGTTCGCCGAACGTGATCGGGCGCAGGTGATCGTCTTCTTCGTAGAGCTGGATGTGCGCGCGGGCAGGTTCGCCGAGTCCGCGCAGGCGCAAAACTTCGGTCAGTGTTTCAGCGGCGCGGATCCGGCGCTCGAGATCGGCTAGAAATTCAGGATCAGCCGCCGGGGAAATTGCAGTGAGGGGAAGTGCGGCGTATTCGTGCGCACTCGCGCGATGCGTTTTCGCGGCGGATTCTCCACCCAGCTCCGCATGCAGGAGGGCGTCGATCAGATCCTGCACGGTTTCGGCGTCGGCGACCACGCGATCGGGCAGGCGCACGCCGCAAGCATCGCCAAGGCGCAGCATCAATTCGACGCGCTCGAGGCTGCCGAGACCGAGTTCGCGCTCGAGATGCGCGGCCGGTCCGCGTGCCGCCAATTCCTCGATCCCGCGCGGCGAGCCGAGCTCACCCAGGATTTGACGCACGACCACGAGAGTTTGCGCCGAAACCGCGGCCGTGCGAACGAGTTTTGTTCCCGTAGCGCTCATTAGACTATCGCCGCTCCGGGCGTTGCCCGATCGAACGCGCGGAAGGGGCCGAAGAGGAACCGAAAAACGAACCGTCAGAAATCGTCAAGGGCGTGCGCAACGGCTGCCGAACCTACTCCCGGCGGTCAGCCTATCACCCATGCTCACAGCATTCAAACGGTTTGGGCTGCACACGCCCTGGGTCACGAAAGAGGCTTTTCGGTGAGCGTCAACCTATAAGCGCGCTAAGCTTGGCGCGCACTTCTGCCAGTTCCGGCGCCGATATCGTCCCTTTGCGTCTGGCGCGTCTCTTCCGCCAATCGAGGCTCCTGATCTGGTCCGCGAGGACAGCACTCGGACTCGGGCCAGAAACAAGCACCTCGAAGGGATAGTTCTTGATTCGAGTGGTCATCGGGCAACAAAGCATCAGGCTCGTCTTCGCGTTGTAGGTAGCAGGGCTCAGCACGACCGCCGGCCCGTGGCCGGCTTGTTCATGTCCCGTCTGCGGATCGAAACTGATCCACACGATGTCGCCGCTATCGGGAACGTAGGGTCGCGCCACTACCAGACCTCCTTACCTACAGGACCTCCCAAATCGACTTCCTCATGCAGATTTTCGGGGGTGATCGCCTTCACGAGCTCGTCGAGATCATATTCCTTCCGCCGCTCCGGCTCGATGATGATCCGGCCGGATTCCTCGCGCACGTCCACAGGATCATCCAGGTCCAGGCGCGCCGCCTCCATGACTGCGGCGGGAATCCGCACCGAAGCGCTGTTTCCCCATTTCTTGACCACGGTCCTCATAATATCGGCTCGCTTCCTTGTATCGACCTTGTATCTACATTATGCGGCCAGCAGCAGGCCTGCGTCAACGAGCGCGCCGTTTGGTTGCTCCGTGGGGGAACGAAGAAGGCGTTTCGGCGAACCCAGCCTAATAGCGCGCGAAGTTGGCGCGCACTTCTGTCGGCTTCGGCGCGAAGTCGCCGGTCTTCCAGTCGCCCAGGACGTACAGCAATCGGTTTCCCGGGGACGAGGCAGAAGACCGGTTCGGGAACTGCAATGTGGGCGAGGAGTTCAGCGGTTTGCCAACGTGGCGATCGTCCCGAGGCCTAGCAGGCGATGGTCGGCAGTCACCAGGGTCAGGCCGAGCACATCCGCCGTGGCAGCCAAAAAACGATCGGCTGGGTCCTGGTGTGGGAGCGGCAATTCGTGTGCCGCCACGACGATTTCGTGAGTTAACGGAGCTTCGTGCATGTGTATCGTTGCTCTTGTGATCCAATCCCGGACATTGCCGCGCAACTGTATTCGACCCTTGGAATGGAGCAAGAGCGCTTCCCACGTGCTCACCGGAGAGAGCCAGAGCTCGTTGGCTGGGTCTTTCAACTCGCGATGTACGCGCGGGGAGAGTTGCTTCGGCTCCGCCAAGCTCCAAATCCAAATGTGGGTATCGAGCAGGAGTTTCAATTCTTCAGTGCCTCGATCGTCTCGGTATCGATGACCGGAGACACGATATCCCCGTTGATTTCGACGCTGTCCGACATGGAACCTATCCAGCTTCGTTCTTCCGTTTCCGAAGACGCGGGAATCACATCGGCTATCGCTTTGCCGCGCCGGGTCACTCGAAGCGGAGTCCTTGTCTTACTTACTTGTTCCAGCAAGGAAAGGCACTTTGCCTTGAACTCAGAAATGGCAACCTCCTGGATCGAACTCTTGCGCTTACCGGGCATCGCGTCCTCCGCTGACCATTGGAATATACCATAGTCATCTAACATAGTCATGTTTCGGTGGGATCGCAAGTATCCTGCATGTTGTCCAAGTGACGCGCCCGACAGGCCGAATTTGACCCGGGCGTGCCTGGGGATTATACTTTCAGCCATCTGCGATGTTTTCCGCTTTCCATTAGCGTTCTCTCTTCCGCTCCTCGTGGAGCGCCGCCGAACGGTATCTTTCACCTCGACCAATTTCAATTTTTCTGATTTCGCGATTTCAGGTGCATGACGATGGCAAATTTGACGCTGTTTGAAAAGCTCGATCAGATCGAGTCGCGCTACGAACAAATGACGCACGAACTCTCTTCGCCGGAGGTGCATGACGACTCGGCGCGCTACCAGAAGCTCGCGAAGACTCATTCCGAGCTGGGCGAGATCGTGGCGAAGTACCGCGAGTGGAAAGACATCGAGAAGGGTTTACAGGGCGCGAAGCAGCTCGCCGCCGAATCGGATGATGCTGAGATGCGACAGATGGCGCACGACGAGTTGCGCGATCTCGAAGCTCGCCGCGAAATTGTTGAGCGTGAATTGAGATTCCTGCTCGTGCCCAAGGATCCCAACGACGAAAAGAACGTGATCGTCGAAATCCGGGCCGGGACGGGCGGTGACGAAGCCTCGCTTTTTGCCGGCGAGCTTTTCCGCATGTATTCGCGTTACGCCGAATCGCAGGGCTGGAAGGTCGAGATTCTCGAAAGTTCGCCGTCGTCCGTAGGCGGGCTGAAGGAAGTTGTGGCCGCGATTCAAGGGCGCAAAGTGTACTCGAAGCTGAAATACGAGAGCGGCGTGCACCGCGTGCAGCGCGTGCCCGCGACCGAGCAGCAGGGGCGCATTCATACGTCCGCGGCGACGGTGGCCGTGCTGCCCGAGGCGGACGACATCGACATCAAGATCGAGGCGAAGGATCTGCGCATCGACACGTTCTGCTCCTCGGGCCCGGGCGGGCAATCCGTGAACACGACGTATTCGGCGGTTCGCATCACGCACATTCCGAGCGGGCTCGTCGTTTCGCAGCAAGATGAGAAATCGCAGATCAAGAATCGCGCCAAGGCCATGAGGGTGCTGCGCGCCCGGCTTTACGAGCTGGAACAGTCGAAGCAGCACGAAGCCATCGCCGCCGAGCGCCGCGGGCAGATCAAGACGGGCGACCGCTCCGAAAAAATCCGCACGTACAATTTCCCGCAGAATCGCGTGACGGATCATCGCATCAACTTCACGCTTCATCAGCTCACGGAAGTGATGGACGGCAAGCTCGGGCCGCTGGTCGACGCGCTCGTGACGCATTTCGAATCCGAACGGCTGAAGCAGGAGCTGGTGGAGGCGTGAGCGCTTTGTCTCACACAGAGCAACGAGCGCTGCGCCTCGACGTGCGGTCGGTCTTGAGGGAGGGCATTGCGCGGCTTCGCGCGGCTCGGATTCCATCGGATACGCTTGCCGCCGAAGTTCTGCTTCTGTATTCGCTGGGCCGGGACCGATCGTGGCTCTACTCGCATGCCGACGTGCAGCTCGACCCTTATTTGATCGCGAACTACTTCACCCTCATCGCTCGCCGCGTTGCGGGCGAGCCCACTCAACACCTGACGGGCAAGCAGGAATTCTGGGGGCTCGAATTCGAGGTTACGCCGGCAGTGCTGATCCCGCGGCCGGAGACCGAACACGTGGTGGAGGTTGCGCTCGAGCGGCTGGGCGCGGCAGGCATCAAGATCGACATGAAGACGGGCGCTCCGAGTCCGCGGCTACGGATTGCGGACGTCGGCACGGGATCGGGATGCATCGCGATAGCGCTGGCGCACGAATTGCCGCACGCGGAAGTTTTTGCGACGGATATTTCGGTCGCGGCGCTGCACGTCGCGCGCTGCAACGGCGCGCGGCATCGCGTGGACGATCGCGTCCATTTCGTCGAAACCGACTTGCTTGAGGGGATTTCTCTCTCGCCGCTCGCCGCTGCAGGATCGCCGCGGCTCTTCGATTTGATCGTGAGCAACCCGCCGTACGTCGCGCGCGACGACGCGGCAACGCTCGAGCGCGAAGTACGCGAGCATGAGCCCGAGACTGCGCTGTTCGGCGGGCCGACGGGTATCGAAATTTATGCTCGGCTGATTGAGCAGGCCGGTGCATTGTTGCGGCCGGGCGGGAATCTCGTGCTCGAGCTTGGTTACTGTGCGGCGGATTCGGTGCGCGGGATTCTTGCGGCTCAGCCTGGCTGGGGGAATATTTGCATCACGAATGACCTCGCGGGGATTCCGCGCGTGCTGGCGGCCGAACGAATTTGATTGGCGGCGGCGACGCGGTGTAACTGCGGCGAAAGAATCTAGCTAGACCCACCTCGTTCTTGCAATCCCCTGCCCTTCTGCTAGCGTAATCGGGAAGAGCGCCATGCCGAATCTGGCTCACTTTCGCGCCAAGCACGATGCGCTTGCCCTCGCAGCATCCACGCCCGATACTGCCGCGTCGATCCTACATGTGGATATGGACGCATTTTTTGTGTCCGTCGAGCTGCTGGCGCGGCCGGATCTGAAAGGGCTGGCTGTTATCGTCGGCGGGCAGCGCGATCAGCGCGGAGTTGTGACGTCCGCGAGCTACGAGGCGCGGCGCTTTGGCGTTCATTCGGCGATGCCGCTGCGCACCGCCGCAAAACTTTGCCCGCACGCTGTTTTTCTCGATGGGCACCACGAGCTGTATGGACAATGGAGCGACCGCGTCGCTGGCATCCTCGCGAAATATTCGCCGATCGTCGAAATGGCGTCGATCGATGAAGCGTACATCAATCTCACCGGGACCGAGCGGATGCACGGGCCCGCTTTCGCCGCGGCACACGACCTTCTTCGCGAGATCACTTCTACAACGGGGCTACCCTGCTCCGGGGGGCTCGGCGCAACGCGGCTCGTGGCAAAGGTTGCCAGCGAGCAAGCGAAGCCACGAGGCCTCGTGTGGGTCCCCGCCGGCAGCGAGGAGGCTTTTCTCGCGCCGCTCGCCGTGCGGAGGATTCCCGGAATCGGCAAAGTGACCGAAGCGGCGCTGAAGAATATCGGCATCGAAACCCTGGCGCAACTGCAGGCCATTTCGCAGGAGCGCCTGGAGGAGATTTTCGGGCGCTGGGGCACGGCGCTCTATCGGAAGGCGCGCGGAATCGATTCGTATGAGTTTTTCGTCGACGCGGAGCCGAAATCACTTTCGCACAACCAGACTTTCGGCGAAGACACAAACGACCGCGAGCTGCTACATGCGACGCTGAGCCATCTCTGCGAAAAAGCGTCGAAGCGCCTTCGGGACGCTGCCCTTCACGCTCGTACCGTCACGCTGACCGTCCGCTTCGCCGATTTCCGGACGATTACGCGCAGCCAGACGCTTGCGGAGCCTTCCGATCTCGACTCTGTGTTCCTGAAGACGCTTGGCGAACTTTTCTCGCGCTCGTGGGATGGCAAGGCAATGCTGCGACTTGTGGGCGTGGCGCTGTCTTCGTTTTCGACCGGGCCGGGCCAACTCGAACTGCTCGATCCGGGGCGCCACGAAAAGTTCGAGCGGCTCGCGCGAACCGCGGATCGCCTGCGGGACAAATTCGGCTTCTCGAAACTTCAGCTCGGCGGCTCGCTTGGAAAGCGGGATCGCCGCGACGAGCGTCCACAATGAGCGAGGCGCGAGCCCTTGCGGAACGCGTTTGCCGCATCCTGCGGGAGGCTGGCTACCAGGCGTATTTCGTGGGCGGATGCGTGCGCGACATTCTGCTCGAGCGCGAGCCCGACGACTACGACGTCGCGACGGACGCGACGCCGGATCGCGTTCAGCAGCTCTTTCCGCACAGCCTGGCTGTGGGCGCGCAATTTGGTGTGATCGTTGTAACCGAAAATTCCCCTGCAGGCGATTCCCTGCAGGTGGAAGTCGCTACGTTTCGCTCGGATATCGGCTGTTCGGACGGCCGACATCCCGATCGCGTCGTTTACGCGAAAACGCCGCAAGAAGACGTGAGGCGTCGCGACTTCACGATCAACGCTCTGCTGCTCGATCCCGAAACCAACGAGATCCTCGACTTTGTTGGCGGGCGCGATGACCTGCGAGCCGGAATCATTCGCGCCATCGGGAATGCCGAGGAACGCTTCCGCGAAGATAAGCTGCGTATGGTGCGCGCCGTTCGATTCGCCGCGCGATTTCGCTACGCGATCGAAGAGGCCACCTTCGCCGCCATCGTGAAGCTGGCTCCGGAAATCCACCAAGTCTCGGCGGAGCGGATTCGTGACGAACTTACCAAGCTGCTCACCGAGGGTGAGGCGCGCCGCGGCTTCGAGTTGCTCGACGAGACCCGGCTTTTGCCGGAACTCCTGCCCGAAATCGCGCGGATGAAGGGCGTCGAGCAGCCGCCGCAATTTCATCCCGAAGGAGACGTCTGGATTCACACGCTCCTGATGATCGAAAAACTGCCGCCCAACTGCCAGCCCACGCTGGCCTGGGGCGTTCTCCTGCACGACGTCGGTAAGCCCCCCACGTTCAAGCCCCCGTCGGGACCGGGCGACCGCATCCGCTTTGACGAGCACGCGGAGGTCGGCACGCGCATGGCCGAGGAGATCTGCCGACGCCTGCGTTTCTCGAACGAAGACACCGGGCAGATCGCGGCCCTCGTGGCAAACCACATGCGCTTCAAGGATGTGCTTCAGATGAAGCCCGCCACACTCAAGCGCTTCGTCCGGCTCGACCGTTTCGACGAGCACATGAAGTTGCACCGCCTCGACTGCTCGAGTAGCAACGGGAACCTCGACAACTACGAGTTCATGCGCCGATTCCTCGCCGAAACCCCTCCGGAGGCAGTACGGCCACCCAGGCTCCTGACGGGCGACGATCTGGTCCGGCTGGGCTATCGACCTGGTCCGACCTTTAAAGCTATTCTGGAGGCCTTAGAAGAGGCCCAGCTCAACGGCACGCTCCAGACGCGTGAAGAAGCCCTACGATTGGTCCAGGCCAAGTTCGCACTGGCGAAATAGCATTATCAAGGCTTTAAGGAACAGCAATTTACGGAGGATGCTCAGCTCGCTCGGTTTGCAATTGAATCTTTAGCGTAATATACTCATATCTCTTTATAGAGACTTGCGAAAAAGAGAGATACTTTTCCAGACCTCCTGCATCTAAAGCGGTGTAGGCCGATAAGGGCTAGGTCAGCTAACTGTAAGTCGATTCATTTGTTTCTGAACGGGGTATTGAGGGGGTCAAATGAGCAAAACAGCACGAGTTATCCCAGCTGAGCTGGCGATCCTTCCCGTGCGAGATACGGTCCTGTTTCCCGGCGCCGTAATGCCGCTGCCAGTGGGCCGAGAGAGCTCGCTGGCGCTGCTCGATTCGCTGGAAGGTCCCGAGAAGCTGCTGGGAGTGGTCGCACAGCTCGACCCGCGGATTGAGGCGCCCACCGGCACGGACCTTCACAGCGTTGGGACGCTGGCGAAGGTTCACAAAATGGTGCGCATGCCCAACGGCAACGTTGTGGCATTTCTGGAGGGTTTGGACCGATTGCGCGTCCTCGAAGTGATCGGGCTAAAGCCGTTCTTGCGCGCTCGCGTCGAATTGCAGCCCGATGTCGAGGGAGAACGCGACGCGGAGCTCACCGCGCTTGAGCGCAACGTCCAGGAGCTGTTCCGGGAGGTAGTGGCGCGTTCGCCGCAGCTTTCGGACGATCTTCAGACGGAAGCGATGAATATCGATTCTCCGGCTCGTCTGGCGGACTTCGTTTCCTCAACGCTTCCCGCGCTGAATACGATGGTGCGGCAGGAACTGCTCGAGACTTTCAACGTGCGCAAGCGCCTTGAAACGCTCGTCAACGAGCTTTCCAAGGAAAAGGAAGTCCTCGAGCTACGCAACAAGATTCACGAGCAGGTACAGGAACAGGTCAACCAGAGCCAGCGTGAATTCCTGCTGCGCGAACAGATGAAGGCGATTCAGAAGGAGCTCGGCGAGTCCGACGATTCTCAGACCGAAGTCGAAGAGCTTCGCAAGAAGGTCGAAGAGTCCGGGATGTCCGCCGAGGCAAAGAAGGAGTGCGACCGAGAACTTAAGCGACTCGCGAAAATGACTCCGGCCTCGGCCGAGTACATGGTTTCGCGAACGTATCTCGAATGGATGACTTCTCTGCCATGGAACAAGACTTCCGGCACGGGCGAAGACCAGATCGACATCGCGAAGGCGCAGGAAATCCTCGACGAGGATCACTACGACCTCGCGAAAGTGAAGCAGCGCATTCTCGACTATCTCGCGGTGAAGAAGCTGCAGCCCGGAATGAAGGGGCCGATTCTCTGCTTCGTCGGACCTCC
This sequence comes from Candidatus Acidiferrales bacterium, assembly GCA_049279635.1. GTDB lineage: Bacteria > Acidobacteriota > Terriglobia > Acidiferrales > UBA7541 > Palsa-295. The sequence goes on from JBAPOM010000051.1 coordinate 11,239, forward strand.
CGGCGTGGGCAAGACTTCTCTCGGGAAGTCGATCGCGCGAGCGATGGGCCGCAAGTTCGTTCGTCTTTCGCTCGGCGGGATGCATGACGAGGCGGAACTTCGCGGGCACCGGCGCACGTATATCGGCGCTCTGCCGGGCCAGATTATTCAGGGAATTCGTCGTGCCGAGACAATGGACCCCGTCCTGATGCTGGACGAAGTCGACAAGCTCGGCCGTGATTTCCGCGGCGATCCGGCGGCGGCGCTGATGGAAGTGCTCGATCCGGAGCAGAACTCGACGTTCCGCGATCATTATCTGGACGTGCCGTTCGATCTGTCGAAGGTGCTCTTCGTGATGACGGCGAACTGGCTCGACCCGATTCCGGAACCGTTGCGCGACCGCATGGAGATCCTCGAACTCCCGGGCTACACCGAGGAGGAAAAGGTCCACATTGCAAAGCGCTTCTTGATCCCTCGGCAAACGAAGGAGCACGGAATCACGCTGAGCGAGCAGATCGAGTTCACCGACGAATCGCTGCACGATTTGATTCACCACTACACGCGGGAAGCGGGCGTGCGGAACCTCGAACGAGAGATCGCCACGCTCGTGCGCAAGCAAGCGCGTCGTCTTGCGGAGGGCCAAACGGACAAGCTCGTCGTTACGCCGGACGTCATTCGCGAGGTGCTGGGCATTCCAAAGTTCCGCCTCGAAAAGGAAGTCGAGGAGCGCGTCAAGAAACCCGGCGTTTCGGTCGGACTCGTCTGGACGCCCGTGGGCGGCGACATCGTCTTCATCGAAGCCAGCAAGATGCGCGGCGGCAAGCAGTTCACGATGACCGGGCATCTGGGCGAGGTGATGCAGGAGTCCATGCGGGCGGCTCTGAGCTGGGTCCGCGCAAACTCCGATCGCTACGGCATCGATCCGGACTTCTTCCGCAAGCTCGACTTGCACGTTCACGTGCCTTCGGGAGCGATCCCGAAGGACGGGCCGTCGGCCGGCATTGCGATGGTCACGGCGCTTGTGAGCTTGCTCACCGGGCGTCCGGTTAGGCCGCGCGTCGCGATGACGGGAGAGATATCGCTCTCGGGTATCGTGCTGCCGATCGGCGGCGTGAAAGAGAAAGTCCTCGGCGCAAAGCGGGCCGGAATCCGCGAGGTGATTCTGCCTTCGGAAAACGAGCCGAACGTTCAGGAGGACTTGCAGCCGGAGATGCTGGAAGGCGTGCAGATTCACTTTGTGCGGACGGTCGAAGAGGCACTCGAAATCGCGCTCGGCAAGTTCGAAAAGCCGGTGCGTCCGATTACGGGCGGGCCGCACGGTGAGGATCGCCCGATCGCGGGCCCCTTGCACTAAACAAAGCCGAAAGCGAATCTGAAAAACAGGAAAGCCCGGGGAGAAATTCCCGGGCTTTTTCATTTGTGGGCACGGCGCTGCTTTTCCTATTGCGCCGCCGGACGCCTTCGCGTACAGCTAGAAATCCTCCATGTCCTATCGACCTCGAGAACTCGTCGTGCGCGCGCGCGAAGCCGCGACGCTGCTGCTTGCCGCGCTCGACCGCGACGAGATGGTGGCGCGTTTCCTGGATGTCTACGCCGCCCAAAATCGCCGACCGGGCCGCGCCGATCATCCTGTGTTTTATCGCGATCAGCTGGCCACGATCCGGCGCGAGTCGATTCTGGCGATGGTACAGCGGATCGAAGCGGCACTC
>JBAPOM010000052.1:0-1963 GCA_049279635.1 Candidatus Acidiferrales bacterium
GATAGAGTGCGATTTCGTTCAGATTCTTTAGTCGATAATCGAGGCCCAGACCGAAACGAACGGGTAGCTGAGGGTTCTCGTGGAGAGCAGCCTCTGCGGTGGCGAAAGCAAAATAATCATGGCCTCGTTCCCTCAGCAGATGATAGTGAAGTGAGACGGCCTCGTCGCGAAGGTCGTCGGAGATGATTGGAAGCGCCGCTCTTAGCGCTTCTATGGCTTCGTCGTATCGCTTCGTTTCTCGGAGAGCCCTGGCGGCCATGACTAGGTTCCGAGCTTTTCTCGGGCCCTCTTGAGAGTTTGCTACCTCAAGAAAAAGCGATGAGGCTAAATCAAATTCCTTGGATGCATAGTAGCAGTTAGCCATGGCTCTTTTCGGCTCAAATCGGTTGGGATTTTGGTCGCGCAAATGTTTAAGGTCTTCGACTGCATCCGACGCGCCCGCGGTAAACCGATTTTCGAAGTAAAGAGAGTCCCAGGCCACCTGATCAAATCCCTCATGTTGGGGATCCGCGATCAGGTGGCTCCCGGCCCTCCACGCTGCGGCGACACCCTCCAGGCCGTGATCAGCGGCGGCGTCCATCATCTCCACGAGCCGATCGGCGAGGTCAGGTCCCTCAGCAGTTTCCTTGGGTGTTTCAGCAGGGGGCTGGGAAGCGGTCGATTCCATCGCGACCTGTGTCTGTTCGTTTCGTTGCGTAACGGTCACGCTCACGGTCGTGCCGGCCGCCTCGGCCAATAGCCCATTTATCATCTCGCTCAGCTTCGAGAAGACTGATGTAGGGTTGTTGGGGTCAAAGGATACGTACTCCAAATCGCCTTGAAGCCCGGGCACCTCAACCCCGATTTCTTTCAGCAGAATCATTTTTTTCTCGCCACAGAGTGCATAGCCGGACTCTTGGAGCACCCAGGCTGGAGCGCTCCACGATTGGGGCTTAGTCTTGCCGAACAGAACTTGCCAGGCGCCGCTGATCTTGGAGCTGAACGCGTAAGCCGGATGCCGCTTAGTGAAAAATCCGATGAACACGCCCCTTTCGTCGATCATGCGACGAACCTTTTTGGAGACGGACTCGACCTCGGCGGCATCGGCAGTTTCACAAAAGAATCCCGCTTTTTGAAAGGTTCCGAGAAAATCGAGCACTGGGCGGATTCTCTGCTCGTCGTGTGAATCAAAGCTACGGGCCACGAAGGCGTTCAGCTGTGTCATCTCGCACATCCCTCAAGGTAGGAATACCAAGCCAGGCGGATAATACCATTAGCACTTTCCTTCCGAGTTTATTTCGGTCAGATCGGGCGCGAGAGATGGCGGGGAAGGCAACAGTCCCGCGTGTCGGAAGCGCGGCGCTAGAACGAGGAAGAAATCTCTCAGCGCGGGGATGCGAGCCGAAGCAAGAATATGAGAAATGCGGCGGCGCCGAGGATGCTGCGGACCGCGTGAAGGCGGCCCCAGCGTTGCAAGAGGCGGCGCGTTTCGTCTGAGTGAATGTCGAGTGATGGATTCTCCAGGCGCTTACTGGTCGGCAGGATCACGGCGAATGTAAACGGGATGACTAGCAGGAGAAACAGGCCGCCGACGAGCCAAGCCAAGTCGCGGTGAAGCCACCAGGACACCATACAGCCAGAAAACCCGCCCACCTGACCCGTTCACTTCGTTCAGGGCTAGAAGGTGGCCGCTACGAAAACCACACGGCCGCCGCGACTCCGCAGGAAAGCCTCGCGGGATGCTCGACGAGACTGATATACACGGCGGCGCCGGCGAAGATGGCAGCGGTGAGCGTCGCGATGATTTCGGGAATCACGCCTCAGCATACGCGCCGGTCTCGAGCGCGGGTGCGGGGCATGTGTCGCACCTTGTATGTTGACGTCGGAGAGAGACTTGACTGCAGGAGTGCAGCGAGTCGCTCTGGCGAGGAGGCCGGGTCGCGCCGAGGCCGAAGTCGATTCTTCGAGCCTGTCCGTAGATCGG
>JBAPOM010000053.1:0-5261 GCA_049279635.1 Candidatus Acidiferrales bacterium
GGCTTGGGGAGCAAGGGCGCGATTTTCTTCCACTGCGCCTCCGTCAGCAACGGACCGGACCGCGCCATCCACCCTCCTTCGGCGCTGCTGACCTTGCTTATCTCTCATTTTCCAACACTCAACCACAATCATTTCAGGGCCTTGTCCCAGGTTGTGCAACTTCTAACCACTTCCAAGTGTGTTGACTTGCCACTGAAAGTGTCCAAATTCCGCAAGCCGCGCAAAATCCCTCGCATTGGCGGTTATCACTGTTATGCCTGAACGGCCGGCGCTCATCGCAACCAGCGCATCGTTCGTCAGTCGGCCCTGTCCAATCCGTTCGTAATCGTACTTGGTTGCCAACAGTGCCAGCGCCCTGCCAGTCTGAGTCCAGTCCCTAAGATTCGGCACCAAGATCCGTCGCGCCCTCTCAAAATCCCGCTCGAGTCTCTCTAATACACGGCGATTGCGTGGATTCGTTCCGGCGTACAACTCTTCAAGTACGACGGAACTCAACCAAACCGGCGCATCGGTGCCCAACCGTCTCAGCATCAGGGCGGCTTCGTCGCCGGTGCGAAGAGCCGTGATGTAGATCGATGAATCGAACAGAACCGGTTGCATCTATTTCTCCAACGTACCGTACACATCCTTGATGTCGGTGCCGCTTCTAACGAAGCGGTCATTGGCTTCGATCGTTAATCGGTTTCTTTCATGTTCGGTAATGACCATGTCGAGTGCACGGTCGATGGCCTCCGTTTCCGTGTCAGCGTTCAGCACTCGTTGGGCGCGCTTGATCTTGACGGGGTCCAATTGGAAATGTTTGTGCGATCTCACCCTGGCTGTAGCCATGCGGTCTCCTCTAGCCAAGTATAGCATCTATGTACATATGGAGGAATTCCGTGAACATCGCTGTCCACTTCGGCCGTCTTCTGGGGTCGCCTCCGTCAATCCCTCGATCGGCCCCATTTGTTAGGTCGAATTGCTGGACATTCTGCAGACCGCTCACCGCTTCCGGACGAAGCGGCAGCTGAGGGTCCCCTGAATCCGCGGGGCTGGCCGCGGACCTCGAGACTAACTCCTCGCGGCGTCATAGCTTAGGACCGCTGCCGATCAGAGCGCGCGTTGCGACTATTCTTGACAACACCCTTTCTTAAGTTCGCCTGCCGACAGCCAAGACCGGATAAAATAGCTCTGTTCGAGGCGAAATGTTGATGTCCACAGCAGCGACCACTCCACTCACGCCAAACGCGAAAAGGCATGCCAGCTTCATCGCATTGATCGCGGTTTCCAGCCTTGCCTTTTATAAGACGCTGAGCGCGTTGGTTGCGTATTCCTTAAACAACGCATCCAGCTCGCACATTGTTCTGATTCCTCTGGTCGCTTTTTTCCTGCTCTACATAGAAAGGCAGCATATATTTTCGATCACGAGGACGAGCGTAGGCTCAGGCATCGGCCTGATGCTGACCGGGATCATCCTCTACTGGCTGGCGAGTCGGCCTCCGTTTCCACAATATGGAAATTGGCCGCTGTCCCTCCGAGCACTTTCGGTGGTTCTGGTTTGGATCGGCGGATTTGTACTCTGTTATGGGCTCGCCGCGTTCCGAGCGGGGGCGTTTCCGCTGTTGTTCCTCTTGTTGATGATTCCCTTCCCCGATGTCGTTTTGGACCGGGTCATTCATGCGCTGCAGACAGGCTCAACCGAAATCGCGTACCTTTTTTTCCAAGCGGTCGGAGTTCCTGTTGTGCGACAAGGGTTCGTGCTTGCCGTACCAGGCGTCACGATTGAAGTGGCGCAAGAATGCAGCAGCATTCGTTCGAGTATGGCCCTTTTCATTACCTGCCTTCTGGCAGCTCATCTGTACCTGCGCACAGGATGGAAAATGCTGCTGTTCGTGCTCTTGAGCCTTCCTGTGTCAGTCATCAAGAACGGGATACGAATCGCAACGTTGACGTTGCTCAGCATCTATGTCGATCCTGCGTTCTTGACCGGAAGGCTTCACCACGAGGGAGGGTTTGTCTTTTTCCTCATCGCACTGCTTATTCTTTGTCCCGTATTTTTGTGGTTGGAGAAGTCAGACAAGCCGCAGGGGTCTGTGAATTCCGCCATACATGCACAGGGGAACAAGCCATTGGTAAGTGTCGACGCGGCGGACGACACGCGATCGAATTGATCACCAAAGGAGTCTAGCTATCGACCAGGCAAATGTTGTCATCATCGGCGGCGGAATCGTAGGATGCGCGATCGCGCATGCGCTCTCGTCGCGCTGGGATGATGTATTCGTGCTCGAGGCGCTGCCGAAGGTCGGTATGCTAACCAGCACGCGCAACAGCGGCGTGATCCATTCCGGCATCTACTATCCTCCCGGCTCTCTCAAGGCGCGGCATTGTGTGCGCGGAAATCAGCTCGCGTATGAGTTTTGCGCGGCTCATGGAGTTCCCCATCACAAGATCGGCAAGATCGTGGTGGCTTCATCTCAGGAAGAAGTCAAAGAGCTTACCGCGTTGATGGAAAACGGCCGCGCGAATGGCGTCGAAGGACTCCGCATCATCGATCGCGCCGCCATTCGCGCCCGCGAACCGCATGTAGAGGGTTTCGCCGCGCTGGAAGTTCCCTCTACCGGCATTCTTTCGAGCGAGGACTTCGTAAAAACCTACGCGCGCCTTGCGACGGCCCAGGGCGCCCACATTCTCAACCACGCGAAGGTGGAGCGGCTCGAAGCGTTGCCGGACGCGATCCGCGTGACGAGCGCCGCCGGAGAAATCGAGACGCGCTGCCTGGTGAATAGCGCCGGACTTTTTGCCGATGATGTGGCCACGATGCTTGGATCGAGCATGGCCCGGCACAAGATCTATCCGGTTCGGGGCGAATACTGCGAACTGGTTCGCTCGAAACAGGATTGGGTTCGCGGGCTTGTCTATCCATTGCCGCATGCGCAAGGACTGAGCCTCGGCACGCACCTCACGAAAACACTGTGGGGTAGCGTGCTGGTGGGTCCGACGGCGCGATACATCGAGGACAAGAACGATTACGAAAGCGATCGCGAGCCGGTGGAAGATTTCGCCAAGAGCGCCAAACTCCTTCTGCCCGATATCGAGCCTTCGGACTTCGTTCCCGCCTATTCGGGGATCCGTCCCAAACTCATTCCGCCCTCGTCGCCCTCGGTGCATGCGCACGGTAAGGGAATGGCCGATTTCATCATCGAGACCGATCCTGAATTTCCGCGCGTCGTGCAATTGATGGGCATCGAGTCGCCCGGACTCACTTCGGCTCCCGCGATCGCCCAGCACGTCGCCGAGCTGGTCACCGGTATCCTTGCCTGAACTACCTAATAAACACTGCCCATGATCTAGATCCTCGAGCGCCTCCATAGATCCTCTATTTTTTCTTCTGCCCGCTATCCTCTTCGATTACAAGCAGCACTCTCACGATTGACCCTATCCAATCGCGAATCATCGGGAAACCGAAGAATGCGAACGCTTCGCCGCCGAGGTACTAACGCGATTACCAGACCCTTTGAAGATTCTTGAGTCCCTGGAGGTAGTCTTCTTTTTCCAGCCGGCTTTCGACTCCGAATTCAGTCAGGATCGTCATCATCTGTCCGACCGGAACCCCCGCCAACTCCGCAGCCCTGCCGAGCGAGGCCTCTCCCTTTTTGTACCTCTCGACCGCAAGCAGAATTCTTCCGCGCGTGACCATGTCCCGAACAGCTTTGGATAGATCACTCCCCTCCTCTTTGGTTATCTCATGAAGGAAATCATAGTTCTCGCGATCCATGCGAACGCTCATCGTCTTGCTCATGGCTTTGCCTCCAATTTTCTTCTCGCGTCCTCGATAATTGAATCCTTGTACCGACCATACTTCGCCAGTAGCACAAGTTTCTCGAGGGCCTCAGACTCTTGCACCAATCCCTTTTCCCGGCTTCTAATCAGGATGCCCACCGCCGTGGTGAACGGGATTCCCAACAACTTGCAGGCGTTGATCCCATTCTTGTCGTCAACGCCGAGCAGTTGAGCCTTCTCGTTGATCGCAAGCGCGATAGCCTCTGCTTCGCCCTTTCCTAGGCTGAAGTCTGCCTGCAACTTGGTAACTAGCCGGCGGTTCTTAACCACGACTGTTTTGATGCGCGACTCATCGAGGGCTCGTTGAATGATGACCGCATCCAGCGCCTTTTTGGAGCCGCAGCATTCCCTCTCAACCTCACCGGGAATCGCTACCCGCACGCTGACATTGGCAAGGAAGAGATCGAGCAACTCGGCCTTGGCGATCAAGATCAGCGTGGATGCGTCGAAGGAAATCATTATGACAAACTATTACAAACGTAATTCTACCATAGACTTCAGGTAGATGGCCCCGAATCTTCAACCCTGACTAAGTTGCGCAAAGCGCGCGTGTCTACGCACAGGGAGGTTTACGGGGGTAGGCTAGTGGCAGACGCGCCGATGGGAGATGCAATATCGCTTCGCCAATATCTTGGCCAAGGCATCGGCGAAGCATCCTTCAACTTCAGCTTTTCAACTAGTCTATCTATGAAGCAGTTTAGTTCAACTTCCAGAGTTGGTAAGGAGACCGAACAGCAGTTCGTGCTTACGAACCAGGAATGGATTCGTGACGGTGACTCCCTTCCACGTGAAGCCCTCCTGCAGATCTTCCGAAAGAAGCAGCCGACACCCAGCTTCGGCGGATGCAGAAAGAATCACCGAGTCCCAGATACTGAGCTGATGATCGGTCGCCAGGTCTGCGGCTGCGAGCATCACCTCAGCGGAAGTCTCGATGAGAGGGAAGGCGTCCTTCCAACTCAGCATCGCCGCCCGTGCCTTTGCCGGCGTCCGCCCTGCCTTACGCACCAACAAGTTAAACAATTCACCCAAGGTCTGGACAGGCAGCAACGTTGCTCCCTCTGGCAGTTTCTCCACTAATTCCAGCGCCGTGCGCTTCATTGCCGCGCCGTTTACGCCTTCTGCGTATGCCAGCACGTTCGTGTCGAGTGCTACTCTCATCGTCTGGCCTCGTAAAGCTCGTCTCGGCTCCAGCGGCCGATTGTGACCACGGGCTCAGACCGGAGCCTTTTCAAGAGACAAGTCCTGGCGCCACGCGTCGCGCCGCCATCCTTCTCGACGGGTACAATTCTAGCGACTGCCTTCCCATGCGACGTCACGACATAGCTCTGTCCTTCACGAACCGCTCGGAGCAGCTTGGAAAACTTGCGGTTTGCGTCAGCGGCGGAAACGGGCTTTTCCATGATCTCTCCATAATGTAGTGATATTACGTACTGTGACATAGG
>JBAPOM010000054.1:0-39021 GCA_049279635.1 Candidatus Acidiferrales bacterium
CCTCCTCGCCAGAGCGACTCGCTGCACTCCTGCAGTCAAGTCTCTCTCCGACGTCAACATACAAGGTGCGACACAGGAGCTCTTCTAACCAATAATCACTCGCCTGCCTCGCCGGAGCTTTCGCGCAGGCGGGCCGGGTGCCCCATCGTCGGTTTGCGAGGGTGGGGTTCCTCTAGCCACTAGTCACTCGCCACTAGCTACTGCCTCCGTAGAATCGCGAATATCCCGCCATCCTCAAATCTGCTAGTTTCCCGCCATGGCCACCCCTCGCCTCACCCACCGCGACAGAACCCAGCGCGCCCTCCGCGCCTGCACCGTCCTCATCGACACCGCCGAATGGGTGAAAACCCAGCTCCGCGGCCCGCTCGCTGCCTTCGACATCACCATGCGCGAATTCCGCCTCCTCGAGCTCCTCTACCGCGAAGGCGCGCTTCCCGTCCGCGACCTCGGCCCTCGCCTCGACGCCCGCCGCACCGTCGTCTTCAAAATCATGGCGCGCACAGCCAGCCTCGGCTGGACCCGCCAGGTCACCACCACTCTTCCTCCCGTCGAATTCAAGCGCGCGCACCTCCCTCTCTCCCAAAAGGACGAGCCACGCCGCGGCCGCCGCATCGCCGTCGTCGGCCTCACCAAAACCGGCAAGAAATTCATGAAAGACGTCGTCCCGCGCCACTCCAAATTGGTCAAGGCCCTCCTCCGCGTCCTCCACATCCGCGAACAGGACACCCTCGTCCGCATCTGCCTAAAGCTCCGCCAGGGCGACATCCTCAAGTTCATGCACGAAATCCGCATGCAAGACGACGAGTGAACCCAGCCTCGCGGCCCTTAGGTTTCGAGATGCTTTTGTAGCGGCCGCCTTGCCTTTAGGCGGGCGCCTTTAGATTTAAATGTAGCGTCCGCGGTCCTTAGGTTTAAACGTAGCGCCGCTTGTCCATAAGCCGCGCACATTGTCATCCCGAGCGAAGCGAGGGATCTGCTCTTTGGATCTGAAGCTTTTTAATACATTCCGCCCATGCCGCCGCCATGGCCCGCGCCAACCGCGGCCATTTCCTCGTCTTCCTTGATGTCGGCGATCAGCACTTCGGTGGTCAGCATCAGTGAGACGATAGAGGCGGCGTTCTGAAGGGCGAGGCGAGTGACCTTGGCCGGATCAATTACGCCGGCTTTGATCATGTCGCCGAATTCTCCGGTCTCTGCGTCGAATCCGAAGTTCTCTTCCTTCGAATCGCGCACACGGCCGACGACGATCGCCCCTTCGTGCCCAGCGTTCTGGGCAATTTGGCGCGTAGGTTCTTCGAGGGCACGCTTCACAATGCTTACACCAGTGGCTTCGTCGTCCTGAAGTTTGAGCTTGTCGAGTGCCGGGATACAGCGAAGTAGCGCTACACCACCGCCTGGAACAATGCCTTCCTCGACCGCGGCGCGTGTGGCATGCATGGCATCTTCTACGCGGGCCTTCTTCTCCTTCAACTCGGTCTCGGTTGCGGCACCGACCTTGATAATCGCTACGCCGCCAACCAGTTTCGCGAGACGCTCCTGGAGCTTTTCCTTGTCGTAATCCGAGTTGGCTTCGTCGATCTGTGTGCGGAGTTGCTTGATGCGGCCTTCGATCTCGGTGGCCTTGCCGGCCCCCGCAATAATTGTGGTGTTGTCCTTATCGATGATCACTTTCTTGGCGTGGCCGAGCTCCTCGATCTTCACGTTCTCGAGCTTGACGCCGAGATCTTCGCTGATGGCCTTACCGCCGGTCAGAATGGCGATGTCCTCGAGCATTTCCTTGCGGCGATCGCCAAAGCCAGGAGCCTTTACCGCAACGCACTGCAGGGTTCCCCGGAGTTTGTTCACAACGAGTGTTGCAAGGGCTTCGCCCTCAACGTCTTCCGAGATAATCAACAGAGGTTTGCTCACCTTGGTCGTCTGTTCTAGCAAAGGCAGTAACTCCCTCAGGGAGGTGATTTTCTTTTCGTGGACTAGGATGCAGACGTCTTCAAGCGCGCACTCCATTCGCTCCGGCGCCGTGACGAAGTACGGAGAAAGATATCCGCGATCGAACTGCATCCCTTCAACCACTTCAAGCGCCGTCTCCATCGTCTTCGATTCTTCAACGGTGATGACGCCGTCCTTGCCTACCTTCTTCATCGCCTCGGCGATGATTGAGCCGATCTGCTTGTCGTTGTTGGCGCTGATTGTCCCGACCTGGACGATCATGTCGCCCTTCACATCTTTGTGGAGTTTCTTGATTTCCCCGACCGCAACCTCAACGGCTTTCTCGATGCCGCGCTTCAGCGCCATCGGGTTTGCGCCGGCCGCTAGAGTCTTCACTCCCTCGCGAAAGATGGCCTGCGCCAGCACGGTCGCTGTGGTGGTGCCGTCGCCGGCAACGTCGGAAGTCTTCGAAGCGACCTCTTTCACCATCTGCGCGCCCATGTTTTCGAGCGGGTCCTGCAACTCGATTTCCTTCGCCACCGTTACCCCATCCTTGGTGATGATTGGCGCGCCGAACTTCTTCTCGATCACCGCATTGCGCCCCTTTGGGCCAAGCGTGATCTTGACTGCGTCGGCCAGGATGTTGACGCCGCGCAGAATCGCCTGACGTGAATTCACACCAGTTACAATTTGTTTTGCCATAGGACTTCACCCTCCCGGGTGCATGAGAACTTCTGTCCGGTCCACACTCTCTGGATCGGAGAAACTATCTTTTGCTCGATGCTGCTTTCGCGATCCCGCTGACCTTTGCCAGGATTTCTTCCTCACGAAGGATCAGATATTCCTGGCCATCAATCGTGATGTCGTTACCGGTATATTTGCCGAATAGAATGCGATCCCCGGCCTTTACGTCGAGCGGAATTCGCGCGCCCTTCTCGTTGAGCTTGCCGGCACCGGCCGCGATCACTTCACCTTCCTGAGGTTTCTCTTTGGCCGTATCGGGGATGATGATTCCACCCTTCGCGGTTTCCTTCTCTTCCAGTCTCCGCACCAACACCCTATCGTGCAGGGGCGTCACGTTTGCCGTCATCTTCATTACCTCCGTTTGATCCGTTCTGAAATTCAAAGAGCCTAGTCATGGCCGAAAGTCGAGATCAGGGTCGAAACGTTTTCAGGTTGTTCTGTCGTTGCGTCTCCAGATCGTCGGCTTCCTTCTTCAGGCGCGCGACTTCCTTTTGGGGAGCGTCTTCGCTCTCTTGTGTGACTGCCTCGGCAATCGCAGTCTCAGCCTGGCCGTTCATTTGTTTTGACAGCATCACAAGCTGAAACGTTTTCGACAGCGGAGAACGGGAAAGCGTCACCAGGTATTGGGAGTCTTGCCAGAAGGCAACCGGTTCAGCGGGACTGCCATAGGATATGGCTGTAGGATTGGCCTCGGCGATCGGCAAAGTTGCCACGCCGTATTTCGCCGACAGGGCCCGCGTCATGTCTTCGGCAGTCAGGCCTTCCGTGGCCGAGCTTTCGTATGTGACCACCATTTTGTAGAGCGCCCCGTTGTAAAAGGAGAAAAGGATTTCCTGGACGGACTCTGCGGGGCTAGTAGATTGGTACGGCGGCAGCGGCCACGACGTCAGTTCCTGAATCAGGGCCGGGCTATGGTGGACCACGATAACTTCGTCCGGCGTCGCATTCACCTGTTTCGAGAGTTCGGTTAGACGCATTCCCAGCGAGAAGTTCCGGTATTTAGAGAGAGCCTGCCCGTAAAGCAACGGAACGGAAAGCAGGCTCGCGACAAGGCAGATCCCCATATTTCGTATCATTTTCATGTGACCATCTCCTTCAAGTAATTACCGGCTTAAGATCGATACAACACCGGATTGTTGTGTCGCTTCTCGTGAAAGCGGTGACTCGCCATTCGCAACTCCTGTGGCTTGACTGGGGCGCTCGTTTTTCATCTCCAGCACGGTACGAGTGCTCACGTGGCCGAGAAACAGGCTTTCCTGAATGTGTCGCGGCTGAGCGAATACAGTCACATAGCGAACCAGCGGGAAACGTTCCGACCCCACGGAAGCCACTCGCTTAATTTCCATGGAATTAAAGTCCTCCGACCCTGGGTTGGCCAGGATGCGCGCGATTGCCCTGCGCACCATCTTTTGCCTGTCAATGCCGAACACGGTCGCCTTAACTTCCCCAGCCAAACAGAAGAATATCCGTCCTGTTTTCCGGACCTCTCGGTCCAGTCCGGATCCATCAAAATCGGTGACGAGTCTCCATCCCGGCACACAGGGCTCGCTTTCGAACCGCAGTTCTTTAGGCAGGACTGCGTTGTCCTTGATCAGAATCGTTCCGATTGTGATCTCGTGTGTCATTGCCAGCTCCTGGAGCTCTCTCTTAATCCTCGGCGCCATCAAGCTCACGCCTTAAAAGTGGCCTGCTTGAGGCAAACGGAATCCAGCCATCGAATCATTTGGCGAGTCATGGCAATGGACACGATGGGCTTGTATGGCCACGAGCAACGCCGCAGCGGAAATCCGTTCATAATTTTCGTAGCCACGGCGACCTCATTTTCCTTTCGGTTCCTTCTCTGCGTGACCAATAAGGGCGTGCCGCGGAACGCGTTCGGGCCGACAAACTGTCCGGTGGACCGGCTTTTCGAGTCGCCTAATTAGCGTGTCGCAGCATATTCTCGTCTTGAGCCGACATAGCGAGAGAGCGCGGTCAGAATAACGGCGCCCAGAATCGCACCCAGATTTGTGTAGATCATCATGCTTTGGACGGTGAAGCGCGCGCTGCTCAAGAGGAGCCCGCCTGTGACTGCGCCCGCGACGCCCATCGCGATCTCCATTAATTCATCGCGCGCTTCACGCGACATGAGCTGTCCCGTCAGCCAACTTGCCGCCAAACCATCCATAATCCAAAAGAGTAACAGCATCACATTCCCCTTTTTACGTCTCGCTGACAGGTGAGAGGGGCGGAATCTTCCCGCCCCACCCAGAAAACGGTTCCTTGGTGCTAGACCGCTACAGCAGCAGCGATCTTATGGAAGGTGGAGTTGGCAACGTTGAACGTCTCCACCTGAGGTGGTCCTTCCAGCACTGTTCCGAGGGCTCTCGCCACTTCGGTGTAACTTGCGCGGTTATAAGCCTCGGCGCTCTCTGCTCGATCCCACAAACTGATCGCGAACGCTTCTGTTCCAGACGAAGCGACGAACGTGATTTCGTCCTGGAATCCCTTCTGTTTTCGAAGGGTGGGGATGACGTCCTTCTCAATCTTTCCGGTAAATTCGGCTACGCTGTTGGGCTTTAGGTGCATATAGACTCGGCGTGCATACATGTTTGGGTCTCCTTGTTTTCTGTGGCCAAGGGGAGGTTCAGATAACTTCCAACTGTTAGGTCAGTCTGACGAGTCCCTGAGTCCGTTAACCATTTTGAGTTAATTAACTTGCCATGTCAATCGAATTCTGAGATTATCTTTTTCTGGTTAAATCGCTGTAGTTAAGTACGGGAGGCACTCTGTGGATGTTTGCCTGGTGATCAAACAGCGGTTGGAAGAGCTGGGGCTCGAACAGAAGGATCTGGCAACGGCCGCCGGAGTCACCGACTCCTATATTTCGCAACTGCTCACCCGAAAGAAGTTGCCCCCCGCACCCGATCGTACAGACATTTACGTCAAGATGGGGAAATTCCTGAAACTCCCGACAGGGAAGCTTTCGGAGTTCGCCGTGCATCAGCGCACGGAAGAATTGAAAAAAAAGCTGTCTGATCCTCCTGCGCCCCTATACAGGGAAGTACGCGAGCTAGTCTTGCGCAAGTGCGCTCCCGAGAAAACAAAGGAAATACGCGCCGTTTTCGAAAGGCAAGCGTTCGGCGAATTAGAGCGCCTCGTCACACAGAAGCTGCTGGACGTGGTCAAGAGAGTAGCCAAAGAAGAATTGCAGAGCGAAAGCTGGCTGAAGCTGGTCGCTCAATTGAATGGGCGAAGCTACGAACAGATGCGAGTGATCGTCCTCGAATTTCTGGACACGGATATCTTCAACGTTTCCGCCGGGAACTGCATCTCCTTCCTCGATCCGCTGATTGATTTCTGGGATATCGACCTAACGAACTTTGGGATCGAGATCGTGCTAAATCGAAGACTGGCCCCCGGGTACCTCAAGAAACTCGAGTTTGTGGAAACGGAGTCTGACCGGCCGCTTGAGGAAGAGCCTGGACTGAAGGAATTCCTTCGCAACCGTTCGATGAGCGGCGATGCTACCAAGGAAGAAATCGAGTTCCTAGAGAAGCTGAGGTTCAAAGGACCCCGGCCTACCGCGCTCTACTATTACCGCGGATTGCAGAGCCTCAGAGATCCGCTTAATTTTCGGGAAGCCTCCGCCGCCCCGCTGCAAAAATCCGAACACGCGAACGCCGTCGAGAAGCAAATACAGCTTCACGCCAGGGAAGGCGCAATGAAACATTGGACAGAAAACAAAGCTAGACGATCTCCCAAGAGACGGAAATCAAAAGTTGCACCCTAGCGTCTCACAGCTAACTGCCAAATGACGGCCAGAATTGTGGCTAGAATTAAGGCCATCCGGAAAAGTCGCCAATAAATCAAGGTACTCAAGTACCCGAAGCGGCCAGGTGGCTGGTCGCGGGATCAGAGGCGAAAGACGATGTTTCGGAGCGAATCGTCGGCTACACGGAAGTTACCCAGAAACGGGGTTCTGGGAGGTCGGACCGCGACCAGCACGCCGTTCGACCCCATTTCCTCCAAGCGGACTTCTGGAAAATCAGCGAGATTTCACTTGTCAGGTAGGCGCGTTAATCAGGGGTTATCCGATGAATCGATCGCTTTGTGGCAGCGAAACACCTATTCATATGCCCTGACTCTGGCCGCTGCAGTTGTCGCAAGTCCAATCGACGGACTGGCGACTTCCGGCTAGCTTGTCGCTGAAGGTGTCTGTGAAAGAATTCCGCGGACAAATTGATTCGCCGATGAGACTGGTGGAAGCAATCTGGCGGAATTCAAGATGAAAGCCATCTCAGACGAGACGTGAATGAAGGCAGCGAGCAGGGGGTTGAGAAATCCGAATGCCGCCAGACCAACACCGATGCTATCGACCATTAGCGTTCCGACGAAATTCTGCATGATGGTGCGGCGGCAGCGCCGCGCCGTCTGCAGTGTCTCGACGAGCTTCGATAGATCGCTCCCAATCAATACAACGTCGGCGCTCTCGCGTGCGACATCGGTTCCAGATCCCATCGCCACGCCGACCGACGCTTGCATCAATGCAGGCGCGTCGTTTACGCCGTCCCCGACCATGGCAACTTTATGCCCCTTTTCCGTCAGCTGTTTTACGTATTGCAGTTTGCCTTCAGGCAGAAGGTCGGAGACGATTTCATCGACACCCAGTTTTCTGCCAACGTCCTCGGCGACGGACTTTGCATCGCCGGTTAGCAACACTGTCCTCAGTCGCATCGATTTCAGGGATTGGATTGCATCCTTTGCTTCAGGTCGAAGCGTGTCGGCAATTTGTAGAGTTCCCAAGAATCGTCCGCCGCGAGCCACGAAAACCTCTGAGCTTAGCCGCGCACCGTTACCTTGATTGAGTTGAACTCCGCGTTCCAGTAGGAAATTCTGGTTCCCGACGACGATTTCGTCGCCATCGCCATTGGCGATGATTCCTTTGCCTGGCGTGTATTCAAACTGGCTAGGATCTTCATACGGAATGCCTAATTGCGTTGCTTTTCTGAGAATCGCTCTGGCGATAGGGTGTTCGGAACGCGATTCAGCAATCGCTGCAGCCTTTAGCAAAAGGGTGGCCGAACCCTCCCGGGCAGGGGACACCTCCAGGAGCTCGGGAGTTCCATAGGTTAGAGTGCCGGTCTTGTCGAGAAGAACCGTGTCCACTTCCCCAAGTTTTTCCAGATAAAGCCCGCCTTTAATGATGGCACCCTGTTGGGCGGCGCGGCCTATTGATCCCAGGATTGCCAGTGGGGTTCCCGCTGCAATGCCGCAAGCTCCCGCCACGATGATCACCGAAATGGTCGAACGGATGTTGTGGCTGATCAGGAAAGTTAGCATGGCCGCGCCCAGCGCAAAATAAACGAGGTAGCCAGCAAGCCGGTCCGCAATTCCCTGAATGGGGGCACGTGACTTCTCCGCCGTTTCAACTGCCTCGATAATCTTGCCAAAGGTTGTGTCCCGGCCCACGCGCTCCACTCGAACCTCGATCGCGCCCGATTGATTGATCGTGCCGGCATAAACGATGGCACCGGGGTGCTTTTCAACAGGCATGGACTCACCGGTGATCGGTGCTTGGTCGACGAAGGAATGGCCTCCAACGACTTTCCCATCAACTGGGATACGCCCCCCTGGCCGGACAAGTACTTCGTCATCCGCCGAGACTTCTCGAATCTGTACGTCCGTCCAAGTCCCACCGTGGCGGACGGTCGCCGTGCTCGGCAGTAGATCGACCAAATGTTGAATCGCCTTGCGGCCTCGGCCAACCGTGAGGCCTTCCAAGATCTCCGCGACGAGAACGAAGAGGGTGATGACGAGAGCTGTAAATAATTCGCGGATCGCCAGGGCAGCGACAATGGCGATCGCCATCGAGAGTTCCATCGTCATGCGGCGTTGCGCAATATTTTCGTAAGCTTCACGGAAGATGAGGAAGCCGCCAACGACCGCGCAAATCACACCGATGGCCGTGATATACGGATTCGATGACCTCCCTAGAAACCACATCGCCCCCGCCGCAGCGGCGACAAACGCGACCCGGGCAACGTCGAGCCAATTCAGCGCGTGTCCGTGATCGTGATGTTCGTCGTGCGCGTGGGCGGAAGGCACGTTGTCTCCGCTGGTGCCCAGGTGCCTTTCGGCGTCCGGTTCTTTCATATTTGGCTGGCTCACGGCGTCACCTCTTAAAGCGTCCTGGAATTGCAGCGCTATTTCAAATAAGTCCGCACCACGTCGATCAGTTCTTCGGCGGCTTCCATCTGCGAGGAGTTCTTGCCATTGTTAGGTGACAAGACGTGGAATCGGATGTGTCCCTCCATGACCTCGGCCATGAGACCATTCAGTGCCCCACGGCAAGCAGCCATGAGTTGCAAGATTCCGGCGCATTCCTGTTCGGAATCGAGCGCCCTCTCAATGGCGTCCACTTGTCCGCGAATCCTTCGAACGCGCGTCAGAAGCTTTTCCTTATCTTTGGTCGTATGGGCCATACAGCTCTTATACTATAAGGGGGTATAGTATGACAAATACGCACACACTCCTACTTGGTTGGATGATCGGATAAGTGCCGCTGCGGGCTAGAAACGGGGTTATGGAAAGCTGAGTCCAGAGGCACCGTGCGGCGCGCCAATGACATGAAGATGGCAACTCCTCTGGTACGGGCTAAATCCTTATCTTGGCAAAATCGGCCAAAACGCGCCAAATTCTGCCATTGGAGACGATTTTATCGGCCCGACGACGTACTCCGGGAGTACGCTGCCGGAACACTATTTTCTGGCCACTCTTTTGGACATCGCAACTAGCCACTAGCCACTCGCCTGCCAGCAGGCTTGCCGCGCCGTAGCTCCAGCGAAGGCGGGCCACCACTCACCAATCACTACTCACCAGTCACCACTCACCGATTCTCTCCCGTCGGCGAAAATTCGAGCGCCAACTCGCGGATGCGGCGCAGGTCGAGCTTGCCTGTGCCGAGGTGTGGAAATTCTTCGACCATGAAGAACTGGTTCGGGCGCGGGATCCAGAGGTTGGGCAAACCCGTCTGCGGCAACTTTTCGATCACTGCTTTCAATTCCGCCGGCTGCAGCAAGTGCAGGACGACGAGGCGCTCGCCCTTTTTCCCGTCGGGCACGGCTGTGACTACGAATTTCTGTTCCGTGGCGCCGGCAATTTCATGGAGCTGCTCTTCGACCTTGATGTGCGGCACCATCTCGCCGCCGATTTTGCTGAAGCGGCTCAGGCGGTCCGTGATCGTGAGGAAGCCGTCTTCGTCCTCGGTGGCGATGTCGCCCGTGACGTACCAGCCGTCTTGCAACGCCTCGGCTGTCTTTTCGGGCTCGCCGAGATAGCCTTGCATCACGTTGGGGCCGCGAACCAGCAGCAATCCGGGCGCGCCTGCGGGCATCGGCTCGCGCGTTTCGGGATCGACGATGCGAATGCTGATCCCGGGCAGCGGATGTCCGATGCGGCCGCGCTTGCCGCCGACTTGCCGAAAGCCGGGCGCGCGAAAGTCTCGCGTGTTCACGGCGACGACGGGCGAGCATTCGGTTGCGCCGTAGCCTTCGAGCGGCTTCACGCCGAAGCGGTCTTCGAAAGCCAGCGCGAGACGCTCGGGCAATTTCTCCGCGCCGACGAGGACGAAATCGAGGCTGCCGAAATCCTCGGGAGAGCAGCGCCGCATGTACGCCTGCAAGAACGTCGGCGTCGCCATCAGGAACGTCACCTGGTGGTCGCGCACGAGTTCGCTGATCGCGGCGAGATCGAGCGGGCTTGGATGATAGACCACCGAGACGCCGAGAACCGCCGGCAGGCAGAGCGTGACCGTGAAGCCGAAGGAATGGAAGAACGGCAGCACGCCGAGCAGGCTGTCCTTGCTGCCGAACATGAACGTCTGGCCCATCTGCTCGATGTTGGACGCGATGTTGTAATGCGTCAGCATCACGCCCTTGGGCTCGCCGGTGCTGCCGCTCGAAAAAATGATGGTGGCGAGATCATCGAGGGTTTGCTTCTTGCCGCTCACCGCGCGTTCGATCCACGCGCCCGGCAGGAACCAGAGCAGCAGCGCGGCGATCCGTTCGCCGAGGCGCGAGCCGGCCGCCGCTTCTTCGATCAGGATTGTTTTGCCGGGCACTTTCAGCGGGATGCGATCGAGCAGCGCCTTCGTGGTGATCACGGTTTCGAGCTTGCACTGCGCTGCGCACGACGCGAGCGCTTCGTCCGAAATCGTGTAGTTCAGATTCACCGGAACTTTTCCAGCGAGCATCGCCGCGAAATTCACCAGCGCACCCGGCACGGAAGGCGGCAGCAGGATGCCGACCATTTCCTGCCCGGCCCAGGCGCCCCGCAGCCGCCGCGCGAGAAAAATCGCACTCAGCAGCACGCTGCCCCAATTCATGCGCGGCCTCCGTCGGTCCCCCATCGCGAAGCGGAAGGGGCTGCGGTGCGCGGTGCGAATCAGCGAGCGATGCAGCGTGCGTAAATGCTTCTTGCGGTGAACGTACGCCTCGCTCTGCAACTCTTGGACGGCGCGGCGCACCTCGAACGGCGTCGCGGTGGGCGGCATCGGCTTGCCGAAGCTGATCGTGACGGGATAGGGAATCGACCGCGGCCGCTTCCACAGGAAACGCCCGCGATCGAAGCTGAAGATGCTGCCCCACACTCCGTCGAGATTGATCGGGATGATGGGCGCGTCGATGCCCTTGACGATGCGCTCCATGCCGCGGCGGAAGGGAAGCATCTGGCCGATGCGCGTGATTTGCCCCTCGGCGAAGATGCAGACGAGTTCGCCGTTGCGGATCGCGTCGCTCGCGGCGCGCAGCGCGTGCAGCATTTCGCGCGGCCGCAACTCGGCGGAAATCGGGATCACGCCCATCAGCTTCGCGAACGGCTTCACATACGGCAGGTCGTAGATGCCCTTGTACATCAGGAAGCGTATCGGCCGCTCGACCGACGCGAGCAAAAGGTTCGCATCCACCAACGACATGTGGTTGCAGACGAGCAGCGCGCCGCCGCGCTCGGGAACGTTCTCGCGCCCCTCGACGCGGATCCGATAGATGGAGTGCGTAGCAACCCACAACACGAATCGCAGCAGAGAATCGGGCAACAGGTAGATCGAATACGCCGTCGTGACGAGAGTGAGAATCGCGCCATCGAGGAAAATTCCTCGCGCGGTCTGGTGGAGCACAGCGGAAAAGAGGTAGTACGCACCGGCCGCGACGAATATCCCCACGAAGGACAGCAAGTTCGCCGCAGCGATTATCCCGCCCTTTTGCTCCGGGCGCGGACGATGCTGAATCAACGCGCCAAGCGGGACCGCGAACAGCCCTCCGAAGAATCCGAGAAAGGCCAAGTGGATTGCGGACGACCACAACGTCAGATGCGGATCGTAGAGCACGGCCCCAAAAACCGTCATGCCGACTGCGCCAAGCGGAATTAGCCCGTACTCGATTTTCCCTCCGGACAAATATCCTGCGGCAGCGCTTCCAAGTCCGATGCCGACGCCAATGGCGGCTTGCAAGTAGCTGGTATGCGTGTCATCGATGTGCAGGACGTCGTGCCCATAAATGACGATCACGAATTGCAGTAAGCCCGCGAGGAAGAACAGATAGGTGTTGCCGATCACGGCCCAGGCAAGCACCTTGTCTTCGCGAATCTTTCCGATTTCGGCCCAAAGATCGCCGATAGGATTCCAGCGAAACTTTCTGGCTGGATCGGCAGCCGGAACTCGCGAAATTCCAAAGCTCGTGGCGAGGCCGACCGCAGTAAACGCGAGGAGCAGAAATCCCGCGACAGCTTCGCGACCGCGATAGCGATCGGCGAGCGTCCCGGCTGCCATCATCGCGCCGACGCTTGCGAGGAACGTGCCAAGCTCGATGATCCCGTTGCCCCACGAGAGCTTCGGCTCCGGCAGGAGTTCGGGGAGCAATCCGTACTTCGAGGGGCCGAAGAGCGCGCCTTCCACGCTGATCAAGAACACGCCCGCGCATTCCATGGGCAAGTTTCGCAGCGCAAGGCTGCCAATGAAAAAGACCATGATGGCGATTTCGAAAACTTTCGTGCCGATAGTGACGTTGCGCTTGCTGTAACGGTCCGCGAAATATCCGCCCGTCATCGAAAACAAAATGAAGGGGAGCGCGAAAAGGCCTCCGACGATAAGGACTAGGAGATCGCGCTGCTGCTCTGGGAAATTTGTGGCTACGATGATGTAAATAACGAGGAATTTCAGCGCGTTGTCGTTGAAGCCCGTTTGGAACTGCGTCGCGATGAGGCTCCAGAATCCGCGCTTCCAGTTGCGCGGCGGATGGGAGGGACGCACCCGCGCGCCTGACGCAGGTTCATTCGGGCGCGATGCGGAATCGGGATTGGAGGTAGCCGTCGCCATCGGCCTGGAGTCTAGTTCAATTTTAGCGCAAGCGTGTGTGCGGCGGGCGAAGGCAAGGCTCGGGCGTTTCTAGAAGCGCGGAAGGCAAACCGCCATTCGGGAGAATGGCGTTCCCGGGGGAGCTACGCGATGACGCGAAGGGAGCGTTTCGTGATGGTGACGTGGCCGCCGGAGACCGAAGTGGCTGAGATGGGGAGCGGGGTTTCGCGCTTGGGATACTTCGCCGCGATGTAGTCGTTTACAAGCGCCTGAAACGCGGCGGAGAGTTGGTCGTAATTTCCTTCGAGCGTCGTGAATTTTTGGCCGTCTATGTAGACGGGGCAGCGCGGCGTTTCGCCTGTGCCTGGCAGGCTGATGCCGATGTTGGCGGCTTTCGATTCGCCGGGACCGTTGACGATGCACCCCATTACCGCGAGTTTTAGCTCCTCGACGCCCTCGTAGTGCCGTTTCCATTCCGGCATCTGACCGCGGATGTAGCCCTGGATGCTTTCGGCGAGCTCCTGAAACGTGGTGCTCGTGGTGCGGCCGCAGCCGGGGCAAGCGGTCACGCTGGGCGCGAACGCTCGCAGCCCGAGAGACTGCAGCAGTTCGCACGCGGCGTAGACTTCCTCGCGGCGGTCGCCGTTGGGCCGCGGCGTGAGCGACACGCGGACCGTATCGCCGATCCCTTCGGCGAGCAGAATTCCCATGGATGCCGCCGACCACACAAGGCCCTTCGCGCCCATGCCCGCTTCGGTCAATCCGAGATGCAACGGTTGATCGGTTTTCGCCGCCAAGTCGCGGTAGATATCGACGAGATCGCGCGGCCGAGAAACCTTGCACGAAATGATGATCTGATCTTTGCGCAGTCCGGACTCGATTGCGAGCTCGGTAGATTGCAGCGCCGAGAGCACCATGCACTCGTTGATGATGTCTTCCGAGGTTTTGCCGAGGTCTTTGTCCGTGTTCTCCTGCATTTTCTGCATGACGAGCTCTTGATTGAGGGAGCCGCCATTTACGCCGATGCGCACGGGCTTGCCATTGTCGCGCGCGACATTGCAGATTGTGGCGAATTGCTCGTCTCGGCGCTGGCCGTGGCCGACGTTGCCGGGATTGATGCGATATTTGTCGAGGGCACGGGCGCAATCGGGATATTTCGTCAGCAGGACGTGCCCGTTGTAATGGAAGTCGCCGATCACCGGAGCGTCGCAGCCTGCATCGAGCAGGCGCTGCTTGATTTCGGGCACCGCTGCGGCCGCTTCCGGCATGTTGACTGTGATGCGAACGAGCTCGGATCCGGCCTGTGCCAGTTCGAGACACTGCTGTGCGGTCGCCGCGGCGTCGGCTGTGTCGGTGTTGGTCATGGACTGAACGACCACAGGCGCGCCCCCGCCCACCTGCACCTTGCCGACGTTTACGCCGACCGTTACATGTCGTTTAGCTGGCATCGAGGTTCTATTGTAACGAAATCGCGCGTGGGGAAGCTAGCTGGCGTAAGGCACGGTGGTGTCCTAAATTTGATTTAATCTGAAATAGGGCACTGTCGAGCACAGACAGGATTGTCTGTGCCACGCCCACTACATCTCAGCGCGGTGGGGGACGGGATGGGACTTCCCGTTTCGGGCGGGCGGCACGATGGTCGCCATCTTCCGGATCATGGCAAGCACGAGCCGCTTATCGTCGTCCGAGAGCGTCGTCGAATAGCGGCGGATATCCGCCAGGAAGCGAATCTCCTCTTCCGAGAGTTCGCCGAGCATCTTGCGGGTCTCGCGGTCCTGGGCCGTGTCGGTGCCCGGAAAGAAATCGGCCAAACTGATCTCCATGGCTTCGGCAATCTTCGCAAGCGTCTCGAGCGAAGGAACCGTGTGGCCATTCTCAACGCGCGAAAGATAGCAGCGGAGAAGCCCCGTGCGGCGCTCGATGTCGCCCTGAGAAAGGCCGCGGTCGCTGCGGTAGGATCGAATCACTTCGCCGATATTCACTTTGGGCTTTTCTTTTGGCATGGCGTCACTTCCTGCGTGGAGTATCGTTCTCTACAACAGATGGTATCTTACGAGTTACCCCAAAATCGGCACAAGGCGAATCTCGCGGGGTGTTCCTATCAGCAACCCCTTTGCCGGGCTCCAGTTTGCGCTTAATTCGCGCTAGTTGGAAGGACTCGCCAGGGGGACCGTAACGTCTTGCTGAAGCTTGAATTCGAGCAGTGTTTCGCTCGGGATACGAACTTGGTCGCCCTTGGTCACCACCTGCACGGTCGCGCCAGCTCCCGCGCCGACCGCCCCGCCGATGGCCGCGCCCTTGCCGCCGCCTGCGATGGCCCCGATGATCGTGCCGAGTACGGCGCCGCCTCCGATGCGTTGCGCGCTTTGAGTGCCGCGGCCCTTTCCTGCTACCTCGTAGTCAGTCGAATCAACGGGAACGATGTTGCCATTCACTCGGATGCCGGTGAGCTCCAACGTCAGTTGGGCGGCACCCGAGATTTTTCCGGCTTCCTTGGCTTGGGTGAGTTTGCCA
Source organism: Candidatus Acidiferrales bacterium (assembly GCA_049279635.1). Taxonomy (GTDB): domain Bacteria; phylum Acidobacteriota; class Terriglobia; order Acidiferrales; family UBA7541; genus Palsa-295. Next base: position 15,515 of record JBAPOM010000054.1, read on the forward strand.
TACACATCGGCGCTCGCCGGGGCTACCACGGTGTCGCCAGCGACGATCGGGCTTTCGAGGCTCCCGTGGAAAGTGTCACCGATCTTATTCGTTGAGGAATCCACGCCGTCGATCATTCTTACAAATACCGAGGTCCCGGCTGGGATGGTAATCGCCTGAGTGGTCTGCGCGCCAGACTGGGCCGACGGGTTCGGCGGCGGTGCCGAATTTGCGGTTGTTGTCTCAGCTGCCGGCGCAGGAGAGGCTGGCACCGGCGGCGGATTTGCCGGGGCGACTGCTTGGGCTGGAGGGGGCGGTGTTGATTCAGGAGCAACGGCGGGTGCATTGGAGGTGTCCGTTGCGTCGCTAAAGCCGATGTTCAGTACGTCTTTGGTCGCAAAGACTTGTTCCTGGCCATCCACCCGAAACCGGATGTTGAGGGGCGAACCTCCCACGAACTGTCCTTGAATGACGCGCCCATCTCGCAGCTCAAGAACGTCGCCGGAAGCAATCGCCGCGAGTCCGCAACTGAGGATCGCTGATCCGGCGAGTACGAAGGCAAGACGGCTTAACTTCCCTGCCGCTATCCCGTACAGCCTTGCTTGTATTTTCATGGATGCCTCCGCGGTTCTGACGCAGGCGAAGCGTGGACAGCCCTCGCGCCGCCGGAGCGGGTCGCCATTGAATCCCTATGATAGCGCAGGGGCGGGATAAGGTTGTAGCCGACACGCGGAATCAAAGCGGAAGGGGAGGAGGTGGCTGAGGCCCTCTTACAGCACCGACGGAACGACGGGGGACTGCTTTGCCGAATTCTGCGCGTTCTGTTTGCTGGCGCGCTTGTTGGCGTAGAGAGCCTCGTCGGCTCGTTTCAGCAATTCTTCCGAAGTCTCGCCCGCTCGGTAGTCGGTCCATCCTCGGGAGAACCGGCAAGGGACCCTCTCCGTGCCGTATTGGACTTCCAGCCCCTCGACACGGGCGACAACGCGCCCGACTTCATCTGCGCGGCACTCGGGAAGAAGTACCATGAACTCGTCGCCTCCGAGCCGCACGGCCAAGTCGGAGCCGCGAATGGCTTTCTGTAAACGCTCGGCGAAGGCCTTGAGCACCAGATCGCCTGCAGGGTGGCCCATTCTGTCGTTGATCTGTTTGAGGCCGTCGAGATCCATCAACAAGACGGTCAGTGGCCGTTCGTGGCGCACCGCGCGGCTGATTTCCTCCGCCAGACGCTGCTCGCCCGACCGGCGATTATAGAGGCCGGTGAGCTGATCGAGCGCGGCGAGTTTGTACACCTCATTGGTAAGGTTTTCGACCTTCGTCAAAGAGTTCACCTGGTCCGATATCTGGTTGCGCATCTTCATAATCATCGTCTGCTGATACACGAGGTATACGGCGAACAGCAAAACGATCCCTACCAGAGCCCGTACCGACTGATTCAGGTAAAAGGAATAGGTCCCTTGCTCCCGGGTCAACATGGCCGGGAAGGCAAAGGAAGCGACCGCGATCGTCAGCAGGATCAGGACGAGCACAGTCGATGACCATAGCCACCACTGGCGGCGGTCCAGCCTCCGCAGATTTTCGCGGAACGCCTCCGGCTGCACCCCTTGGCTGTCTTGAGAGGAAGCTGTTTCGACCATTTGATGTGCCTAAGCTTTCATATCTTAGTACCCCGAACCGGGCGGAAACTCCAAATGGTATGTTCGAGCCGGTTTCCATATCGCCATCCGTGAATTTACGGTGCGGGCATCGCGCTAGGAGTCTTCGCGACGTTTCGGCGTTTCCGTACGCCCGGCTCCTCGAGGTGTTTACTATATATAAACGTACGCTGACCTCGATTCTTGCTTCTCCTCGTTAGCGTCCGCACCTTCGCCATCCTTGCTACGTTTCTTCCACGCTACATTCGCGCCCATCGGGGTCGTTCCACAAAACTCTAAGGAGACACTAATGAAATCGATCAAGGCAGCTTGCCTTTTGGTCCTTACACTCGCAGTGCTCGCGGTTCCGGCGACGCAGGCCGTTTATCAGGGAACCCTCTCAAGGACGGTCGTCCGCGACCTTCCGGTAGGCCCGTTCCCGCCGCCGCACGTTCGTTAGGCTTTGGATGCCGTAATCGGACGGGGAGGACTTCCGCCCCGTCCGGCTGTGCTAGGATTCCTTTCGCCCGAAAGGTGAATCCTGATGGCGTGGTTGATTGTTTTGTGCTCCGGACTCTTGCTGCAGCTCGGGATTTTGGTTCAAGGTCTTAGGGAGAAGTTGCTCGCCAGATATTCCTTTTTCTACGCGTACGTTTTTTCCACCTTCGCGGCGACAGCCCTGGCTCTCGTGCTATGGCGAGTGGCTTTGGCTTCATTTCAAAGGTCCTACTGGATATTGCAGTTTGCTACCCTCTTGATCGGTTGCGGCATCATCTTGGAGATATTCCGACACGTATTGTCTCCTTATCGTGGCGCGGAGAAGTTCGCCATGGCGACAGGGCTCTTCATCTTTGGAGCAGTCTTCTGCTTTGCCATCGTGTACCGGCTCATCGTGCCGTCGCCCGGCCGGACGCTCTTCGAACTTGAACGAAACGTGCGAACCGTACAGGCGGTCCTGCTGTTCGGAATACTTGTCGTAGTCTCTTATTACAATGTTCCGTTGGGAAAGAACATCAAGGGGATAGTCGCAGGATACGGTCTCTATATAGTCACGAGTCTATCGACTCTGGCGATCCGAGCGTACGCCGGCCCCGGATTCAACAACGCTTGGAACGTGATTCAGCCCGTGTCATTCGACGTGTCGTTGGCGATCTGGCTAATCGCGCTCTGGTCGTACCAACCGAATCCTGCTCCCGGCCCCACTGTGCCCCTGGAAGAAGATTACGAGATGCTCGCCAGGAGGACGAGGCGCGCCCTGGCTTCAATGCGGTCGCATCTCACGAAGGCCGCTCGGCCCTGACCGGCCTTTTGGCCATTTCACCACCATTGGCCGACCAGTATGTTCGTACTATTGCCTCCCGAGTTAGCGAGCCCTAAACTGATGGCGTCGTTTTGGATCAATTCGCGATGACGAAGGCGCTCACCACAAGAGTCGGGAACAGACTACAGGGGCGGTATCCTCGGGCCCGTCCGTACGGCGGGGACCCGCACTGGATACTCTATTTGGTAGTTGGCAGCCTCGTCACTATTTATCTCTGGACACTCGCGGCCATAAGCGATAGTGTCAGCGGCCTGGAGCCCGGCTTCCGAGTCTTTCGGTGGTTTGTGCTCCTGGCAGTGCCAGGCTGGGTGTATGCAATCCGAGCCTTCGATTCTGGGCGCCCAGCGGTGCAGGCTGCTCGTTCCAGGGACAATCGCGACCTAAAGGCGGTCGGAACGTGATTCAACTGTTTTTTTTCCTTCTTATCGGCGCCGCGCTTCTCTCGTCGCTTCTGTTTCTTTCGCGACATGGGGGCTCCCGTGTGGAAGGAGATTCCGGAGTTCTCCTGGAAGCTCGAAGGGCACTCGATGCTCTGCAGGGAGGACTGCTTCCGGAGGAGCTCGTACGACGGATTTTCGCGAAGGACGATCTTGATTATCTCATCTCGATGGCGGCACCCAAGTCTGTGCGCGATCTTTTCGTTGTTGAGCGGAAGAAGATCGCCCTCTCGTGGATCGGCGAGGTTCGGCGCCAAATCTCGAGTCTGAAACGCTTTCATGTGGGTGCCGCGCGATCCTATGCACGGCTTGGCCTGCGAACCGAGTTTAAGCTTGCTTGCCACTTCGCAGCCCTGCTCGTTGGCTGTCGCGCTTTGCGCCTGGCGGTATATGTGGGTGGGCCTTATATGGCTCCTCGCATGGTCGGCACCACAGCAGTCGCAGCGGCCAAGATCTGCGCGATTTCCGAGGAGTCACTTGGCTTCTTGAACCCTGTGCAGCTGAAGCCATATGCCCATAACTAGCTGCCATCGTAGGAGATAGACACGCGTGATTAGCTCGCCCAAGCGAATGGACGTGGAACAGGCCCGCCAAGACCTGTGCAGGCGGACACTGTCGGAGATTCAGCGTCCTTTAGACCGCCTGATCTATTTGGCTTCCATGAGGGACTACAACACAGGCGTTTACCATCACGACGGCCTAGCGTCCCGCTTTACCGAGGAAGTCGCCTGCGAAGCCCTAGCGGATTGCCACCGCGAGGCGTTTCGTGAACTGGTAATTTGCCCGCTGAACGAGCTTGTGTCCCAGCTCGACGCGTACAGAAGCTCCACACACACCAGCCCGCGGGAGTTCCTGACAGCTTGGGGAAGACTGGAGCCCTACCGTGTCGCCGTACCGGTACAAGCGGATCCCTTATCCGCCGAATTCCTGTTCTCGAACTTCAAGATCGCTTTGGCAGTTTTGGAATCTCAGCTGGACTCTCGTCCGGCGGGACTAGCCGCATAGCAACGCCTGTTACCTGCCCCACGATTTCAGCCTCCGACGGATACGCGAACTGCCGAATCGCAGTGCCTGAAAGCGGGTGCGGGACCAGTGTCAGCTGCGAACCCCGCACCTCGCACCAGGAGCACGCATATCCATCCCGGAGCTCAACGAAGAAGATCGGCCGATCGAATTCCGTGCGCCACTCCGCCGGTTGCAGTCTGCTCGGGTGGCTGTCGATCTGCACGAATGAACCCGGCCGGAGCAAAGGATACATCGTGTGATCCTGCAACCCGATGAATCCATACTGGCAGTGGCGCACGTCGAGTTTCTGGATTAACGCCACCGGTATTTCGCCCCACACCTCCACCATCCTCGAAATCAAACTTGTGGTTTCCAAGCTGAAGCTTTTATCGAAGCGCACCGGAAAGGTGACGGATTTCTCGCCGTCGGGAACTTCGAAAGAAGCCAGATGCGTGTTTTGCAGAGGCAGCGCGAGCTGGTAACGCGAAGTCGCGCCTAAGTCGATCCCGAAGACGGCGAGGAGTTCGTGGAACTTCGTACGATAAATCACGCTCAAGCTGTACAACTTATAAATGCTGGGTATGGAATTCTTATTCTCGAGTTGTGTAAGCCAGGCGTTCGAAATGTAGAATTCTTCGTTCTGCCGGTCTTCGGCAATCGTGCGGCTGAATTCTTCCACTTCGCGAGTGGTAACCCCAAGCCGATTGCGGAGTTCCCGAAGTTGTTCCCCTGGACGCATAGGTGGCCCCGAATGAACTTGTTGCGGTCATGGAACATCACAGCACGGAACATCAACTTCTCATGACCCTACCCACCAAATTACCACACCTTAAATCTTTCCCTCAGTTGAATCAACTGATTTGAAGCAAGTTGTAGTCAGAACCGAAAAGCTGTTGCCCTACACAAATCGTTGTGGGCGAGCAACCAAGAGTGGTTACTAGTACTGATCTGCTTGTAATTAGAAGCAATTGCAGGATGTTTCCTGCAACATTCTTTATCGGTGGAAACTTGGGTGGTTTGCGCTGATAGCCGCTCCTGTTGCGCCGTTCAAAAACCCGGATTCGGGCATCCATAGACATGTTTTCGCTTTCGCATCATCTTACCGCGTGCGACTGGCCGCAAACGCGCGATTGTGCGACCCTGAGGTTATCCGCCAGGGGGCGAGATCATGCCCGACTCACTCGACCCAACTGCTTCTGGAATGCCCTTCGGACAGCGCCGCACTGTTCCGCGCTACTCACTGATCGCCACTGCCGAGGTGATCGAACCCCCTTCAGACGCTCGGATGTCCGGCCGGATTTCGGAAATCAGCCGCAAAGGTTGTTACTTCGATATCTTGAACACGCTGCCGGTGGGTACCACGGTTCAGTTGCGCGTTACGCGCGATCAAGGCAGTTTCGTCACGATGGCGAGGATCATTTACGTTCAGGAGGGGATCGGAATGGGTCTAGCGTTCATTGATCCGCCGGAAGATCAGCTTCGGATCCTCGATTCCTGGCTTGCTGAACTCACCGTCTAAGGCGCCGTCGCTGCGCCGTCCTTTTGGATCACGCCGCAGGCTACATGAGGACCTGAATTCCCGCCGCCCTCGGCCTTGTCATCCGAGGGGTTTTCGTCGATCACAATTGAGGTTCCACCCGGATGGAAGAGCGAATTCGGTCCGTCGCCGAGGGTCACGCCCTTCGCTACAATCGTTGCCTGCAAGTGGCCATCGAGACCCGCCTCTACGTTGGGAAGGTCGCCCGCGGACGGCCCGCTGGCGTTGGCTGATGCGTGTTCTTTCGCGTTAGGATCGAAGGGCGGTCCGCCTGATGTAAAGTCCGGGCCCTCGCATTTGCCTACCGAGAGGATGCGCACGGTGTGCAGTCCAGGCACCTGCTGGATCACGTCCAGCTGAATTTTCACTCCATCCGCGACAGGGAAGAACTTGGCCGTCCCGAGCTTCTCCTCTACGGGACTCAAGATATCCGCGTAAGCGCCCAGCTCGGCGGACTGCGCAAATACCGTGCGATGAAATGGCCCCCGGCTACAAGCGAAAGCCGCGACAAAGCCGAGAAATGTGTATAGCACTGCCCTGCGACATCGCGGCACGATGTGGCCCTCTCACTCCCAACCATTAATTTTACTTGAATTTGGGTGCTCTAGGGGAGTTTCCAGTCCGCAGGCGGGGTGTTAACGGCCCAGAATTCAGGAGCGGGCTGCAGGAATTCAACCGCGACCTGGGCCAAACCAGCGCGATCGGGGCCTAAATAGGACACTTTCGCTTCGCGCTCATCCCAGTTCTGTGGATTCATGACCACCAGCCTTTGACCCAAAGTGACTTTGGTGGCCAGCATCAGAAGAGCGCCGTGAGCGCTCACGGTTACCGTGAACGTCTCCTCGCGAAACGCCGAGTGATCGGCGGGCCCGCCGCAGATTACGACTGGGACGTCGAGCAGGATCCTTTCGCTTCGCCTCTGTCCCGTCTGTCCGGCCATGCTTGATTCTCGCCCCTCGTCTCCCATCCACTATCCCTCCATTGGCCCGACACGCCCATCGAAAATATCGCGCGATCCCCTCCAAAGTAAACCGGGGCTCGGGCGCGGCCGGACTGTACAGATCGCCGATCTTTACAGTAGACTAGATGGGTGACAAGACTGCTGAGTTCGGCGAAGCCTTCCCACGAGCGACGGCCGAGACGGTTGCGGCCGAGCGCGTATGATGCAACCAGCGATCGGCGCCGCCAGATCGTCGAATGGCTGCGCGCTCACGGCGGACCCGTTCCGGGCAGCGAGATCGCCAGGCATTTCCGGGTAAGCCGCCAGTGCTTGGTTCAAGACGTAGCAATTCTCCGTGCGCGCGGCGAGGAGATTCTGGCCACACCGACAGGCTATCGCTTACCCGCGGAATCCAATCGAGCCCATCGAGAAATTCTCGCCTGCAAGCATCCCCCTGAGCGAACCGAAGAGGAGCTCCAGATTCTTCTCGACCACGGCGTCCGGATTCTCGACGTGATTGTCGAGCATCCCCTCTATGGAGAACTTCGGGGCTCGCTAATGCTTGAGTCGCGCGCCGACCTGCAGGATTTTCTCGCGCACGTGCGCGCGTCGCATGCCGCGCTGCTCTCTTCGCTCACGGACGGGGTGCACCTTCACACCGTGGAAGCCTCGCGGCCGGAGATGATTTCACGCGCAAAGACACAACTGCGCGCTCGCGGCTTTCTTCTGAAATAACACAGGGAACCCAGGCAAACCTTGGCATGAGCGTTACGCGCGAACAACGAACCGAGAAAGCCCTCTTCCGGGGCGCGAGCCTCACGCTCGACCATGCGGAATACCGCGATGCCGTTCGCACCTTCACGGAGGCTCTGCTGCGTGCCGATCTTGCACCGCGGGATCTCACGGTCGCAGCTCTCGGGACCAGCGGAGGGCGCGCCGAGGCGGTAATCTTGGCGCGCGGTGGCGGCGTGGTTGCGGGCTTGGCCGAATTGGCTTTCCTGCTGCGGGCTCAGGGCGTCGTTGCCACCTTGGAGAAGTGCGACGGCGACGCGATCCGACCCGGTGACTTGCTGCTGCGAGCAGAGGGCGAGGAAATGCAGCTGCTGGCGCTCGAACGCGTGGGGCTGAATCTGATTCAAAGAATGAGCGGAATCGCGACCGCGATTCGCTGCCTCCAGGAGCGCGCCAAACGCGAATGTCCCGCCACGCGAATCGTCGGCACGCGCAAGACTCCCTGGGGATTGCTCGACAAGCGCGCGTTGCATCTCGGCAACGGCGGCACGCACCGCCTCGGGCTTGGCGACGCCATTGTCGTGAAAAACAACCATCTCGCGCTGCTGGCTGCTCGCGAAGAAGAAGCCGCACCGATTGCGATCGAAAAAGCGTGGGCGTTTCGCAAGGATTCCGCCTTCATCGAGGTTGAAGTGCGCGGCGAAGCCGCCGCGCGCGCAGCGGCCGAGACGTTTCGCCGCTTGCAGGAAAATGCGGCGGAAGAATATCCATGCCTGCTCATGCTGGACAACATGACCCCGGATCAGATCGGCGCGATTCTCGACATGCTGCGTTGCGAGAATCTATGGGATCACGTTTTGATCGAGGCCAGCGGCGGCATTTCTGAATCGAATGTGGAGGCATACGCCGCACGCGGCGTCGATGCCATTTCGATCGGCGCGCTCACGCATTCAGCCCGGGCGCTCGATATCTGCCAGAGAATTTCATATCCCTTGGGAAAGAGGACCCCGTCATGACAAGCGCAAGCGCCGTACAAGAAGCTTTCGAATCGCGCTACACCCTTCCGGTTTTGGAGAACATCACCGACACGGCCGACGAGATTCGCAGAAAGCAGGAGCGCGTCCGCCAGCTCTGCACGGAGCGCAACGCGATTCTGCTCGCGCATCATTATCAGCGTCCGGAGGTGCAGGAAGTGGCCGACGCCGTCGCCGACTCGCTGAAGCTATCGCAAGCAGCTGCGAAGACCACCGCCGACGTGATCGTATTTTGCGGCGTGCACTTCATGGCCGAAACAGCGGCGATTCTGCTGCCGGAGAAAACTGTTCTGTTGCCCGACCTGCGCGCGGGCTGCTCGCTCGCGGCAGCCGTCACACCTGAGGAACTGCGTAAGTGGAAAGCGAAGTTGCCGGGCTGCGTCGTCGTCGCGTACATCAATACGTCCGCCGCGGTGAAGGCTGAAAGCGACTACTGCTGCACCTCAGCCAACGCCGCGAAAGTCGTCTCCGCGATTCCCGCCGATAAGACGATCCTCTTCCTGCCCGATAAGTTCCTCGCGACGGTGGTCGCGCGACAAACCGGGCGCAACAACATCGTCGCGTATCCCGGATACTGTCATGTCCACAAGACGATTCGTCCGGAGCAGGTCGTCGAGATAATGGACGAGCATCCCGATATCGAATTGCTGCTCCATCCAGAATGCGGCTGCGTCAGCTCCTGCATGGCGAAGGCGGTCGATGGCACGCTGCCCGCGGACCGTACGTTCTTTTTGTCCACCGAAGGCATGCTGCGGCACATCGGCAATTCGCCGGCGGGCGAATTCGCGGTCGGCACGGAGCTCGGCATCATGCACCAGCTCAATAAGAAGTTTCCCGAGAAAAGGTTTTATCCCGTGAATCCGAATGCGGTTTGTTCGTTCATGAAAACCATCACGCTCGACAATGTGATTCGCTCGCTCGAAACGCTGACGCCGCAGGTGCGCGTGCCCGAAGACATCGCGCGCAAAGCGAAGCGTGCGATCGATCGCATGCTCGAGCTCGCGTAGGGCCACTCATGCTGAAAATTGGACTCCTCGGCGTTGGCGCCATCGGCAGAACCATCGCCATGGCGCTCGATCAAAAACAAGTGGATGCGGAATTGGTCGCGCTCTCCGACCAGGACTGCAGCCGCGCCAAATCCCTCTCTTCCGAGCTTTCCGGCCATCCGCCCGTCGTCTCGATCGACGAGATGATCGAGCGCTGCGAGCTCGCGGTCGAAGCGGCCAGCCAGGCGGCGCTTCCGGAATTCGTTCCCAAGGCACTCGCACGCGGGCGCGACATGCTGATCATGAGCGTAGGCGGCCTGCTCGGCCGCGAAGAGTGGTTTCGGCAGGCGCGCGACAAGAGCTGCCATATCTACGTGCCCTCGGGCGCGATCGCCGGCCTCGACGGCATCAAATCGGCGTCAATCGGACGGATTGAGTCGGCGCTCCTCACAAGCCGCAAGCCCGTTGCAGCGCTCAAGGGATCGAAGTACGTCGTCGATCGGGATTTGCCGCTCGACACGTTCAAGGACGACACCGTTATCTTCGAAGGCCTCGCCGAGGAGGCTGCTCGCGCGTTTCCTGCAACCTCGAACGTAGCGGCTTCACTGCGCCTCGCCGTCGATCCCCTCGATCCAGTTCCGGTGCGTGTGCGGGTGGTCGCCGTGCCGGGCGGCAACGAAAACGTCCACGAAATTCGCGTGCAGGGCGAGTTCGGCCGCCTCACGGTGAAGGTCGAAAACGTGCCGTCGAAATCGAATCCGCGCACGTCGCAGCTCGCAGCCTTTTCGGCCATCGCCACGTTGAAAAACCTCACGCGCTCGCTCCGCGTCGGCACGTAGATTGTCTTCGGCGCCAGTCTGCTTCCCCTCGCGCCCGGCGAGTGTTCCCGCTTGCACAAAACGGCTATGCTCCCACGGATCGTCGTTGCGCGCCTGCGTGTGAATGCGATATAAACGCGCGCGGCACCGGCCGAGGAAACGTGAATCGGCTGCCGCGCGTCACATAGCCACAGAATGAAAACTAAGAATTCTGTTTGGGGGAAACCCGCATGAAGAAAGCATACTGTCTAGTCGCATTGCTATTTCTTGCCGGAGCAATTGTCACGGCGCAAGCGCAGGACGCAACACCGCCACCGCCCGCAGCACAGGGACAAAGCGCCACTCCGGCCGCTGCGCCCCCCGCGCAACGCCCCCCGGGTATGTTCATGGCGGCGCCGCTGCCTCACGGCGCGGTCAAAGACTACAAGCCCGTGACGGACGACATGCTCCTGAATCCGCCGCCGGGCGATTGGCTGCAATACAGCCGCACCTACGACGCCTGGCGCTATAGCCCGCTGAAGCAGATCAACAAGAAAAACGTGAGCCAGCTGCACATCGCCTGGGTGAAGGGGCTGCCCGCAGGCACCACGGAAACGATTCCAATCGTACACGACGGCGTGATGTATCTGATTGCGCCGGGCGCCGACGTGATGGCTGTGGACGCCACAGACGGCGACATCATCTGGCAGTATCATCGCGATTTCAAAGATCCTCGCTTGGCGGGCCAGGAGCGCACCAAGGCCATCGCGATCTATAAGGACATGGTCTACTACACGGCGCCCGACGGCTACGTGGTTGCGCTGGATGCGACGACCGGGAAAGTTCGCTGGGAAACGTACAAGACGGACACGCAGAACACTTCCGGCGCGATCGTGGTCGATGGCAAAGTGATCTCCGGCGGCACGTGCGGCCGGGGACGCGAGAGCTGCTTCATCGAGGCAGACGATGCCGACACGGGCAAGGAACTCTGGCGCTTCTACAACGTCGCGGCGCCGGGCGACCCTGGCTACGCCTCGTGGGGCGGCGCCGACAACACGAATGATACGGCGTCGACGTGGGGCATGCCCGGAAACTACGATCCGGTTCGCAAGGTAATCTACTGGGGCATCGCCAATCCTGCGCCGTATGAACGCCTCGCACGGCATGGAGGCGATCCGGACGGCACTTCGCGCACGGCTCCGGCCGACCTCTATAGCAATTGCACGATTGCGCTCGATCCGCAGACCGGGAAGCTCATCTGGTATTACCAGCACCTGCCGGCCGACGACTGGGACACCGATCACACCCACGAGCGCACACTCGTCACCACGACCTACAATCCCGATCCGAAAGCGGTGAAGTGGTACAACACCACGGTGCCAATCGGATCGAAGCACGATATCGCGGCGATGGTCGGCGAGAGCGGGATCATGTTCGTTCTCGATCGCAACGACGGCAAGTTCCTCTGGGCCGAGCCTGTTCCGGTCGACGCGCCGAATCTCGCTATCTCGAATATCGATTCCAAGACCGGCCTTGCCACGATCAACTGGGATGTGGTGATGAAGAAGCCGGGCGACCACCACGTGATCTGCTACTGGAACGGCCGCAGCTACTGGCCGACCGCGTACGATCCGGAAACGAATTCGCTCTACACCGGATACGTCGACAACTGTCTCGATATGACAGCGAATGGCGGCAGCGGAATCCGGCATGGCGTGCTCCGCGACGGATCGAAGATGGATGCGCTCGCGGGCCTCGCCAAAATCGATCTTTCCACCGGCGAAATGCTGAAATTCGGAGTCGAGAACGCGCCCGGCACCGGCGCGGTTCTGGCTACAGCAGGCGGATTGATCTTCCACGGCAACATCAACCGCCGCTTTAGCGCGTACGATGCCAAGACGGGCGAACAACTGTGGCAGTCCATCCTCGGCGGGCCGATCTCGGTCAGCACAATCACCTACGAGGTAAACGGCAAGCAGTACGTCGCCGTGATCACCGGAGACAACCTCGCGAACGGCGTTCTCGCCAGGCAAAGCGGCGTGCAACTGACGACCGGGGCCAACGCGATCTACACATTCGCGCTGCAATAGAACGGCACATTTTCGCAAAAACACGAAGCCCCGCCGAGATCCAGTTCGCGGCGGGGCTTTTCGTTTCTTTAAGCGCTAGTGCGAGACATCCGCGAATGCAATCTTCACCGGCGTCTTGTCCTCTTCGGCCACCTGATACATTCCCCGCGGCGCGAGGCCCATGTTGCGCGCGAGAATCGCGTCCGGCATTTCCTGGATGCGGGTGTTGAACGTGTTCACGGAGTCGTTGTAGAACTCGCGCCGGTCGGCGATCTCGCTTTCCAACTCGGTGATCCGTGATTGCAGCTGCATGAAGTTGTTGTTCGCCTTCAGCTCCGGATAGTTTTCGGCGGTCGCAATCAGCCGGCCGATGGCGGACGTCAGATTCGCGCTCGCTTCCGCCTTCTGGTCGATGGTGGTTGCCTGCGCGTATGCCGAACGCGCTTGCGTGATGCGCTGAAAGGTGTCCTGCTCGTACTTCATGTAGCCTTTGCAGACCTCGACGAGATTCGGCAGCTCGTCGTGCCGCTGTTTCAACAAGACGTCGATATTGGCCCACGCCTTATCGACGTTGTTCTTCACGGCGATCAAGCCGTTGTAGAGCATCACCACGTAGGCCACCGCCCCGGCTACGGCAAATAACAAAACAAGCAGCACAATCGTTCCCATCGACTTTTCTCCTCCCGGCGGCTATAGCCACCCGAGAATTTCGGACAGAATGTAAAAGCAAATCATCGTGAGCAGCGGGCCGCCCCAGATGCACGCCGTTGACTTCCAGGCGAGCGCCCGGACGACGTCCCGCTGGCTCTGCGAAGAGATGGCGAACGGGTCGTTGCCCGCCCCTTTGGCCAGTACAACCGCGGGATGCGTGTCGAACCCCGCGCTTTGCGGCGGAATCGAGGGTTGCGGCTGCTGGGTCGCCTGCGGCCTCTCGGCGACCGCCGTGGCGGCTCGAGCCGCAACTTCGCGTGACGGCGCTTGGGCCGCCGTGCTCCTGATCGGCGGATGCACGTCGTCCATCGAAACCGAGGACCAATTGCCGGGCGCAACGGTCGCGCTTGCCGCGATTCGTTCTGGCGGTGCGTCCGCGACGCGCGACATGGGAATTTGCGTGGCCGAGCCGCCGAAAGCCATGGTCGAAACGCCGGTCAACCCTTGGAACCATCCGTTTGCGCTTCCGAAAGAGAACGAAAAACTGGAGCGGGAACGAATCGACGAGCCTGGAATCGGGACGTGCGTCGCCGGAGCGCTGTTCGCGCGATTTGTGTTTTGGGCCAGCGTGCCGAGGATGAACAACGGATACCCCGGCTCGATGCAGTGTTCTTCCAGGCGAATGTTCCCAGAGGCACCAACGCCGTTGCGGGCGAGAAATTGCGTCACGTTCTCGGGAAACATGTTGCTGCCGAAGAGCGACTTGTCGAACTCATCTCGAAAGGTCCGATGGACGTCGAGATCGGCGCCCTGCGGATCGACCAGCAGGCGCCCCGTCGAATCGTCTACAAAAAAGGGGACGTACAGGGTCTCCTCGGCAACCTTCTTCCACTGACGGTTGTTCCCCGACTGCCTCAACTCCCAGGCCGTCGCGCAATAGTAGTAGCAGGCTGCGCCCGTGATCCCGGCCGGGATCGTTTGGGGACCGGTCGCGGTCCCACTCACTTCCACGAGTCCCATGGACGCGCTGCGAATCTTCGAAAACGGCGTATTCAGCACCAGCCGCTTGAACTGAAGCATTCGAAATCCGCGATAAAATAAAACGATGCCGGCCACGATACCGATTACCGAGTAGACGGCAAACCGCACGTCGATCACCGCGACGAGTCCGAGCATCAATGCGCAATAAGAGGAAAGCATCAGCAAACCGCGCCTCCGGAACGAACACCCCTTTTGAATAGTCTAGAAGAATCCCAGCGAAAGTCCGGCGGCCGATTTGGAGGACGTAGCGAATCCTCCACTGCGGCGCACATACTGGCCATTGGTACAGGTGCAGAAATGATTATGCGGATTTCACTGCGTGCAAATGATTTTCCCAGGCATTGCTGATACGACGTATGGTTTCGCGGAGGCGCACGGCTAGGTCGACGATCGTTTGCAGCCGCTGCGTCTCGATGGCGCTTAGTCGATCCTTGTGCGTGAGCAGCAGCTCGGCGTTGCCCAGAATTCCCGTAAGCGGGTTATTGATTTCGTGGCGGAACACGGTCGCGATATCGCCACACAATTCCGTCCGGGGTGGAGCGAGCACTAAGCGCGACGCCGCGGCCCAGCGCAGTCTCCGCTCCACAAGACCCGCCGCGAGTGGGAAGAAATTCCCGGTCCGTGCCACGAATTCCACCTCGCCATCGGCCACGAGTCGCGCGACTTCCGTTTGTAGCTCTGGTGGCGCGATTAGAATCGCGGGCGCCGAAACCGCTACGTGCCGCAGAAAATCCTCCAGCGGCGCGTCTTTAATAAAATCAGAGTCTACAAGGACCACTTCGATCGGAAGGAGCTAACAACGATGCGAACGGCGCACGCTCGCACGAATCAGCTGGGTTGCGAATGCGACTCCGTTTCGTACTGCTTGAGCTTGCGGTAGAGCGTTGTCTTGCCGATGCCCAGCAGTCGGGCGGCGGCGAGTTTGTCTCCCCCTGCTTCACGCAGCGCCCGCAGGATCGCGCGGCGTTCGAGCTCTTCGAGGGGCATTAGTTCGTCGGCTTGCGGCATGCGGTCGGCGGCGGCGTAGTGCAGTCCGGATGGCAAGTCGCGCACGTGCAGGATGGGACCTGAGCCAAGCGCCACAGCTCGCTCGATGGCATTCTCAAGCTCGCGGATGTTCCCAGGCCAAGCGTACGCGATCAGACGTGCCATCGCCTCCTCGGAGATCGCACGCATGCCGCCCGCTTCGCTGAATTTCTCGAGGAACGCATTCACGAGCAACGGAATGTCGCTCTTGCGTTCCCGCAGGGGCGGCAGCTTGATCTGCACGACGTTGAGCCGGAAGAAAAGGTCCTGGCGGAACTGGCCCTGGCGCACTGCCGCTTCGAGGTCCCGGTTGGTGGCCGCAATCACACGGACGGCAATGGAGATGCGATCGGTCGAGCCCACCGGTTTCACTTCCTTTTCCTGAATCGCGCGCAAGAGCTTTGCCTGTAAATCGATGGGCATGTCGCCAATCTCGTCAAGAAACAGCGTCCCGCCCCCGGCCGCTTCCATCAAGCCGGTCTTCGCGTGCATTGCTCCGGTAAACGCGCCCTTCACGTAGCCGAAGAGTTCGGATTCGATCAGCGTGGGAACGAGCGCCGAACAGTCCACCGGGACGAACGGCTTATTCCTCCGCGAGCCCGAAAAATGAATCGATCGGGCCACGAGTTCCTTGCCGGTTCCGCTCTCGCCCAAAATCAGCACCGGGTAGTTGTGCTGGCTCACCTTTTCGATCAACCGGTACACGCGTTGCATTTTCGTCGAAGTACCGATGAGTCCGCCGAATCCCGGCCGCGTGCGCAACTGCTCGCGCAGGATGCGATTCTCTCGATCGACTTCGAGCAACCGCACCACGCGATCGAGTTTTCCGCGCAGCTCGGGAATATGAAACGGTTTCGTCACGTAATCGGCCGCGCCCATCCGCGTGGCTTCAACCGCGCTCTCGATCGTGCCGTATTGCGTCAAAACCATCACGGCGGTCTGCGGGTAGACTTCCCGGATGTGCTTCAGGAGTTGGAGTCCACCCATCTGCGGGATGCGGAGGTCCGTGATCACAATGTCGACGGGATGCTGTTCGAGGATTTCGAGTGCTTCCTCGGTCGTAGCAGTCGTCCGCGCGTGCAGCCCCGCGTCGATGACCACGTCGCGGCACAGATTCCTCGTCGCGTCTTCGTCTTCGACGATCAGAACACTGATCGCAAGCGGACGGTGCACCGCTACACTCGCTTCTGCCCCAGTTGCGTACATGCGGGTTCTCCTTTCGGGAGTCCCATTCCGACATGTGGAATGCACAAGCACCACCAACTGGCGCCACTTTCTTCGTTGAAAAGAGGGCCGTTACAGACCAGACTGACGTTCAATGGGCGGAGTGTAGTGCCAAAAGGGAACGTTTTACAAGAGAGGAAAACTACTCACGCCGCTAAACTCCCAGACAACGGCAAGATGCAAATTTGGGAATCGCTCACAACCCAAAATGGAAATGGATCGCCTTCCGCATTAGAATATCGGGCAGAGTTTTCGGAATCGTTGGACAGCGGCATTTGACGACCAACCCCGCCGAGCGCTTCCGACATCTCAGATAATCGAAGCTGCTCCGAACCGCTTTCTATCCAGCAGAGAGCGCCAAAGCCAAATTGAAAAGGAGATGCAAATGAAGCGGACGATTCTGCTTCCGGCTATGGCTGCTTTGCTGGCCCTCACGTTCCCATCGGCGTCACGCGTAGTGGCCCAAGACCAACCTCGCAACTCGAGTAGTGCCACGGCGCCGAACGAGGTGGCGCCGGGAACGCGTTTCTTGATCCGCCTCGACGACGAGCTCGGTTCTCGGGATTCGAAGGCGGGGCGCCGGTTCACGGCCCACACGATTGAGCCTCTTGCGAGCGCCGACGGCACGACCCTTCCCGCAGGCGCAGAGGTCCGCGGCCACGTCGACAAGGTCGAGGCCGCAGGCAAGACGGGCCGCGCCCGCATGTGGCTGACCTTCGACGATATTAGGACTCCCGACGGCTGGATGCCCCTGATCGCCACGGTTGACGATCTCCCCGGCATCCACTCGATCCGTGTTGACTACGACCGCGAGGGCGAAATCGAAGTCAGTTCCAGCAAACGCCAGCAGGCCGTCCAGGCTGCTGCAGCAGGCGCCCTGGTGGGTGCGGCCGCCGGCGTGGCATCTCACAACGAAAAGGACGCGGCCATGGGAGCGGCGGTGGCGGCAGCAACAGCTTATATGGTCACGTCGGGCATCGGCCAGGAATTGACGCTCGAGCGGGACACCAAAATCGAGATCATCCTCGAGCGGTCGCTCTACTTCGGACGGGGCTGACCGCACCGGCCAACTGAAGTTCAAATTCGACGAGCGGCAATGCGGCCGTGCGCTCGCAAGGCCTTCGCGAAACCGCATTTTGGCCTCTGCGGGCGTTCGCTTGGAATTCCTGGAGACTGCTGGTAGATTCAGTTCTGGATGACACCGGATAACCAATCCCAACAAAGAATTCTCATTGTGGAGGACGAGGACAACGCCCGGAAGGGCTACGAAGCCCTCCTCCGCAAATGGGACTTCGAAGTCCTGGGCGTAGGCACCGGCGAAGATGCGCTCGCGAAGTTTCAGGAGTTCAATCCACACGTGATGCTCGCCGATGTAGAGCTCCCTGGGATGAACGGACTCGACCTGCTGCGCCATCTGGGCGACGAAATCGAGAGAATTCCCGTCATCATCATCACCGGGCGCGGCAGCGACGAACGCGTCGTCCAGGCGATCGAGGCAGGCGCATTCTGGTACATCGAGAAGCCGCTGAAGCCTCCCGTCCTCCGCGCGCTCCTCGATCGCGCCTTCGGGCGCCTGAGGGACCGTCAGGCGGTTGCCGTCCTCACCCGCCAACTGCGAGACGCCGGCAAACTCGGCGTGCTGGTTGGTTCGTCAAGCCCGATGCAGGAAGTCATGAGACAGGTCGAAACGGCGGCGCCTTCAACAGCATCCATCCTCATCACCGGCGAAACGGGATCGGGGAAGGAAATGGTGGCTCGTTCGCTGCACATGCTGTCCCCGCGCGCCGATCGACCCTTTATCGCAATCAACTGTTCGGCGATTCCGGAATCGCTGATGGAAAGCGAAATCTTTGGCCACGAACGAGGGGCGTTCACGGGCGCGGCGGAGCGCCGCATCGGCTGCTTCGAGCTGGCTCACGGCGGCACGCTTCTGCTCGATGAAATCGGCGAAATGCCCGCTCCCACACAAGCCAAGCTCCTGCGGGTCCTTGAGGATCACAAGATCCGCCGCCTCGGCAGCAAGGTCGAAACCCCTGTGGACGTGCGCGTGCTCGCGGCCACGAATAAGAATCCCGAGCAGGCCGTGGCGGAGGGGCATTTGCGCCGGGATCTTTATTTCCGGCTCAACGTCTTCCACATTCACCTGCCGCCTCTGCGCGAGCACAAGGAAGATCTGCCGCTCCTGATAGAGCATTTGCTCGAAGAAATTTCGGAAAAGCACGGCAAGAAGGTTTCAAGTGTCGGCGCGGACGTTATGGAACTTCTGCGTTCGTATCCTTGGCCAGGAAACGTCCGGGAGTTGCGCAACGTGCTGGAGCGCGCGGCGATTGCATCCGATCGCGGCATCATTGGCCGGCAACACCTGCCGTCCGATTTTGGCCGCGCCGCCGCGACCGTCACGGCCGGGCTGAATGGCATCCGTTTCCCCATTGGCACAACGGTGGACGACATGGAGCGAGAACTCATTCTTCAAACCCTGTCGGCGACCAGTCAGAATAAGACGCGCGCGGCCGAGCTGCTCGGAATCAGTCTGAAAACGCTGCATAATAAGTTGAAAGAATACGAGGCGGGGCGGAAAGATGCGTCTCAGCCTGAAAACTAAACTCACGCTTGCCACCTCGCTGCTGGTCCTCGCGGTGGTCGCGTTGGTCTCGGCGCTGTATCTAGGGCGGCTCATGCGGCAGACCTTGCGGCAGGCGAACGAGAATGCCAGTTTCGTCGCTCAGCAGATCTATGGCGCCTGTGGCAACGCACTCAAGGAAGCAACCGAGCGCGGAGACGCGCCCGCCTCGCTCGATCCCCGCGATCTGCGCGATTACGTGCGCCAGGCTTTCGACAACAGCAGCACTCTTAATTCACTCATCGAATCCGACGTGGGCATCTCACGCACAATCTACGAAATCACGATCAGCGACAAGGACGACATCGTGCTTCTGTCCAGCGACGCGACGCTGCGGGACGAGAAAGTCGCGGCGCGCCCCCCGATCAGCGCGTTGGTTCGCGCGGGATTCTTTGAGCAGCTCCGCGAACTGTACGGCCCGCCGCAGATCTATGAATTCTCCCTTCCCTTCGAAATTGGGACCTCCCCCTTTGGCGATATCCGCGTCAGCTTCTCCTCGGCCCTGATCCGCGATGAGATCTCGCCGGGCCTTCAGTCCGCCGGCATATTGGCCCTCGGTGTCGTCCTGCTCTCGACGCTGTTTGCATTCGTCTACAGCCGCATCGCCCTCGCGCCGATCGAGCGAATTTCGGCCCAGTTGGACCGCATCTCCGCCGGGCAGTTCGACGCCGGGCCTGCCGTCGAACGCGGCGACGAACTTGGCGCGGTCAGCACAAAGATCGTCGGCATCGGCAAGCAATTGCGGGATGTCCGTGAAATTTTCAGCACCTTGCGCGAAAATCTCGACCAGGTGATGAGCGGCTTGGGCGACGGCCTTCTTCTCTTCAACTCCGAGGGCCGGGCGGTTCTTGTGAGTCCTTCGGTTGAAAAGTTTCTGGGCCGTTCGCCGGAGGAGCTAAGGGGGCGGCGCGTAAGCGAAATCTTTTCGGCGCGTCATCCGTTGCGCGACGTCTTGCAAATTCAAGGCGAGGAGATCGCACCCGCGGAGGGCAAGGAACTGACACTTCAAGGAAAAGATGGCCCGCAGCGCATCGGCGTCAACGTGCAGGTGATCCGGGAGCACGGCGCACGGATCGGAACACTCATCACCTTGCGCGACGTGGAATCGATTGAACGCATCGGCAGCCAGCTGCAGGTCTCCGAGCGCCTTGCTGCTCTCGGGCGCGTGACCGCGGGAGTCGCCCACGAGGTGAAAAATCCGCTCAACTCGATGCGCTTGTGGCTCGAGGTCCTGAAAGCCAATATGCCCATTGATCCGGAGCCGCAGCAAGCCGTTAAGATGCTCGACAGCGAAATTGACCGGCTGGATCGCGCCGTCAAAACGTTCCTCAATTTCACCAAACCTCTGGAGATCAACCTCGAGGAAGCCTCCTTGCCCACGCTCCTGGCGGACGTCTTGGACGCGGCTCGCCCGTCGATCAACAAGGCCGGCCTCACGCTGCAGGCCAGTTTGCCCGAAGTGTTCCCGCCCGTCCTGGTGGATCATCAACTTATCCACCAGGCCGTTCTCAACCTTCTGCTGAACGCGTGCGATTTCACCGGCCCGGGCGGAACAATCAAACTCTCCCTCGAGCGCAACAGCGACTACGCCATCATCGAAGTGCGGGATTCGGGCAAGGGAATCTCGCCCGAAGATCAGAAGAAAATATTCCAGCTTTTCTTCACCACGCGCCCGGGCGGCACCGGTATCGGCCTCGCCAATACGTTTCGCTTTGTGCAGTTGCACAACGGGCGCATAGAATTTGAATCGGAGGCGGGACGCGGCACCACGTTTCGCATAGAATTGCCCCTCGGTCGTATTGCCGACGCCCCCGCGGGGAAGGTCCGCGATCTGACGCAACCGTTCGCGGCTGAAAAACGATAATGCCCGGCCGTCTCGAAAACCGAATCGCTATTGCCGTCTTGGCGTGCGTGCTTCCGCTCGCAATCGCGGGATGCGAGGGCA
This sequence comes from Candidatus Acidiferrales bacterium, assembly GCA_049279635.1. Taxonomy (GTDB): domain Bacteria; phylum Acidobacteriota; class Terriglobia; order Acidiferrales; family UBA7541; genus Palsa-295. The sequence continues at coordinate 36,490 of JBAPOM010000054.1, forward strand.
AGAATGTTCGCGCGTCAGTGCCCGCGTCCGCTCCTGCGCCCGCGCCGGCCCAGGCGGACCGCCCGATGACAACGGCGCCCGACACCGACGCCACTCCTCCGACGAACGTTGCTGCCGCTCCTCCTCCCTCAATTCCAGGGTCACCTACGCCGTCGGCGTCCGTAGCGATTCCGGCAGCGACGCCCGCACCGGCTCCGCGCCGACCCTCGGAAGGCCAGGTGCCCGATCAAGGCGATGTAGGATCGGCCGCGCGTAAGCCCGCCTTGCAGATCACACCGGAGCTTTCCCCAGGCGATCAAGCGAGCTACGAGCGCAAAACGGCTGACGACCTCGCTGTCGCCGAGAAGAACTTGGGCCAGGCGAGCGGGAAACAGTTAAGCGCCGCTCAACAGGACCTCGTCGCAAAAATTACCAGCTTCGCTTCGCAGTCCCGCGATGCCAGCAAGAGCGGTGATTGGGCCCGCGCCCAGAATCTCGCCCAGAAGGCGCGGCTGCTCTCCGTCGAGCTTCTGAATTCTCTGTGAACGCAATAAGTCCAACTTCGACAAGGATCGTTTCGCTTTGGTGCACGCTTTCTCGCGGCTCCTGTGGAAATCTTTCGACAGATCTATTGGATTCGCCTCTCGTTTGTGGTAATTGTTACGCTTATGTGAACGAAGTCCAACTCGGAGGGAGCCTATGCCGACCACGACCCATGATATACGGCAGTCCCTGTTGATGAAGGATCCGGAGTTTCGCAGTCTTTTTGAAGAGCATTCTCGTTGTGAATCCCGCCTCGAAGAAATCCTCAACTCATCATATCTAAGCTCAGAAGATCTCCTCCAAGAAGCGACCTTGAAGAAGATCAAGCTGCGCCTGAAGGATCAGATGGAATCGATCCTGGCACGCCACCGGCATTTACCGCACTAACGTCCAGTTGGTTATCCACTTCTGTCGTACAATACAGTTGTATTCGATTTAGGAGTGCCGTTGCGTCTGCGGCCGGCGGGTTTCTTCGCTTCGGCGCTAGAGGCCTCCTCCCCCAAATCTGATTCTTTGTGAGGCACAAGCTCCCGCCCGGATGAGTCGGGCTTCCGCAACCATGGTCAAAGAAGCGTATCGCTTCGCGATTCCACCGATCGCCATCGGCGTCATCTGCATTTTCTTCGGCTGGAAATGGCCGGCGGGGATTTTCATTTTCATCGGCCTTTTTGTCTTCTACTTCTTCCGTGACCCGGAGCGCGTGATTCCCTCCGATCCCGGCGTTGTCGTTTCGCCGGCCGACGGCCGAATCGTCGAAATCGTCGACGAGCCGCTCGACTCGGTCATGGGGCACCGCGTCAGCATCTTTCTCTCGATCTGGAACGTCCACGTCCAGCGCGCGCCAGTTGCGGGACGGGTCGCCGATGTCGTATATCGCCCCGGGAAATTCATGGGGGCGTTTCGCTCCGCCGCCTCTCGCGAAAACGAGCAAAACGTCATCTATATCCATTCGTTACAAGGAACTATGGTTTTCAAACAAATCGCCGGAGCCATCGCGCGCCGCGTGCTATGCTGGAAAAGGCCGGGTGAAGAGGTCGCTCTCGGACAGCGCGTGGGTTTGATTCGCTTCGGCTCGCGCGTCGATATCTGGCTCCCGATGGACGCGGAAATTGTCGTGAAGCGCGGCCAAAACGTCGCGGGCGGAGCGAGCGTTATAGCCAAATGGAATTCAACACCATAGATCCGATCGGCCAGGAAGAAGAGCCTCGCCGGCTGTTCCGCAATCACCGGTTGCGTCGCGGTGTCTATCTCCTGCCGAGCGCCTTCACGGTCGCCAACCTTCTTTGCGGTTATTACGCGATCCTCGCGACCCTCGATGGCCGCGCCAGCGATTTCAACAACGCCGCCTGTGCCATCGGCTACGCGATTATCCTGGACTCTCTCGATGGCCGCGTCGCTCGCGCCATGGGTACCAACAGCGAGTTCGGCAAGCAGTTCGATTCCCTGGCCGACATCATCAGTTTCGGCATCGCGCCCGCATTCCTGGCTTACAACTGGGGCGTGCGCGCGATGGCTGCCGGGGCCGCACCGGATGCTCTTCACCTGACGCAGCTTGGCTGGCTGCTCGGTTTCGTCTATCTGGGCTGCACGGCTTGGAGGCTCGCCCGCTTCAATATTCAGGGCATGGCCGAGGGCAGCAATCGGTTTTTTGTAGGCATGCCCTGCCCGGCGGCGGCCGGGATGATCGCCGCCACGGTGCACTTCTTCCAGATTCCGATTGCGGATGCGCGCTTCTCCGTGCTTTGGCTGCTGCTGCTGGTTCTGCTCGGCGGCCTCATGTCCAGCACGATCCGCCACTATAGCTTCAAGGATGTCGAGTGGGCGCGACGCCGCCCGTCTCTGTTTGTCGTTCTGATCGTCCTGTTGATCGGCGCGATCTTCATGTTCTCTGGCCCCACGCTTTTGATAATTGCCACTGTCTATACGGCGCACGGCCTCGTCCTTCAGGGCGTCAAGACCGTCCGCCGCCGCGTTGCGTCTCGCCACGCCTGAGCCATGCCGTCCAGGCAC
>JBAPOM010000055.1:0-5164 GCA_049279635.1 Candidatus Acidiferrales bacterium
CGTCACGCCTGCGGCCGCCGCCGAAGTGGAAGTCGAGCTCGTCCCGCTCGACGATCTGCTGCGCCGCTCGGACGTAATTTCCCTCCACACCTCGCTCAGCGCGCAAACCGAAAAGCTGATCGACGCCGCGGCCATCGCCAAAATGAAAAAGGGCGTGCGCCTCATCAATTGCGCGCGCGGCGAATTGATCGACGAAGCCGCGCTCGCCGAAGCGCTGAAATCCGGGCACGTCGCCGGCGCGGCCCTCGATACCTTCGCGAAAGAGCCGCCGAAAGACTCGCCGCTCGTCGGCCTGCCCAACGTGATCGCCACGCCGCACATTGCCGGCTCCACCGCCGAGGCACAGGAAGAGGTGGGCACGGCGATCGCGCAGCAACTCCGCGATTTCCTCGCCGACGGCACGATCCGCAACGCGGTCAACATGCCCGCCCTCTCGCCCGACCAATACCGCCGCCTGCGCCCTTACCTCGAATTGGGCGAGCGCCTGGGATCGTTCGTCGCGCAGGCCTCGCCGTCGCATAGCTTTGGCCGCGTGCGCATCCGGTATGCGGGCGAGCCCGCGGAACTGGGCTCGCACATGATTGGCAAGGCTGTGCTGGTGGGCGCGCTGAATTCGGTGCTCGATGAAAAGGTAAATCTGGTGAATGCGGCTGACGAAGCGGCGGCGCGAGGCGTGGTGGTGGAAGAAACCACGCGGCGTCGCGAGCGCGGATATCCCAACACGGTTGAAGTGTCCGTCTCGAATGGCGGCCGCGAATTTTCGCTCGAGGGCGTGGTCGCGCAGGATGGCTCGCCGCGCATTCTCGCGCTCGATGGCATCGCGCTCGAATCTCCGCTCGAGGGCACGCTGCTGCTCTCGCGCAATATCGACGTCCCGGGCGTGATCGGCCGCATCGGCACGGCGCTCGGCAACCTCGGCATCAATGTCTCGACGTTTGCGCTCGGACGCCGTGCCCCCGCGGGCGGAGCCGAAGCGCTCGCGCTCGTCGGCCTCGATGGCAACGTCAGCGCATCGGTGGTGCAGGAAATCCTCGGCCTGCCGTCGGTGACGGAAGCGCGGTTGGTGCGCCTCCCCGCGGCTCCGCAGGTTTCCTCGGCCACAACGTGACGCCGAAGGGCGCAGCAAGCGGCGCCCCTACGAAGGCAACCGCGGGTCCGCCGGCGGCCTGCCGCGGCCGTGTCGATTAGACTGTGCACCGATTCCATGTTTTCAACGAGTTGCATCGATTTCTAATCGCCGCAATGTCGATTAGAATTGCGCCAAAATCGCCGCAAATCGCGAATGGGTTTTTGCGCGCAACACGTCGGCGTGCACCGCGTAGGGATTCGTGGCGGAGTTTTTCGTTCGATTGATTTTGCCTGCCGCCTCGCTCGCTTCTTCGTGTCACGTCCGTACGCTCCTCGCTCAACGCTAGCACGGTGGCAGGAAGTTTCTAGCTGTGCCGAAGGACAGATTAGGGACAGGGGAAAATCCCGGCCTTTGTGGCTGGTGTTGCGGTTGACGTTGCTTTCGCAACGGCTTGTGCTGAGCGAAGTCGAAGGACCGCCTTTCACTTCAGGCAGAGTCCGTTCGTACGCTTAGCGCCGCGGAGTTCAGCGATGGCGGACTTGAAATTCCGAAGCGCCGGCTCGCCGCTTTCGCGATCGGTCCCGTCGCGCCGTCAGGATGAATGTGGCTTGGAGGGAGGCGCGAGTGCGACCGAGGATTCGGATGTGAGATAGAGGAAGGTAAAGGTTTCCTGCAAGTACAGGCGGACGTGCGTGTCCGTGTGGCTCAAATAGCCGATCGAGGCGTCCTGGCCGATGTGAAGATCGAGGTCGCCGCCGCGGGTTGTGACCACGAACGCTCCGTCAATCGCGGGCGCCCAGATGATTTTGCCTTCCACGAGCCGCTTCACGTGTTCGAGGACCGGATAGCCGTAATCGCTGGTTTCGGCAAGCTCGGTGTAAGCGTCGGCGCCGAGCAGGATGGCATAGGGTCCGTTGACGCCCACCAGGCGCAACTGGCTCAGAGCCTCCGCAAACGCTTCCGGATACTTGCGCACATCGGCGGGGAGAGATTTTCGCGGATTGCTCGTGCCCTGGCGGACGCCGGCGATTCCTGCGGCGTCGTAGCCCTCGAAAATCGCGCGGTCTTCGGCGAAAGCGAGCTTGCGCGCGGCATCTTTCGCGGGCTGCCAGTCGGAGTCGTTGGCGCCGCGTTCCACGTCGTCGATCATCTGGCGCGCGAGATCGAATGGGACGCGCAGCTCGACGAGCGCTTTGGCTTCACGCTGGCGCGAGATCACGCCTTCTCCCGGGGCTGCGATCGTGCGCAGGTGGCCGGTGCCGACGGCCGAGAGAGCGGCGCCCTCCGGCCCGTGAACGTCCACCACGCGGCGCCCGGCCAGATAGCGCTTGAGCGTCCGCGAAGTTTCCTCCTCGATTTGAGCCCACGCGGCATCGGAAATCGGAGCCAGCTCGCGATGCAGGTTATTCATCAGAATTTTCTCCCTTCAAGGAACCGATGCCGAGCGAACCATCCTTTGATGCTGCAATCGAGCTGGAAGACTTGCCCGCCGATGCGGCCGCCGCGGGCGGGTCGGGGTTCACACTATCGAGGAACGAGGCCGTCGGGACAAAAAACAGGCCTCCAGTCGCGGCAGTGCTGAAATCGAGAATCCGGTCGTAATTGCCGGGCGGTTTTCCGATGAACATGTTCTCAAGCATCTGCTCGATCGTACGGGGCGAACGGCTGTAGCCGATAAAATAGGTCCCGAACTCCCCGTGGCCGGGGCGCCCGAACGGCATGTTGTCCCGCAGAATTTTGATTTCTTTGCCGTTCTCTTCGATCACGGTGAGGGCGTTGTGCGCGCAAGTGGGCTTCACGGAATCGTCGAGTTCGATGTCGGAGAGCTTCTCACGGCCGATGATTTTTTCTTGCACCTCGGTGGACAGCTTGTTCCAGGCGTCGAGATTGTGAAGGTATTTTTGGACGATCACGTAGCTTCCGCCCGCAAAAGCCGCGTCTTCTTCGCCGATGAAGACGGAGTCTGCCGCCAGGCTGCCGCTCGGATTCTCGGTGCCGTCCACAAAGCCCAGCAGATCTCGATTGTCGACGTAGCGGAAACCGTGGACTTCATCCGCCGTGGAGACGGCGCCTCCGAGCCGCGCCATAATCTGCATCGCGAGCTCGAAGCACAGATCCATGCGCTTGGATCGGATGTGGAAGAGCACGTCGCCGGGCGTCGCAACCGCGTGCCGCGCGCCCGAGCGAATCTCGCGAAAGGGATGCAGCTCCGCGGGACGCGGCGTGCCGAAGAGCCGGTCCCAGGCCTCGGAACCGATTCCCATGATGCAGGAGAGCGCCGCGTCGAGGTCGCGAAAGCCGACCGAGCGCAAAAGCGCGGATAGATCGGCGCAGAGAGAAAGAACGGCGGCGCGATCCTCATCGCTTGGCTTGATGGTGACAACGAGAAAAATCGCCGCCCGCGTGAGTGGCAAGGAAACCGGTTGCGACACGATAGCTTCGGCGGCTGCCGCAGGCTGAGCGCTGATTGGATCGGACGCCATCGTTAAATTCCCGCCGGCGCGGAAGAACTTCGCCGTTGTAAGCTCCCGCCTTACTCAGGTGTGAATTCGCGGGCCGACAGCTTACCATCCTCCCCGGAGAAACGTCCACGCGGGGCGTGAATATGCAGCTCCTCGTGGCACAGACAATTCTGTCTGTGCGAGCCAGCGCAGCTTTCTATTTCAGATTAAATCAAATTGGGAAACCACGGACCGCAGGTGTGTCTCGGTCGTCGCCATTCTCAGCGCTTCGGCTCCCACAATTCGAAACGGTTGCCTTCGGAATCCGCGGCCCAGCCGAACCGCCCGTTTGGCGCCTCTTCGACTTTCGAATCGACCGCGACGCCCGCGGCGCGGAGCTGCGCGAGCAGGCGATCGAGATCGTCCACGCGATAATCGATCATGAATGGCTGCGGGCCAGCACCGAAATATTTCGTCTTTTGCCCGAAGATCGCCCAGACGGTCATGCCGGTTTTGCCGGAATCGTCTTTCTCGCTCCATTCGAAACCGTGATTGGGCGGGGCGCCTGCAGCGTTGGTTTCAGGTGTAAGTTCGATGCCGAGATGGTCGCGATACCACGCGGCGAGCTTCTGCGGATCGCTCGACTTGAAGAAGATGCCGCCGATCCCGGTGACGTGCCCGGCTGGCTCAACGGCTTTCCCGCGAGCGGATTCGAGAGTCATGCCGAGCGCAAAGCTGAGAACCGCAACGCACGGGATCACCAGGCCGGTTTTCATGGTCTCCTCCGGGCGCCGGTGCGAGGATGTGGCTTCCCGCAAACACACTACACGCTGCGGATAACCGGGGCAAAGGAATCGCTTTTCGCGCACCCAAACTTGAGCGCATCGCCTTCACGCGGCTTGCGGTAAAGGTAGGCGGCCGCCTCGCGCTTAGCGGCCAAATTGAGCTTTGACGTCACGACTGCCGTGGAGTACCCGCAGAATGACGACGTCTGCATCCTGCACCCGATAGAAGATGACGTAATCCCGCGCGGGAAAGCTGCGCACGCCCTCGCGCAGGTCTTCGTCGCGACGCCGGCCTATGTGCGGATATTCGGCGAGCAGAAGAAACTGTTCCGTAATCGAATCGATCAGGCGGTCGGCAATTTCGAGGCTCCCGCTTTCGGAGGCCACGTAATACCAGATATCGTCGAGGTCGGAATCGGTTTGCGGACTGCGAATGCACCCCATCAGCGAGGCGTCGGTCGCTCCGCGGCGAGGCGCGCGCGTCCGCGGCGCTTCACATCTTCTGCGAGCTCATGCGCGGTCTGCGGCGTGAGCACTCGGCCCTCGCCTCGCGCAAGCGACGTTTCCGCTTCATCGAGGGAGGCAAGCATCTCGGCGCGAGCGCGTTCGCGTTCCTCCCAGAGCGAGAGAGCTTCCTTCACAGCGTCTTCCTCGCGCGAAATCCGGCCGCTCTCGATCGCTTGGCGGACAAATGCCTTCTGGTCTGGCGTCAATTGCACTTCCATGGGTCGAGAGTAAAAGCAGGCAAAGCAGGTGTCAAGCCGGCAGAATTCAGCGGTTGTATCCTCTCGTCCCTCGACTGAGACCCCTCAATCTGACTCCTCCGGGTCTTCCATCCTGATCTCTCGCACAAACTGCACCAGGCCATC
>JBAPOM010000056.1:0-17892 GCA_049279635.1 Candidatus Acidiferrales bacterium
AACTGGCCTACATCCGCAACCGCGAGATCGGCTTCGTCTTCCAGACGTTCAACCTGCTTGCGCGCGCGACGGCGCTGCACAACGTCGAGCTGCCCATGATCTACAACGGCACTCCGGCCGACGAGCGCATCGAGCGCGCGAAGAAGGCGCTCGCGCAGGTGGATTTGAGCGACCGCATGATGCACAAGCCCAACGAGCTTTCCGGCGGCCAGCGCCAGCGCGTCGCCATCGCCCGCGCCCTCGTGAATAATCCCTCGATCCTGCTCGCCGACGAGCCCACCGGCAACCTCGATTCCGGCACCGGCGAGGAAATCATGGGCCTCTTCGCGCGCCTCCACGAGAGCGGCAACACCATCATCCTCGTCACCCACGAACCCGATATCGCCGCCCGCGCCCACCGCGTCATCCGCGTCCGCGACGGCAAAATCGAAAAAGACGAAGGCACCCGCTAGCCTTTCTTCGCTTTCTCCCAATGTAGCGCCGCCCTTCGAGGGCTGCGGCAGTTGCTTCGATTTTGCCGTTGCCGTTCCAGGTGGAAGCGTGAGCCTTCAGGCTCGCGAAAAAGGCGCCGTGATCACGGGCTTTAGCCCTGGGTCGTCGCCTTTGCCTCGGATTTTCCGGCTACCCCATCCTCGGTGTGTGAGGGTGGAGCTTTTTCTTTGCACCTTCTCGAGCGCCGGGCCGAAGGGCACATTCAGGTGGACGCGCTAGCCCTTCACGGCATCCTGAGCACCGTAGGTGCAGCAGAAGTTAGCCCAGCGCGGAAAGCGCTGGGTGCATTGATATGCGCGCCGCAAGCGCCGTACGTGCGACACAATCTTTTCTTCGATTCAACCGCAAGCCTGCCGGCCGCAATCGCATCGAATCGTGCCACAATCTAATCTGATCTATGATCGAACTCTCGCCCCAGGATTTCGTCTTCGTTCTCACCGGCGCCGGCATCAGCGCCGAAAGCGGCATCCCAACCTTTCGCGACGAGGGCGGCCTCTGGCGGAAATATCGCTTCGAAGAAGTTGCCTCGCCCGCCGCCTGGCAACGCGATCCGCAACTCGTTTGGGAATTTTATTCCATGCGCCGCCGCGTGGCCGCTGCCGCAAAACCGAATCCCGGCCATTTCGCTCTCGCCGCGCTCGAACGCCGCCTCGGCGACCGCCTCTACCTCTGCACGCAGAATGTCGATAATCTCCACGAACAGGCCGGATCGATCCGCGTCGTCCACATGCACGGCGAGCTTTTCAAGAGCCGCTGCGACACGTGCGAGGAAACGCCCTTCGCGGACCCGCGCACCTACGATCCGCCCTCCGAGCTTCCCGGCTGCCACTGCGGCGGCCGCATTCGCCCACACATCTGCTGGTTCGGCGAAGTCCCCTTCTGCATGGACGAAATCTATCAGGCGCTCGGCCTCTGCACCGTCTTCATCGCCATCGGGACATCCGGCGTCGTCGAACCCGCCGCCAGCTTCGTAGCTCACGTCCATCGCCGCGCCAACACGCGCACCATCTACGTCGGCCCCCAGCCCCCAGCCAACGCCCCCGCCTTCACCCAAAGTTTCCAAGGCACCGCCGCCGACCTGCTCCCGAATCTTTTTTCGCCCGGCTGACGCTGACTCAATCCTGTTTGGGATGGCGGCCGCTAGGCTTGCGAGTTATGTAGTCCACTGTCTTCCCGTCGGGTTCTTTAGTTCGTTTTGGCCCGTTCCTCTGCGTCAAGCAAGTCGAGATAGGCGCGAAAAGCCCGCTCGGTCTTCTCTTTTTGTGTCGGCCGTCGCGACATGTGGCAAAAGCCTCCAAAAACCGCCATTTTGTAACATTTAACGCTAGTTCAGCCTCCCGACGAAAGCGAGGATCATGCTGTACTTACAGCGGTAGAAATACGGATTCGCCGGGGTAGTATTATGGGCATATGAAAGTGCGAGTATTCATTGCGTGCCGACTCGTTTTGGGTGCGGCGCTGGCGATTCTTGTCGTTGGCTGCGGCGATCCGAAGCCGAAATCGGATGCGCAGCTTGGATTGACGGCGCAGCAGGCGAATGGGCGGCAACTTTTCGACCACTATTGCGCCGCGTGCCACAACGCGTATTCATCATCGGGGAGCAAGGGGCCGAGCCTCGCGGGACTCTACAAGAAACAATTCCTGCCGAGCGGGCTGCCGGCGAACAACCGGTTCGTCGAGCAGACGATCGTCAATGGGCGCGGGATGATGCCGGCGGAGGGCGACGCGCTCGATCAGGAGCAGCTCGACGATCTCATTGCGTATCTTCACACCCTGTAGAAACGGAAATTGGAAAAGACAAAATAGAAAAGGGGGAAGAACCGTGGCCGCGCGATGTGTGTGGACGGGCGCCCATTTTCGATTTTCCAATTTCTAATTTCTATGAAAACAGGTTGCGGGCGAGGAACCAAGCGTTGGCGGGGCGCTCGGCGAGGCGGCGCATGAACCAGGGAAACCAGTACGAGCCGTAGGAAATGAGGACGCAGCTGCGATAGCCTTCGCGGGCGAGGCGCAGCTGCTCGGCGCGTTGGATGCCGTAGAGCATGGCGAATTCGAGCCCGGCTTTCGGGATTTGCTGCGCGGCGGACCATTCGATGATGCGCGCGATCAATGTGCGATCGTGCGTCGCCATCGCGGCGCGCACGCGCGCGGCGCGCGCTTCTGGGCCGAGCAACATCTGTGCGAGGCGGAAGTAGCTTTCATCGACATCGGATTTTTTCGGGTAGGCGATTTCGGCGGGCTCGTTGTAGGCGCCTTTCACGAGGCGGACCGTGGCGCCCTGCGCGATGAGGGACGCTACATCCTTTTCCGTGCGGTAGAGATAGGCCTGGACGCACACGCCGACGTTGCGATAGGCGGCGCGGGCGCGGTGGTAGAGTTCGAGCGTGACGTCGATGTAGGGGCTCTGCTCGATGTCGATCCAGAGGGTTTTGGAGGCGGCGGGCTCGGCGGACGCGGAGGCCTCGATCAGCTTGACGAGATTCGCGAAGCAGAATTCGGCGTCGAGATCGAGGCCGAGCTGCGTGAGCTTGACAGAAATTTCCGAAGGCAGGCCTGTCGCGCGGACGCGCGCGATCAGATCGAGATATTGGCTGGTGACGGCCGCGGCTTCGTCGCGGCTCGCGACATTTTCTCCGAGATGCGTGAGCAGTGTGATGATTCCACTTTCGGCGAGTATGCGGGCGGCGGCGAGCGCGGCGTTCGCATCTTCGCCCGGGAGAAAACGGCCCGCGGTGCGGCGGACGAAGGCAAGACGCGGGGCGTGGTCGCGGAGCCAGGCGCTTTGCGATGCCGAGAGAAAAACTGTGCGGAGCAGGCTCATCGCACGGTGCTGATTCCAGGGGATGAGTTCGTCATTTGCCTTGATCGCCTGCGGCGGGCTGCGAGGTGAGCGCTTTCAGGAGGCGCTGGTAGAAGACGACGCCATCGTCGAACGAACTGAGGCGCAGGCGCTCGTCGCGCGCATGCGCGCGGACATCATCGAAATCGATCGCCACGCCGGAGATGCCGTAGGTGGGCATGCCGGCCGCGTTGGTGTAGACGCCGTCAGACGCGCCAGTGGCCATCGTGGGGATGACGACGATGCCGGGCCACATCTGATAGGCGATCTGCTCGACGGGATCCATCACCTCAGCACGCAGAACGACGGGAGGCGCGGGGGGCTGCGTCGGCGCCGCGTCCATCACCTGGCCGGCATCGCTCACGTAGCGAACCGTGACCGCCGGATCAGCCAGGATCTGGATCAGTTTCTGGCGGATCTCTTCCTTTGTGTGGCCTGGCAGAATGCGGCAATTCACGATTGCGCGCGCGAGCTGCGGCAGCGCGTTATTCGCGAGGCCTGCGTCGAGGCGCGTGGCGACGCAAGTGGTGCGCATGGTTGCGTTGGAGAGCGGATCGGTGGAGAGGCGCGCGATCACGGCCGAATTCGGTCTTTTGCCGGCGATGGCGCGCATGTCGGCGGCGGTCTGGCCGGATTCGGTGGCGGCCATTTGGAGGAAGTAGGCGCGCGTGACGGCATTCAGTTCGAACGGGAATTTGTAGCGCTCGAGGTGCGCGAGGCCGTCGGTGAGGTGATAGATCGCGTTGTTGGGGACGGGCAGCGAGCTGTGGCCGCCGGCATTTTTCACTTCGAGCTGATAATCGGCGTAAATTTTCTCGCTGCCGTCGACGGACATCATCACCGCTTTGCCGTCCTGGGTGTACACGCCCCCGCCATCGGCGTTGAGGACGTATTCGGCGTCGATCAGGTCGCGATGATTGCGCAGCAGCCAGTCGACGCCATTGGAATCGCCGCCTTCTTCGTCGGCGGTGAGCGCGAGGATGATGTCGCGATCGGGGCGGTAGTGTTCTTCGGCGAAGCGGATCAGCGTGGTGACGTAGATGGCGTCGCCGTCTTTCATATCCTGTGTGCCGCGGCCGTAGGCGTAGCCGTCCTTCTCGACGAATTGGAACGGGTCGGTCGACCAATCGAGGCGCGGGGCTTCGACGACATCTAGATGGCCGATCAGGAGAATCGGGCGGAGCGCGCCGGTGCCACGGTAGCGCGCGACCATATTCTCGCGGCGGTCATTGGGGCCGAGGACTTGCACATCGCTCGCGGGGAATCCGGCGTCGCGGAGGCGCTTGGCCATGGCCTCGGCGGCGGGAGTGGTTCTGCCGACCGAGTCGGTGGTATTGATTTCGACGAGCTGGCGGAAAATATCGCGAGCGAGCTGGCGGGTGGAATCGTCGAGATGCGCCGCAAGCGCGGCGGCGGCAAGAGCGAGGACCACGAGAAGTGCGAGTGCGGCTTTGGTTTTCATGTTCGTGCGACCGAGAACGAAAGCGTATCAGACTGGCGGGCCGGTCGTCACCTAACGGCGGGCTTGGGATGGCGTGATTGTCGGGTCTCGTCGAATAATTACGGATCAACGTTGCGCTAGTGGCATGTGCAAGGGACCAGGAGCGAGCCGGGGCGCGCGGCTGTCGGGCTGTGCCACTCATTTTCTTTCGCGTGCAGAGCTGATTCTGTGATACTTCTCACCGGCTAAACTCAATTCCCTTATGAAAGAAGAGGTGGAGGCGGCCAACCCGGGCGGGGCTGGGCGCCTCCAAGCGATGACATTGCGCGTGGCGATCCGAGGAGGACGCGGTAGATGAAAAAGTTTGCGGGGCTTTTCGCTTTGCTGTTGCTGGTTGTTGTTCCGGTGGTGGCGCAGGACGCGCCGTCGCAGGATACGCCGCCTCAGGATACTTCGCAGTCGTCATCGTCTTCGTCGTCGCAAACGACGCCGGAGGAGAATCAGAAACCGGAAAAGAAAGTGAGCACGCTATTTTCGCCGAAGTACGAGATTTCCGCGGGTTATTCGCATCGGTCGTTCTACACCTCAGGCCTTCCCAAGGTGGGAATGAACGGCTGGTACGGCTCATTCACTTACGACTGGAAATCATGGCTTGCGGGTGAAGCGGAGGTCCAGGGGGTATATAAGACGATTCCCGTGACAGAGGGTGGGACCGAAAATCCGAGTCTCTATACGTTACTTGCCGGGCCGCAGATCTATCCTTTCAAGCATCACAAATTTTCGCCATTCGGGCACTTTCTGTATGGCGAGGGATATTACCGGCTGGCGATCGGTCCATACGACCCCTTTGGTAGCAGCCTGACAACGTATTTCTCCCACGCCTGGGAGGGCGGCGGCGGCCTGGACGTGCAAATCAAGCCGCACTGGAGCGTTCGCGGGATGTTCGATTATGGAAGCAGTCACTTCCACAGCGGGAGCAGCGGCAGCACGACCGGCCAGGGAAGTTATCGCTTTGCGGCCGGGATCGTGTACTACATCGGCGAGAGGTAATTCTTCTCGCCGAGCGCGGCGAAATCTTCGCGGACGCTGACGCCGCTTTTTTTGAGGCTCATCATCTGCGCCGCGAGGTTGAGGATGCGCGCGGCAGCGAGTTGCGGGCTCACGCCGCGAGCGTGGATATTCGAGATTAAATTGCGGTTGGCGTCTGTGTGGCTCGAGGATGGGCGGTAGGCCATGTACGCCGAGAGGCTTTCTACCGTAGCAAGGCCTGGCCGCTCGCCGATGAGCAGGACGACGACCTTTGGATCGAGAAGCGCGCCGATCTCGTTGAGGATTCCCACCCGACAGTGATGGATAGCGAAGGTGCGGCCGATTTTCCAGCCGCGCTGGGCCGCTGCTTGCGCTAGGAGCGGCAACAGCGGCGGAACTTGTGCCGCAACCGATGGGACCGAAAGGCCGTCGCCGATCGCGATTTGCAGATCGGCGCCCCGCGGGCACAGCTTCCGCAGCGTTTCTTTCGATGCGTCATCGAAGGCGCGGCCGAGATCGGGGCGCAATAGATATTGATCCTTGTTTGCGGCGCGCGTGCGGACTTCAAAGATATTCCACTGAGCCATGAACCCTGCGCCGAACGCGGCAGATGGGTCGAATTCCTCGCGGACGGCATCACGGGCGGCGGCGTGAGCTTCGCGCAGATCGATTTGCGTGGCGGTGCGATAGGCGGCTCCGGCGCGGCCGGCGAGGAGACGCGCGGGCGTGCGAGCGCGAATCTTTTTCACGATTTCGGGCAAGTCGGACGGCGCAAGTGGATTGGTGTCGTCGGCCATTCACGCGATTTCCTCTATTTGACCCAAAGACCCCACCCTCACAAGACGAGGATGGGGCACCCGGAAGGTAGAAGACAAAGGCAACTGCTCCCGCCTGAAAGCAAGGCGGCCCCTACAAAGGCGACTGCGCCGATCGTCCGCCATCAGGCGATTTCCTCGAGGGAAGATTCGAGCGCGTGCATCAGGCGGCGGCGTGACGTCGCGTCTAGGAGAGCGGGTTGGCCTTCGCGGTAGATTCCCATTTGATCGAGCCAGGCGAGGAATTCAGGGGCCGGGCGGAGATTCAGGAGGCGGCGAACGGCGAGCGCATCGTGGTAACTCGTGGACTGGTAGTTGAGCATGACGTCGTCGGAGCACGGAACGCCCATGAAATAGTTGCAGCCGGCGGTGGCGAGAAGGATCAGAAGATTGTCGGCGGAATTTTGGTCGGCGGCGGCGTGATTCGTGTAGCAGACGTCGCAGCCCATCGGCAGACCGAGAACCTTGCCCATGAAATGATCTTCGAGGCCGGCGCGAATGATCTGGCGCTCGTCGAAAAGATATTCGGGGCCGATGAAGCCGACGACGCTATTGACGAGGAAGGGCTCGAAAACGCGGGCAACGCCGTAGGCGCGGGCTTCGAGCGTGAGTTGATCGACGCCGTGATGAGCTTCGGCGGAAAGCGCGCTTCCCTGCCCGGTTTCGAAGTACATGACGTTGTCGCCCTTCCAGGCGATGTCGCGGCGGCGATGATGATCGAGGACGCGGTCGCGTCCTTCGCGGAGCATGGCGAGCGTGATGCCAAAGCTGCGATTGGCGGCCTCGGTGCCGGCGACCGATTGGAAGAGGAGATCGACCGGGGCGCCGCGATCGAGCGCGGCGAGTTGCGTCGAGATGTGCGCGAGGCAACAGGCTTGCGTGGGCGCGTTGTAAGTATCGATGAGGCGCGCGACGGCGTGGAGAATCGACGTGACGGTGTCGACCGAGTCGGAGGCGGGATTCACACCGATGACGGCGTCGCCGCAGCCATAGAGCAGGCCTTCGAACGCGGCGAGAAGGATGCCGCCAATGTCGTCGACGGGATGATTGGGCTGGATACGGATGCCGAGGACGCCGCGCTCGCCCATCGTATTGCGGCAGCGCGTGACGTTGCGGATTCTGGAGGCGGCGAGGATCAGATCCTTGTTGCTCATGATTTTCGCGGCGGCGGCCGCGATTTCGGGAATGACGGCGCGTTGGAGTTGGCGGAGTTGCGCGTCGGTGGTGGCGTCGTCGAGGAGATATTCGCGAAACTCGCCGACGGTCATGCTTTGCAGCGGCGCGAAGGCTTCGCGGTCATAGGTGTCGAGGACGAGGCGGGTGACGTCGTCCGTGGCGGGATCGATCAGGGGCTGCGCGACGATTTCGGCGAGGGGGACATCGGCGAGCCGGCGCTTCGCGGCGACGCGTTCGCGCTCGGAGCGCGCAGCGATGCCGGCGAGTTGATCGCCGGACTTCTCTTCATTGGCCTTCGCGAAGAGGTCGCGAAGATCGGAGAATGCGAAGCGCTCGGGCATCGATTGGACGCGAGGGAACGGGAAATTGGCGTCCTCGTGGAAAGTAGCATCAAACGCGGATTAGGGGAAGCGAAGCTCCCTCAATTGCAAGGAACTCGACCACATGTCGTGAGAGAAGCAGCGCAATAGGGCTGTAGGCACGGCACCGCGACTGATGGCGTTGTCGCTGTTAGATCGTGGCTGTCCAGCGATCGCTGGATAATTACCTTGACATTCCAGCGACTGCTAGATAAATTGCCGGTTAGTTGCGACGTCCTCCTTCGAGTGAACTATGGATCCCGTTCCAGGGGAGATTGATCGGCATGCAGCAATCCCGCCGGAATGGGCCTGCCTTGCAGCTGCCCGGCAGTTTCAGAAACTGCTCCGCACCAGGAAGTTTTCTCTGGCCTACTGCTTCGCGCTTCCGGCCCTGACTGGGCTTGCGCCGCAGGTCATGGCCGCCAAGACATTCGGCGACACGAACTTGGCCTACGTGTTCGCCCCTTTCCCAGTCTTTCGTAGCTTGGTTAATCGGCCGGCCCACAGCGGAGGTTCAATAGGGACGGAGGCGCTTGATGTTAACCGCTGAAAAGGCAAACACTGGAGTACCGGCAAGCCGCAAAAGAGACCAATGGATCCCTTCCTCCTGCAGCTTGTGCTACGGCAACTGCTCGATCCTTGCCCATAATGTGGACGGCGTGCTGACCAAGATCGAAGGCAATCCCGCCAGTGCGTGCGGCGAGGGAAGACTGTGCGCTAAGGGCGTCTCAGGGATCATGACGCTCTACGATCCCAACCGCGTGAACGTACCGTTGAAGCGAACGAATCCGACGAAAGGCATCGGCGTCGATCCCGGCTGGATGGAAATTTCGTGGGAAGAGGCGCTGGACATCGCCGTAAAGAAGCTGAAAGAAGTGCATGACCGCGACCCGGGAGAGCTCTTCCTGCAGGGCACAACGACTTGCGCCTCCGAAATGCATTGCGGACTGTTCACTTTCGCGGAGGCCTTCGGCGCAAACGCCGTCTGGGTGGGTGGCGGAGGCATTCATTGCGGGTCGGGCGCACACGAAATCGGCGGCTTGATGCACGCTTCCTGGTCGCTAGTTCCGGACTTCAAATTCTGTAATTACGCCATCTATTTTGGAGCGAGTAAGGGACATTCTGCCGGTCACGTTGCGAACCAGAACGCACAGCTCGCGGCCGATGCACGGGCACGCGGCATGAAGATGGTGGTGGTGGACCCAATGTGCAATTTTGCCGCCGGCAAGGGCAACGAGTGGGTTCCCATCCGCGTTGGGACGGATGCCGCCCTGGCCCTTGCGATGGCAAACGTGCTGGTGAACGAACTCGGAATGTACGACGGACAATATCTGAAACAGTGCACGAACGCCGCGTACCTGGTTAAAGAAGACGGGCACTACGTGCGTGACGCGGCGACCAATAAGCCTCTGGTGTGGGACGCGACTGCCGGCACCGCAAAGACGTTTGACTCTGCGCCCATCGACAGCATGGCACTGCTGGGCACCTTCACGGTGAACGGGGTCAAGGCGCAACCGGGGTTTCAGATATTGAAGGAACATCTGAAGAAATACACGCCGGAATATTCGTCGGGAATTACGACGATTGCCGCGGCGAACATCCGCAGAATGGCCCGCGAATTCGGCGAAGCAGCGCGCATCGGCAGCACGATCATGATCAACGGCGAGGAATATCCCTACCGGCCGGCTGCGGCCATATTTTTCCGTGGCTCGCAGGGTCACAAGAATTCGACGTGGAATTGCGTGGCGATCGACCTGCTCAATCAATTAGTGGGTTCAGCGGACAACGTCGGCGGAGCGCTGGGCTTCAATCCTGTTTGCCACGGCCATCCAGACACTGGCCGGCCGCACTACGTCCCCGAGGCAACACCGGATGGTTTGATGATCACCGGCACGTGGATGCATCCGCACAAACCTTTCCCGGCGAACGATGCCGCCGCTCCGACCACGATCGGCATGCGCGAATTCTTCCCATGGGCGATGACGTCACCCTTTTACGGCGCCGCGGATCGCGAGAAATGGTGGAACAGGTTCAACATCCAACGCCGGCCCAGGGTGATGATCAACTTCGGAGCAAACGCCATCATGAGTGTGGGTAACAAAGACGTAGTGGCAGAGGCGTTCAAGGACGTTTTCATCATCTCGTTCGATATCTTCAAGAACGAGATGACCGATTTCGCCGACGTCGTTTTGCCGGATACGTGTTACCTGGAGCGCCTCTTCCCCTCCCCCAACTATCCGTTCATCTTCAATCATCCGGGCAGCATGGGGACTTGGAGCTGGCCGATTCGCCAGCCGGTTGTGAAATCGGTTGGGGAGCGGCGCGATTTCTTGCGGGTGATGTACGAGATCGGATACCGGATGGGATTGCTCGAGCACATGAATGGCGCGTACAACATGCATTTCGAGCTGAAAGATCCGTACGAGCTCGAGCCGAATGTCAAATACGAGTTCGAGGAGATCGTAGACAGGGCGCTGAAGAACTTCTTCGGCGAAGTCCACGGCCTACAGTGGTTCAAGGAAAACGGCGTGATGAACTGGCCGAAGAAGGCCGAGGAAGTGTACTGGCGCAGTCGCGTGCCCGTCCGAGTTCCCGTTTACTTCGAGATCTTCCAGACTACCGGCGAGCAAGTGCGCCAAGTCGCCAAAGAATTCGGCATCGAGAACGAAATCAACTATCAAGCCTATCAGGCGTTGCCGGATTGGAATCCCTGCCCGTCGCACGAGTGCAAGGACCCGCAATACGACCTCATCAGCTTTTACTACCGAGATACGGTCCACACCAATTCGCTGACGCTGGAAAATCCCTGGCTCGACGAAGCAGCTCAGATGAACGACTACTCGTACAACATAGCCGTCAACGCGGCGACAGCGAAAAAGAAGGGCCTCAACGACGGAGACATTATTTGGGTGGAATCCAATTACAAGCGCAGGGTCAAGGGCAGATTGAAGACGATTGAAGGCATCCATCCCGAGGGTATCGGTATCGCGGCTCTGGCAGGCCACTGGTCCAAGGACTTGCCGATAGCCAAGGGCAAAGGCGTTTTCTATAACGAACTGATCGAAGTTGATTACGAGCATCTGGATCCTGGGAATCTGAACATGGATCTGTGCGCGAAGGTGCGAATCTACAAAGCGTGAAATTTCCACGCAGCCGGACGCCGCTAACGGCGCTCCGAGCGAATGAAACAGAGCATAGATCGCCAGCGGCGCAACGCGAGAGCAAGGAATGAAAATGCCGAGATGGGGAATGGTCATTGACCTTCTGAAATGCATCGGCTGCTACGGCTGCCAGACAAGCTGTAAAGCCGAAAATGCCACCCCACCGGGCGTCACCCTGGCTCGTGTCGAGGTCACGGAGGTTGGCAGCTACCCAAATGTGTCCCGCGTCAATCTGCCGCTGCTGTGCATGCAATGCAGCAATCCACCGTGCGAGAGCGTCTGCCCAACGCAGGCCACACAGCAACGCCCGGACGGCATCGTCTTCGTGGATGAAGATAAATGTATCGGATGTAAGTACTGCATGATCGCCTGCCCGTATGGCGCACGCTATTTCGTGGAAGACAACCGGGGATATTTCGGCGACCAAGGACTGACGCCCTACGAAGCGGTGGGCTATCAGGCGCACCGCACGGGCACGGTCATGAAATGCGATTACTGCCGGCACCGGATTGACGCCGGCCTTGCCAAAGGACTAAAGCCCGGCGTAGACCGCGAGGCGACTCCCGCGTGCGTCATCAACTGCATGGCCAAGGCTCGTTATTTCGGCGACCTCGATGATCCCAATAGCGAAGTAGCGCAGTTGGTCGCGCGCGCTCAAGCCTTTCAACTCAATCCAGAATTCGGCACGGATCCGACGACGCGTTATCTGCCCGCTGGCCGCTCGGTTGCGCCGACGGAAACGCCAGATCTGGAACGCCACAAGGAGTAATACGGATGGGAACCGTTCCGCAATCGGTGTGGCGGTGGAAGATCGCGGCATATCTTTTCCTTGCGGGCACAGGCGCTGGCGCAATGATTGTGGGCATCATCGGCGATTTCACCGGATATGTGGCTTCGGCAAAAGTCGCCCTTGGCCTTGGTCTCCCGCTGGTGGCGCTTTCTACTTTCTTCCTGATCTTGGATCTCGGGCACCCGGAAAAGTTTTTTACGGCCGTGCTGCATCCAAGTACTTCCTGGATTTCGCGCGGATTTTTGATCGTCTCGGCGCTGCTCATTTCCGGAGGGCTGCTCGCGATCCTGCGGGTATGGCCATACGGCAGCGTTTTGGACACGAATCAAGGGCTACGCATGGTCGTGGAGGTCATCGTTCTCGGATTGGCTGTGGCGACGTGCGTGTACACGGGCATTCTGATCGGTATTGTGGTAGGCCGGCCTTTCTGGAACAACCCTCTTTTGCCGGTGCTCTTTCTGATTTCCGCCGTTTCGACAGGCATTGGCGGGCTGTTTTTCATTACGCCGATCGTCGGCGCAACTTGGCGCGTCAGCAGCCCTGAAACGGCGAGGTTCCTGTTTCATCTTGAGTCGGCGGACATCATTCTGCTTCTGTTCGAGGGGATAACGATCTATCTCTACCTGACGATCGTGTACAACCGTGCTCCGGAGGCGGCTAGCCTGCTCTTGAAAGGGAAGCTCTCGGGGATGTTTTGGGGCGGATTTCTCGGCGCCGGTCTGTTGGTTCCGGCGCTGATCGAGCTTTTCGCATGGGCAAACGAAAGGGTTGCGCCTCAACTGTTGACGTTGCTCATCGCCGGCGTGTTATTGCTAGCCGGTGGGTTCCTCATGCGCCTCTTAATTCTCGCGGCTGGGATCAGAAGTCCCCTGATTGTGCGTGCACCGTTTCGAGTGCGGCCCGGATTCTGATCGTGAAGGAGCGAAATGCTCGCGCTGGATGTTCGCCCTGCGGTTGCTCGAGAGTTGAATCGCGCCATCGGAGCTGAGAATGTCTCAACGGACTCTGCAGCGCTCAGAAGTTACTCGCAGGACTACAGCCTAGTCGCCGGAACTTGCCCTGATTTCATCGTTTATCCACGCAGCAAGAAAGACGTTCGCGAAATCGTGCGAATTGCAAATCAGCACGAAGTATCCCTCGTACCGGTCAGTTCCGGTCCGCCACGATTCCACGGTGACACGCTGCCCAGCGAGCGTGGAATTGTCGTCGATTTCGGCAGGATGCGGCAGATCGTCAGGATAGATTCCGTCAGCCGTTGCGCGACGGTCGAGCCCGGAGTGACGTACGGCGAGATCGTGCCCGTTCTCGAGAGCCACGGCATGAAGGTCAATATGCCGCTCGCGCCGCGAGCTAACAAGTCCGTGCTGACAAGCTGTCTTGAGCGCGAAGCGACGTTGATCCCAAAATATCAGTACGATTACATGGACCCGCTGCTGACGCTGGAAGTCATCTACGGGAGCGGAGACGAGTTCAGGACAGGTTCGGCTTCGGGTCCTGGGACATCCGAGTCGTTGAAGGCGGACAAAGTCAACCCTTGGGGGCCTGGCGCCATTGATTACTATCGCTTGCTATCTGCCTCTCAAGGGACCATAGGACTTGTGACCTGGGGCGTCATCAGGACAGAAGTCCGGCCTGCATTGAGGAAGCTTTACTTCATCCCGCTCGATAATCCACAACAATTGTCTGCTCCTCTCGATGCCTTGCTGAGAAAGCGAGTAGTAGACGAGTGCCTCGCGCTGAACAGTACCAATCTGGCCACACTTCTCGCTGACGACGCACGAGCAGACTTCACGCCGTTAAAAGCAGCCCTGCCTCCCTGGACGATTATCGCCTGTGTGGCGGGGTATCAGCGCCGTGCCGAGGAACGAGTATCTATCCAGGAAAAATATCTGATCGAGATCTGCGCGACCCTCGGCTTGCAGGCCCTCACGAGCCTGCCGGGAGCGCCAGGCTCGGAAAACGACGTCCTGCGAGTCATATCGGAACCTTGGAGCAAGGAGCCCTATTGGAAACTCCGGCGGACGGACCGCTGCTACGAACTTTTCTTTCTCGCACCGCTCAGTAAAGCCGGATACTTCGTCGAGTCGATGAAGGAAGCCGTCGAAAGATCTAACAGGGTGCTGAAGAACAGGTGATTTTCGAGATGAGAATGCAGTCGAGAGCGAAAAAGCGCGGGAGCAAGGTTCCACGCTGCTCGATCCACGTCCGCGTTTTGTTCTTCCGCACCACATCTTCCGTTCGCTTGTCTCTAGGCCGCGGCTTCTCGGACCTCCAGATGCGCCAACCGGAGCAGGTTGTACGCCGCGCCCCACAGGTAGGCCACTTGCTGGATTTTCCAGCGGCCCAAGTGCCGCACTTTGCGCAGTCCGCCCGGCTGCTTCAGCCAGCCGAAGATTTGCTCGACCTTCTTGCGCGCCTTCTGGCTGATCCGATAGCCGAGCGTTTTCATCCGCCGCAGCATTCTTCGTCGTGCATTGCCGTCGGCATCCTCAGCGACCACTCGCTCAGCCGAGATCGGCACGTGCGGAGTGATAGCGAAGTCGTCTTCGATTGTGCGCAGGAACTCGCCGGCTTCGTAGCCGGCATCGCCGCCGAGCGTCCCCGGCACGATGCGGTGACGACGCCGGAAGCGCCGCAACATCTTTTTCGCGGTCTTCCGCTCGGCGTAGCCGTCGGCGCGCGCCACGCGGATGTCCAGGCACAGCCCGTGACGGTTCTCCATCAGCACATGCCCGCTGTGCGCGAGTTGCGCCCCCGCGCCCGGACTCTTCTTCGCCAGCCGCGCTTCGGGATCGGTCGTGGATCGGTGGGTTTCGTTCGACCGCTTCTCGCCGCGAAAATCCACCGAGGGGTTGCTGCCGCCTTCAGCGGGCGGACGGTCTCGCGGTTCTTCCTTCGGGCGAAAACTCTTCAGCGAGGCCCACGACTGGATCAGCGTCCCATCCACCGTGAAGTGATCGTTCGAGGCATACTGGTCGACCAGCGCGCTGGCCACCACCCGCTCGAAAAACTTCTGCACCAGCCCGTGCCGTTCGAATCGCTCGCGGTTCTTGGTGAACGTCGTGGCGTCCCAGACCAGGGCATCGGGATCGAGATCGCAGAACCAGCGGTACAGCATGTTCCAGTTGATGGCGTCCACCAGCCGCCGCTCGGAGGAAATCGAGTACAGCGCCTGCAGCAACAGTGCTTTCAGCAGCGCTTCCGGCGGAATCGAAGGACGCCCCGTCTCGCTGTAGGCCGCCTCGAAGGCCCGCTCCATCTGCTGCAACACTTCATCGGCCCGCCGCTTGATCGCTCGCAGCGGATGATTCTTTGCCAGGCGCTCCTCGGTGTTCGCGATGAAAAACATCGGGTTCTGCAATTTTGGATTTCCGCGCACGAAGTTCTCCTCTTTTTGGGAGAATGGCCGCCCCAAACGCGGCTTTCGACCTTCGTGCAGATCAAAATGCACGCGCAGTTCCAAAGAACGAGTTTTTCAGCACCCTGCTAAGTGCCCCGGTTTGGACTACGGCGCATACGTCCAGCCTCTCGTACAAGGCCGCGGAGCGCACTGCGCCTTTCTTCTGCCCTGCGACGGTTCGAGCGCCGAAGAAGCAGTACAGGAGCTTTTCCTCAGTGCGTCGGAAACAATGATGAAGAAGGGCGCATTTTTCAGCCGTCCCTATGGGCCGTGGGCGCCCATGGTCTACCGCAACTACTCGGACGGAGCGGCGATGCTCCGAACTTTAAAGAACATTTTCGATCCAAACGGGATTTTGAACCCCGGGAAGCTTTGCTTCTAGGCGCTTACGCCGCGGAGGCACGACATGCTGGCGCTCGAAGATTTCAGACGCACGATGGAGTCTTGCAACCACTGCGGCCAGTGCAAGTGGCTGCTGGGTCCGAAGACGAAAGGCTACGACTTCGCGGAGATCTGCCCGATTCACCAGCGATTTGGTTTCGACGCTTATTCCGGCCAAGGCCTGCTGAACATCGCCGAGGAGATTCTCAATGGGGAGCTTGCATACGAAAGCGGTCTGATCGAGCTGATCTACAGTTGTACGATTTGCGGAGCCTGCGACATCAACTGCAAATCCATCCGCGATATGGAAGTGCTGGAGACGATCCTCGCGCTGCGGGAGCGAGTAGTCGCTGATGGCTGGGGACCGATGCCCGCGCATCAGCAACAAGCACGGTCCGTAGCCGAGCAGCACAATATTTTCGGCAAAGAGCACAACCAGAGGTTCGAGTGGCTCACGCCAGACATGGAACTCTTGAAAGAAAGTAATGTAGCCTATTTTGTTGGCTGTGCTGCTTCATACCGCTATCCAAAGATTGCTCAAAACACGGCAAAGATCCTGAACGCCGGGGGCGTGAAGTTCATGGTGCTGCGTGCGGAGGAATATTGCTGCGGCGGCCCGCTTTGGCGCACCGGACAAGTTGCGGCGGCCCGCGAGGTGGCCGAGCACAATCTTGCGGCACTTGAAAAACACGGCATCGACACGGTGATCACCAGCTGCGCCGAATGCTTCGGAGCATTCCGCGATTTCTACCCGCGCCTGGGCAAGCTGAAGTTTCGCGTCATGCATATTACGGAGGTCGTGCAGCGACTGATTGCGGAGGGACGGCTGACGCTTCACAACACGCGCAGAAGGAGCGTTACGTATCACGATCCCTGCCTCTTGGGCCGCCTCTCAGAGCCATACGTTCCTTGGAACGGGGAAATCAAGGCATTTGGCCGCCACGAACCTCCCAAGCAATGGCGCCGCGGCACACAAGGCGTTTACGACGCGCCCCGCGAGGTCCTGAAGGCGATTCCCGGGCTGGAGGTCGTGGAAATGATTCGTAACGAGGAAAATTCGTATTGCTGTGGCGCAGGCGGTGGCGTTGCGGAGGCCTTCCCGGAATTCAGCCAATGGACGGCACGCGAGCGAAGCAAAGAGGCGAAATCCACTGGAGCTGACGCGATCGTTTCCTGTTGCCCATTTTGCGAGTCGGCGTTTGAAAAAGTGCTGCAAACGCCGGACGGAGAAATGGAATGTTTCGATATCACGCAGTTGATCGCCGACGCGTTGTAGCGGGGATGCGGAGATCTGAGCGATGAGCCTGCCCAAGGACGTCTACGCCGAACTTGAGGGAATCGTCGGGCCGGAGTATATCAGCGACCGCGAATACATTTTGGCGGCAATGCGGCACGCCATGCCGAGCAGCCCGGTCAAGCCGCCAAGCCCCGCCGCGGTATTGCTGCCGGGTAACGCGGAAGAGATTCAACAGATCGTCAAAGTTTGCAACCGGCACGGGCTGAAATTTATCCCCACGGTGTCGAGCCTGATCGGTTTTGCGTACCCGACCGGTCCGAACACGATCATCCTGCAATTGAAGCGGATGAATCGAATTACGGAGATCAATAGGGCAGACCGCTACGCCGTGATCGAGCCGGGCGTGCGACACGGCCAGTTGAAAACTGAATTGATGAAATATGGCTTGAGCTATCCGGTGGCCGCTGTCGGTCCGGGCGGGTCAGTCTTGGTCAATTTCGCCTGCTCGAGCGGCGACAACCACAATCAGCACGGAGCTTCGCGGACGAATCGCTATATCCTCGGCGTTGAGTGGGTGCTTCCCTCTGGCGAACTGATTCGGCTTGGCTCGCTGGCGAATGACGCGGGCTGGTTCTGCGCCGACGGCCCCGGCCCAAGCCTGCGAGGACTGATCAAAGGTTATGCTGGCCCGTTTGGCGGCTTCGGCGTAATCACTCGAATCGCCATTGGGCTCGACGAGTGGAGGGGGCCGGCCGAGATGCCTACCGAAGGG
>JBAPOM010000057.1:0-3487 GCA_049279635.1 Candidatus Acidiferrales bacterium
AAGCTTACCGAACGATTGAATACGGAATTCCGCGCTGAATTCTACAACGTCTGGAATCACCCGCAATTCAACCCGCCGGTTAACAACATTGCCGACACCACGTTCGGGCAGATTCAAAACAGCTCGGTGCCTCCGCGCATCATGCAGTTCGCCGTGAAGTTCCTGTTCTAGGCGGCGGAAACGGCTCAACCGGCCCCGTCCTTCCGGCCAACGGAAGGGCGGGGCTTTTGTTTTGAGGCAGGCGTGGAACTTCACGCGCGCGCGATTCCTTGCTATGATTTTCGAATCTTTCAGGGCGACTCGATGCGTGCTTGTCTCATCGCGCTTGGCGTTTTGGGTTGCTGCGCGATTGTTTTCGGCCAAGGGCCGCAGGCGCGCGCTGCCTCTGCTACCGAAGCGTCCGCAGCTACTGACGCTTCTTCCACTAATTCCGAGAGTTCGCCAACGATCGTGATCGGATTCGTCGGCGGCTACGTCAGCCACAACAATTTGTCGCACATGGAGGCGCATCTCGCGGCGCAGATTCGCGCTGCGTATCCCACGGGCGTCTACGCAGAGGCTTTTGAGAATCACAAGAGAAGCAGGGCGCACGCGGCGATCTTGCGCCTGCTCGACGCCAACAACGACGGCAAGCTGAGCGAGCAAGAGAAGAAAGACGCGCGCATCATTCTTTATGGCCACAGCTGGGGCGCTTCGGAAGCGGTGACGCTCGCGCGAGAGCTGCAACAAGACGGCATTCCGGTGCTGCTCACGATTCAGGTGGATAGCATCGAGAAGCATCATGAAAACGACGCGGTGATCCCCGCGAACGTGGCGGAAGCCGCGAATTTCTATCAGCCGCACGGATGGCTCCGCGGCGAAACCCACATTCGCGCCGCCGATCCGCAGCGCACCAAGATTCTCGGCAATTTCCGCTTCGATTACAGCAAGGATCCGGTCCACTGCTACGCCGCCTACCCGTGGTGGGACCGCCACATCGCGACGGCGCACACCGAAATCGAATGCGATCCGGCCGTGTGGGGCCGCGTCGAATCGCTGATCGAATCCAAGCTGCCACCGACAGCCTCCGCGACCACCGCCGCCGCTCCCGAAGCCACGCAGTAGCAAAGGAAGTCCGCAGAACTCATTCGATCGTCGCGGATATATCACTTCGTCGTGCTCGATTCGATGCGACTCTAGTTCCGTCCTAACTTCGCAACGGGACGAGGGCGTGCAGGCGCCGCTCGCGGAGATACAGGCCGAGCCAAGTGAGGATGCCGAACGAGATCGAGAAGGCCGTGTTGAACAGGGGGCTGCCCGCGCGAATGTTGGCAGCGGTTGCGCCGCCGAAGTAGCCGGTCAGCAAGATTGCGCCGAGGACGGAGGTAGGTGGGATCACGTAGAGCGCGACGCAAATCAGCAGAGTGATCCCAATCCCCACGATCGCGGAAACGGGGAATCCGATGCGGACCGTGGCGTCGATCACCTGTTGCACCTTCATCACTTTCGTGACGCCATCGAAAAGCATGAACAAGACAACCAGGCCGCTGATGATGCGTCCGGTCCAGAGAGCCGCTTTTGAGATAGGGGCCGATTGTGCAGTCGATTCCATGGATTTTTCTCCTCGTGAGATCGGATCGAGCTTGCGCTTTCCTCGCCCTCAAAAAAATCAGTGCTTGGCCAGATATGCCGCGAGTCGGTCGAGCTGCTGATTCCAGCCGATCGAGGCCCCGCGCGAAGCTGCCGACTCGATCCACAACACCTGGCGCACCGTCACCTTCGTCTTGGCGTTCTCGTCGGTGAATGTTACTTCTGTCCACACGCGCTGGGTCATGTCGGCGTGAATTGTGCCGTCGAAGACTAATCGCTCGGGTTCGACGACTTCGGTGTACGTACCGTCAAATGGGTAATCGTCGCCGTCGGGGTCGCGCATCGCGTAGCGCCAGCGGCCGCCGGGCCGGACCTCCATCTCGTGAATCGTCGTTTTGAATCCGTGCGGCCCCCACCACTGTGCGACGTGCGCGGGATCGGTCCAAACTTTGAAAACCAACTCGCGCGGAGCATCGAATATGCGCTCGAGGACAAGTTCGTGTACTGGCTTACCGTAATCCTCACTTGCTCTTGCGTTGCTTGCGGACATGCGGTTTCTCCTTGCTTTTTAGTTTGTGCAGATAATCGTCGAGGCGATCGAAGCTCTCGGCCCAGAAGCGGCGGTAGTGCTCCACCCAGTCGGCGGCTTCCTTCAGAGGGCGCGCGTCCAGGCGGCAGGGACGCCACTGGGCTTCGCGGCCGCGCGCGACCAGACCGGCGCCCTGCAAGACCTTCAAGTGCTTGGACACGGCGGGAAGGCTCATTTCAAAAGGCTCGGCTAATTCTGTCACCGAGAGCTCGCCGGATGCCAGACGCGCGAGAATGGCGCGGCGGGTGGGATCGGCGAGAGCCGCGAAGGTTGTGGTGAGTTGATCGGCGGGCATTTGTATTTAACCCAATGGTTAAATACAGGAAGCACCCGTTTCTGTCAAGGATTTTTTTGGTCGGGCAGGGGTAGCGAACCTAGTCGACGACGCGGACGGTGTGGCGCTGCAAATACCAGCAAGGCGAGTAACCGAGCTGAGGAAAGAACGAGCGGGCGCACGGCTGGATTTGCGGCTGGTCGTAGAAGACGCTGACTTTGCCGCCGTTGAGCGGGGCGGCGTAGAAAATGGTGACGGTCGAGAGGACGGAATTTGGGCCGTGGCGGGCCATGCGGATTCGGAGCACAGCGTAGTCTCCGGCGTAGAGAGCGATCAAGAGAGTGCAGAGCGCGATGACGGTTGTGAGGATTGCGTTGCGCATGGGTGAAATCGTCGCGTCGATAGTAGCGCAGTGTGGGCGGAGAGTCTGAGCGAGGCCAAAAGCGTCCTTTCTGGCCATTTAGGGTCCATTTAACCTCCCGCTAGGGGGATGCTCCAGTCACATCTTATTGCAATGCTTAGAGGCGCCCCTGCGGGTCAGATTGTCTTTGACGAATTTGGCTGAAGAGAATCAGGGATTCTGATTTGTTGCATCGAGATTTGATTTGACACGGACGGGTCGCGTCTGTAGAATTAGCGATTGTCTGTCGTCCTTCCAGCTGGCCTGGGAGTTCCTGCTCTTTGACAATCGGATGATACAAGCCAGAACCCGTTTGGTTTGCCTATAGGTCCGCCCGGCGAAAGTTGGGTGGGCAAATAGGAATTTGAGTAAAGTTCCGCTTCAGTGTATGAGGCGGGATAAACCGAGCGATGTAACAAGTTCGTTCCGATCGTGGCGCAAGTCACGGTCGAAACACTAGGTTTCAAACGAGAGTTTGATCCTGGCTCAGAGCGAACGCTGGCGGCGTGCTTAACACATGCAAGTCGAACGAGTGTAGCAATACATTCGTGGCGAACGGGTGCGTAACACGTGGATAACCTTCCTTCAGGTGGGGAATAACCCAGTGAAAATTGGGCTAATACCGCATAACAAGACGAGGGCACATGCTCTTGTC
>JBAPOM010000058.1:0-9949 GCA_049279635.1 Candidatus Acidiferrales bacterium
GAAGTGCAGGATGACAAAAATCAACGGAATGCCCAGCGGAAGAATCGCAGCCGCGTATCCGGCAGTCCCCAGTTTCCCGAGGAAGATGTAAATCTCCAGCATCATCCCCAGGAAAATTACATACAGCATCTCACTCACCAGCATGTTGACCCAAAGCCGGACCGTCAGTGAAAGCAGCCGGAACGAATGGCTGAAAATCTCGATCGGGAACATCAGGGGAGCCATCGCTGGTATGGGACCGAAGAAGTGTTTCAGATATCCCCACGGCCCGTTTTTCACGATGCCGACCATGTTGTAGTAAACGAAAACGATCACCGCACACCCGAGCGGCACCGTGACCGTCGCTGTAGGCGCATCCAGTGTCGGAATAATATTGATCAGGTTGCACATCAGGATGAAGATCCCGATCGTCCCGATCATCGGCAGGTACTGCTCGCCGCCGTGCGGAATGTTGTCCTTAATCAGGTCCTTGATGCCGACGCCCATGGGGTTCGTCAGGATCATTTCCATCACCTGCTGCGCGGTGCCTGGCCGGTCCACCGAAACGTTCGCCTTGAGCCACAGGAAGAAAATCACCCCGATCAGCAGAACCAAAATCTCCATCGACACATGATTCGGTATCGGATAGGCGGGATTCGCGGGCGTAATATGCAGCGCCGCGAGCAGCGCAGCCGCCGGCTTCCCCAGCAGGCGGTTCACGATCACGGTAACCCAGATTGGCTTTTCCATTCGTCCCGGTCAGGAATTCGTATGTGGAATTCGAAACAGTTGCGCCACCACTTCCAGAAGGACGGCCGCCACCACAGCGCCAAACCCCGCTAGAAGGCTCGCAACAGGCACTCTGAATCGAGTAAGGATAACATACGCCCCGAGGATCAGCAAAACGTAGCGCCCCATGAATTTGAAGTAAACGCTCGTCGGAACGTGCACTTTCGCTGCGCCAGCCTGCGCCTTCGAGAGCCCCGCCAGCGCGCCCACCCCCAGCTTCAGCCAGCGATAATTCAGCCACGCAAGCACCGCGCCCGCGGCCACTCCGGCCGCCGCTCGCGGAGTCCAAAGCACTGCCGCGCAGATCGCGCCCGCAGCGCCGAGTCCGAGCGTCACGTACTCGATCCGCCGCTCCGCCGCCGCGTAATACGCGTCATCCGCCGTCACGCCCGCTCCCTTGCTGCCTGTTGCGCGATAGTCGCTTGATCAGGTCCCACATCCCGCCGCCGAATCCGAGCGCCCCGCCGAGCAGCATCAACAATGGTGAGGTATGCAGCCAGCGGTCGAGAAAATATCCCGCCCCGCCCGCGGCTATCACCCACACGACCATCACAATCGGGAGTTCCATGGCCATCGACACTTGCTGCAGAGAGGATGCTGCGCGTTTGCCGGGTTCGGGGTTCTCGGAAGCCATAGGCGATTGTAGCCCTATCAAGTAGCGCCGGTTTACCCTGCTTGCCCTGACGCAGGAAGCGAGCGAGGTCGAAGGGCGTCTGGCCGGCGCGCCAGCGCCGTAGGCGCGACACACACACCGGCTCGACACAATCATGCGCCCGCTCCCTGCCCTTCAGGCTTTCCTGATCTTGAAAACTCTCTCCGCGTTCTCGTGATAAATCTTCTGCTTGTCCTTCTCCGAAATCGCCGCCGCATCCATGAATTCGACCGCGTCCGGATGATGCTGATACGGATAGTCGACCGCCCACATGATGCGATCCGCGCCCATCACCTCGATGCAAAATCGCAGCGTCGGGTCCCAGTTCATCCCGCTCGTGGTGATGTAGAAATTCCGCTTGAAGTATTCACTCGGCAGCAACTTCAGCTTCGGCCGCTCGAAGTCAACCGGTCCGAGCGAGTGCATGTAATCGAGCCGGTAGAACCAGTAAGGAATGCCCTCGCCCATGTGTCCGAGGACAATCTGCAGCTTCGGAAACGCATCGAGCACGCCGCTCGTGATGATGCGCAGTCCGTGCAGCCCGGTCTCGGCCGCATAACCCCAGATCGCGTGTTCCAGATGGTCCGTGCGATACGCCTTGGCCATCAACGGATTCGGCGAGCGCGGGTGAATGTAGAGCGGCGCGTTCAATTCGGCCAGCGCCTCGAGGATCGGCCAGTATTTCCGCTCGCTCAGGAACTCGCCGTTCGTGTGCGAATTGATGATCAGGCCGCTCAACTTCAACTTGGTCATCACGCGCTCGATTTCCTTCACGGAGCGCGCCGGATCCTGCGGCGCGAAAGTCCCGAGCGCGGCAAAACGCTTCGGATATTTCTGCACCGCCTCATGCAAGCGGTCGTTCGCGAGCGTGGCGAGCGCCGTGCCCTTATCAGCATCAAGCATCTGCACGCCGGTCGAAGTGAGCCCGAGGACGTGCATGTCCACGTCGTACTCATCCATCGTGCGCAGCCGTTGATTGAACAGATCGAGCAGATTATTGTGCATCGGCCCCGCAGGATCGGTCTGAAACCGCCAGAGGAAAAGATCGGGATCGTACTCCTGCTGCTTGGCCAGCAACTCGCGCTGCGCGTCCATCTGCTCCGGAATCGAAAACGCCTCTTCGGTCGCGATTCGCCGGTACGCCTTTCTTTTCGGTTTCGCCTTTGCCTTGCTCGCACTAGCTTTCCGCTTCGGACTCATCGAAAGCCCCCCATTCTCGCGTAACAAATGCTTACGGAAGTAAGAACCCGAAACCGCGCTGGAGTGTATCGCAGAAAGATCGGAAATTGCATCTTTGGCGGAGGCGGCGATCCCTGCGTTTAATGGTGCGCGCCGTGAAGGATGTCGACCGCGTGCGGCAGCAAATCGGCGACCGCGTCGAGCGATTCAACCGCACCCTTCGGGCTGCCCGGTAGATTAATGATGATGGTCTTGCCGCGAATTCCGGCGATAGCGCGCGAAAGAATCGACCTTCGCGTTTTCTGCATCCCCGCCGCGCGCATCTGTTCCGGAAATCCTGGAATCAGCCGGTCGACAACCGCTTCGGTCGCCTCGGGAGTCACGTCGCGCGGACCAAGCCCCGTCCCGCCCGTAGTCAGGATCACGTCCGCCGCATTGGCGTCCGCCGTCTCTTTGAGGAAGGCTTCGATCGCGGGGCGATCGTCCGCGCGCACGCCGGACGACGCAATCTCCCAGCCAAGCTCGCGGCATCGCGCAATGAGCGCCGGTCCCGAGCGATCTTCATTTTTTCCGGCGGCGACGGAATCGCTGATTGTGAGAACGGATACGCGCATGGATTCTTCGGAAGGCGAGCTCAGCTCTGGTTGGTGGCTTCGACGCTCTCATCGGCCGCATCTCGCTGGCCTTCGTCCACCAGGCGAAGCGCTTCCATCAAGAGCCCGGTCGTAGTGCGCGAAATTGTCGTGCGTGCCGGAGTCGCGTTGAAGTTGATCTCGAATTCGCCCGCCGGCCAGCGAACCGCTTCGAAGACGGCCGCCTCGCCTTCCGTCGAGCCGAGCTTCGCGTCGGCGCACTGCCCCCCGGAGAAAAACATCTCGCAGGCCTGGCCGTCGTGCCGAATCGTGAGCTGGCATGACTTCTGCCCCATTTCGAGCGACTGCATGAGATCGAGAATACTCATTTCTTCGAGGCGGCCCTGAATCACGCCCGGGCGCACCGCGCGGTTCTGCAATTTTTCCAGGCGCAGCCGGTCGATCACTTTTTTCGCGCTGCGCACGAGATTTTTCACGAAAAACGGCTTGGCGATGAATTCCTCGACGCCCTCCACCATCGGGCGAAGCTTTTCTTCAATGTCGCCTCGGCTCGCGAGAAAAATAAACGGAATCTGGCTGGTCTGCGGCCTCGAGCGCAACTTGTCGTAGAGCTGGCGCCCGTCGAGACCCGGCATGCGGTAGTCGCAGACGATCAGGTCCGGAGGATCGTCGACAATCTTCAGCAGCGCGTCGGCCCCATCCGCCGCAGCGAACGCGGCGCAGTGCGGCCCAAGCCCCTTCATCAGCAGATCGAGGACCAGCGCGTTATCGTCCACGACCAGGACCTTGACGTCATTCATCGCCGCCATTATTTTCCGTTCTTTCCGGCTCGCCCATTGGATGATGCGCCGCGCAGGTACGTTCCGCTGCGGCCGCCGGACTTTTTCAGCAGATACAATTCGGTGATCTCCATCCCGCGTTCGAGGGCTTTACACATATCGTATATCGTCAGGGCCGCCACCGACGCGCCCACGAGAGCTTCCATTTCCACACCCGTAGGTCCGGTGGCCGTCGCCTCGGACGTAATCTCGATTCCATTTTGGCATAGCTTTGCCCGCACATCCACGTGCGTCAACGACAGGGGGTGACAAAGCGGAATCAACTCCGAAGTGCGCTTCGCCGCCGTGATTCCGGCGATCCGGGCGATCTCGAGGGGGTTGCCTTTCGGCGATTTCAGCCGCCGCAAGTTCGCGACCGTCGCGCGCTTCATCCGGACAAACGCGTGCGCCACCGCCGTGCGCGAGGTCGCCGGCTTTTCCGTAACGTCCACCATTCGCACGCGCCCCGCTTTATCGTAGTGTGAAAGCGTCTTCGCCAATTCGCGCCCCGAACTGCGCACCGCCCGAGTCCACGCTGCCACAAGCACGACGGCAGCGCAAGCGCACCTCGCAAATCCGCTTCTAAGTCTGAACCCGGCAGCGCTGCGATGGCAACTCGGCCGCCACCTGCCCCGGCTCGGAATTGCCGATTTGAAGCTTGACAACTGAAAGCGCAAGTAGTAAACGCTGCAACATCAGCCTGCGTATTCAGGCGAGCCAGCACTGTTTTCGGCTCGTGTGACGACCCGTGCCGGGGGGCACGAATCTCAAGGCGCGTTTTGCGAGGTGGGGGAGGGAAATGCCAATGTATGCGAAGCGGTGGATGACGTGTGTCTTCGTGGGCGCTTTGGGCGCCTTGCTCCTTCTCGCGGTAGCCGCCATTCCAATCGAAGCCCAAGTCGAGACAGCTACGATTTCGGGCACGGTGACGGATAGTTCGGGCGCGGCGCTTCCCGGCGCAACGATTCAAGCCAAAAACGTGGGAACCGATGCCACGCAATCCACCGTGGCAGACGCGGTGGGCCGCTACAGGATTCCGGATCTTCCCATCGGTAATTACCAACTCCAAGCGACGATCTCCGGTTTCCAGACCGTGGTCCACAAAGGCATCACGCTCACGGTTGGCGCCAACCTTGTCGTTGATTTCTCGCTGCCCGTCGGGCAGATCTCTCAGACCGTGAACGTGGAAGGCGAGGTCTCGAGGGTCGAGACGCAGACGGCCGCCGTCTCGTCGCTCGTGACGCCCGAGCAGATGAGCCAGTTGCCGTTGAACGGCCGGAATTTCGAGCAGCTTCTTTCGCTCGCGCCCGGCGTGCAGGCCGTGACGCAGAGCTACATTACCGGCGGCGGCGGCGGAGGCATTTCGTCGGGTTTTTATGGCCCGGGAGCGACCTACTCGGTTGCCGGATCGAGGCCTGTGGGACAGGTCTTCCTGCTCGACAACCAGGACCTGCAAGGCTACTGGGAAAAGGGCACAGGCTCGAGCATCACGGGCAATTCGCTGGGTGTCGACGCGATCGCCGAATTTCAAGTACTCACCAACACCTACAGCGCGCAGTTTGGCGGAACCGGCGCGGCGATCAATGCCGCGAGCCGGTCGGGCACCAACGATTTGCACGGCTCAGCATACGAGTATCTGCGCAATAGCGCTCTCGACGCGCGCAATTTCTTCGATGGCCCGACGATTCCTCCATTCCGCCGAAATCAGTTTGGCGGCAGCGTGGGCGGCCCGATCAAGAAGAACAAACTCTTCTTTTTCGCGAACTACGAAGGGCTGCGATCGACGCTGGGCATCACAGGCAATCAGTTTGCCCCAGACCGTGATGCGATCGGAATGGGGTCCGCTTGCCCCGGCGAATCCCCTTACGTGGAGGGTTGCGTGCCGGTCGGCGGCGTTCCGACTCCAACTGCAATTAAGGCGGCCATCGTGCCATATCTTCAACTCTATCCAATTCCTTCGGCAACGGCGCCCGAGCAGCAGGTGGCTGCGGGACCTCTCAAGGGAACTCTTACCGGCAATCAACTCGTCACGACAATCGCGAGCCAGCCGGAAAGCGAAAACTACCTTCTGGGCCGAGTGGATTACACGCTCGGCCCAAACGATTCCGTTTTCGGGCGCTACATTTCCGACACGGCGTATCTGAAGCTGCCGGTCCCCTTTTCCAACCTGCCGTTATGGCCGGTGGTCGATCACGGCGGCGATCAGTACGTCACGGCGGAAGAAAAGCACATCGTGTCAGCGACGGCAATCAATGAAGTTCGCTTCAGCTTCTCGCGAACGAACGAGCGCGCGGATCAGGATTTCCTGTCGGACCCGGCCACCGACCCCCTGCAGTTCTACAATCAAATCAGCACCGCGCCGTACTACACGCCCGGAGAGCGCGAGGACGGCAATCTCGTCGTCGTTGGCGGCACCTCGCCGGTCGGCCCCGGAGCGACGGCTCGGTTTCACCTGATCGAAAACAAGTTCACGGGCGGCGACGACTTTTCCTGGACCAAGGGAGCGCATAGCGTCAGCGTCGGCATCTCCGTAACGAGGATCCAGGACAGCATCGCGGTCGGCCGCGAAGGCGGGATTTTTGTCTTCGGCAGCCTCGCGGGTTTTCTCGGCGCGAGCCCGGTGCAATTCCAGGGCGAGGCTAATCCGTCGCCGACGTTCGACCGGACGCGCTACTCCCGCTCGGTCGAATACTTTCCTTACATCCAGGACGACTGGAAGATCAGGAAAAATCTGACGATCAATATCGGCTTGCGATACGATTTCGAGACGAATCCCGTTTGCGTCGGAGTTCCCTGCTTCAATCTGATCGATCCGCTGTCTTCGTCGACGTTCACACGGGTTCATCACGTGCTTGCGGGGAATCCGAACGCCTTCAATTTCGATCCTAGAATCGGCGTCGCTTGGGATCCGTTCAGCGACCATAAAACCTCGATCCGCGCCGGGTTCGGTATTTTCCACGAGCAACTGGCGGCCCGCACATACCTGAATGCATATTCCGAGAATCCCCCATCCAATACGGTCGTGGTTGCAGGCCCTCCTGCCGTTGGCCTGTTCCCGAATCCGGCACTGGCGGCGATCACGCCGCCCTACGGAGCGGTGTATGGTTTCGACTATCGCTCGACAGTTTCACCGTATGTGATGCAGTACAACCTGACCGTGCAGCGAGACGTTGGCCTGGGCATGGTAGCCTCGCTAGGCTACATCGGCTCTCAAGGCGTCCATTTGTACAATCAGCGAAACTACAACACACCCGCTGTCGTCGGCGGTCCCAGCAATTGCACCAGCCCCTCATGCACGTTCACCGGGCCTCTGCCAAATCCCAACTTCAACGGCTTGGACTTCGCCGCGCCAACGAGCCATTCGACGTACAACGGGCTGGTGGCGAGCCTGAATAGGCAGATCAGCCGGAATTTGCAGGGGCAAGTGTCCTACACGTATTCAAGATCGATCGACGATGGCTCGGCCAGCTCCGGGCTGGAGCAGTCGGCTTTCGAGATCAACGACGTTTACAATCAGCGCTACGACCGCGGCCCGAGCACTTTTAACGTCACGCACGCGCTGCGCGTCAACAGCGTGTACACGCTGCCGTTCACGGGCAACCGGCTGGTTTCCGGCTGGCAAGTGAGCGAGATATTGAGCGCCGCCACGGGCTTTCCCATCAACGTGCTGAACGGCCTGACGCCGCAGGAAGCGAACACCGGCGGACTCACCGGCGATCGACCGGATTATGCTACCGGAGTCACCGGCTGCAGTCCGAGCCAGATTCTCGACAAGGCGAATTTCCAGCAGAGGTTCGTGCAGTGGTTCAATCCGGCCTGCTACGTGTTGCAGCCCTACGGAACGCTCGGCAACGTCGGACGAGATTCCCTGAACGGGCCTGGGCTGCTGGATCTCGACTTCTCCATCATCAAAGAAACGAAGATCACCGAGAAATTGAATGCGGAGTTTCGCGCCGAATTCTTCAACATCCTGAACCGCACGAATCTGGGGCAGCCGGCCGCGGCCGTTTTCGCGGGCGCGCGCGGCAGCGTGGCAAACAACGACAGCGAATGCTCCCTGAATCCGCCGACCGGTTGCACGGCCTTTATCGCCGGAAATGCGGGCGTGATTACCTCGACGGCAACTACGTCGCGGCAGATTCAATTCGCGCTCAAGCTCACTTTCTGATCGCGGGCGGCTGGTCGCGCGGGAACGGGCGAACGACGGTCCAGCCGCTCCGCGCGGTACAATTCTTATGCGGAGGCACGCATGAAAATCGTGCTCAACATCATCGGGGTGCTGCTCGTCCTATTTGGCGCGATCTGGTTTCTGCAGGGCCTGAACATGTTCCCGGGCCACAGCTTCATGAACGGGCAGATCCGTTGGTCGATCAACGGCGGCATCGCGTTTGCGGTGGGCCTGATCGTCCTGATCTGGGCGAACCGCCGCGCAAAACCGCACGCTTGATTATTTGACCTCGGAGAAATCGATCGCAGAGAAAAACTCAACCCCAAGACCCAGGTTCCCAATCCGAACCTGGGGCACCCTCCGCCTCTCCATACTTTCCCGAGACGTGTCGCAGTGATATTCTTTCCGCGGTTGTCATCTCAATGGATTTTCACATCTCAACCTGGGTCACCCGCCCCAGCCCGCATCAATATAGACTAGGATGCGCGGAGCGAGGCTGCGATGGGTCCAGCCATCACATGGTCGCCATTGTTGGCGATGCTTAGAACGCCTCTTCGCGATTTGTGACGACATGTTTGACACCAGTCGACTCCAAGCGGCCTTGGATCTAGGGCTCGAAGGTCAAGAAGAAGCTGTCTCGCGCCTGCATGCTCTTCTTCACGAGACCCCCAGCGATGAAGAGAGAGGGTGGATCGAGCTGTACGAAGCTAGATTCCTGGCACAACTGCTTCGCGTCACCGAAGCAAAAGAGCAGCTCGCTCATTTGAGCAGAATGTGGAAATCGACTCCGGAGCATGATGCTCAAATTGCCGTGGCATATGCCCTAATGCACGAAATGGAGGGAAACCCTTCACAAACTCTGAGGGAACTGGACCGGGTTGCCAAAAAATACAGTGCCTCTTGGGAACAGCCCGGTGCTCGTGATCTCTATGAAGAGATTCAGGCCAATCGAGGCAGGCTACTTGTCGGTGAGGGACGGCATGAAGAGGCATTGCCTTTGCTTGAGGAGACGCTGGCTTTTGAGCGAGACAAGCCCGGGCAGTTCTATTACAACTTAGGGTACTGTTATTTCAAAGCCAAGGAGTGGGATAAATCCGAGCAGTGGCTGAAGGAAGCACTGCGCAGAGACCTGCATCCCGCAATTGCTTCCGCCACACATTATTATCTCGGTCGCCTGGAATATGCGAAAGGTTCCTACGCGAGGGCCATTAAGGAATTCGAATTGGCCGTGACGTATGCACTCCAGGCAAAACGCCCGCCCGAGGTCATTTATGCCGAGATGGCGAAAGCCTATGGACATCTCGGCATGCCGGAAGAGCGTTCACGTTACAACGATATGGCAAAATCCGCGGAGTGACAGGTTTTTGGCGGGTGTCGCACTCTTCGGTTCTCAGAAGGGTGCGCGAGGTAACCATCGCCCAGTCTTCGCCTGGACCCCGGAAGGCGTTATGCGCGCAAAAAGCTGGCAAAAGTCGATTCTAGGGGCCTTTTTTCGACGCTGTAAGCCCCCGACAGGGGGATCATTGATCCCCCACTTACGGCAGAAAATATTGCACCAAAATAGTGCAATGCCCGATTCCGAAATTCCTCGCTCTGGGACTATTTCACCTCGGCGGGCGTCATGGTCGCAGGGCCTTCGCCGACGATTTCGATCACGGCGTCGCCGTCCTTCGCGCCGTCGTAGTGAATTCCTTTCGCAAAATCGGTGACGTAACTTCCGGGAGGCATCGGCACTGTGCTGTCCGGATCGAATTTCGTGCCGGTGCCGACC
>JBAPOM010000059.1:0-3513 GCA_049279635.1 Candidatus Acidiferrales bacterium
CAACATTGGGACAAAATCGCCTGCGGCTATGCGATCAACGAAGGCGGGCGCTCGGTTTTGCAGGACGGGAAAGTGCAGTACCTGGGCGTGCAGGTGAGCGAAAAAGTGTCGGTGAACGTGGATGTGATCGCGAAGGGGACTTCGGGGCATGCCTCGATTCCGAGGCCGGACAATCCGGTGGTGCACCTTGCGGCGGCAATCGCCAAGATCGGGGCGTACGAGGCGCCGGTGCAGTTCAATTCCGTGACGCGAGCGTATTTCGAAGCCTTGGCGCCGCTCGAGGATGACGAGACGGGCAAGTGGATGCGCGCGCTCGAGTCTTCCGACCGCGGCGATCACGCGGCGCGATGGATCTCGAGCGCGAACTTGGGGTGGAATGCGATGCTGCGCGACACGATTTCGCCGACGATGCTCGAGGCGGGCGTGCGGCAGAATGTGATTCCTTCGGAGGCGCGGGCGGTGCTGAACATCCGCCTGCTGCCGGGGAATATGATCGATGTGCTGCTGGGCAAACTGCAACAGCTTGTGAATGATCCGGAGGTCAGCTTCGAAGTGGAGCCGGCAGAGGGCGAAGCTGCACCGTCCACATCGACGACTTCCGCTCTGTACAACGCCATCGGACTCGCGGCCGCGACCGAATTCTCGGGCGCGCCGGCCGTGCCGTATATGGGCACGGGCGCAACGGATTCGATGTACCTGCGGCTGCGGAGCGTGCAAGCGTATGGGTTGATGCCATTTCCGCTGACCGCGGACGATTATGCGCGGATGCACGGCGACGACGAACGAGTGCCCGTGGATTCGTTTCGCAAGGGGATCGAATTCCTCTACGGAATCGTAAGCAATTTCGCAGCGGCGAAGTGAGGCGGGCTTAATTCACCCAGTTGTCGGGGCGAGAGGGCGGCTTGTCCTCGTGGTCGCGGATGTAGACTTCGAATTTCTTGCGCAGGCGGCGGCGCTTCCAATCGGAAAAGAAGTTGCGATAGTTGTAGAGGAATGAGCCGCGCCGCAAGTAGATGTATCCCGCCAGCATGCCGCCCAAGTGGCAAATGTGGCTCACGTGATCGCCGGACGCGTCGATCGTCAAGAAAAACTCGATTGCGCCCATGATGATGACGAAAAGGCGCATCGACATGCTGACGGGCAGCGGAAACACCCAGATGCGCCGCTCGGGCAATAGCACCGCGTTTGCAAGCAGAATTCCGTAGATCGCTCCGGAAGCTCCAATCGTCGGAATCGCGGCGATCCCGCGCCCGCGCGGATCGAGCGCCGTCCTAACGATCAGGTCGGTGAGTCCCGCCCCAACTCCGCAGAGGAAAAAGTACACGTAGAATTTGCGCGAGCCCCACATGTGCTCGAGAGTGGCGCCGAACATGGCGAGGTAGAGAAGATTGAATAGGATGTGCCAGATTCCTTCGTGGAGAAAGAGGTACGTGAAGAGCTGCCAGATAAATCCGAAGTGGATGACATTAGCGGGCACCATCCCAAACCAATAGGCGAGGAATCCCTCGGCGGCGGGCCCCCAGAGCAGTTGCGAACCTTCCTGGACGAGGAATACGGCGACGCAGATAATGCAGAGCGTTTTGACGGCGCGGGGGAAATATTCGCCGAGGTCGAAGCGGTAGCCGTAGCCGCGGGAAAAGGAGCCCACGGATTAGAGTCTAAGGTCTAACCGGGATGCAGTCAAAGGTACTCGGGGTAAGGTTACAGAGCGGGGAAAAGTGATACACCCCTCGGCGCTGACCTAAACGACCATTACCGACCATCTTCGCGTTGGAAAGGAGTAGCCGGACAAGTTCGTACTGAAACCAACTTCTCCGGTAATCCGACTTATCGGGACTTCGCTTCGGTGATCGACAAGCTTTGACGCTGCCACACCCATATGAAATCAAGTGCTGTTCCTCACAATTCGAACCACCCATCCCCTGTGTCGTTGACCGCCGACGATTGGCGGGTTAGGTTTTCGCGGAAGCATCACGACAGCCCCTTCCGCATGCGACCTGTCCGTTTCTTCGCAGAGATTTGCGCATTTTTGGTTTGCAACACTGGCATTGCACGGAATTATGTCCAAGACCGATCCGGAAAGGCTATCCCCCCTTATTCTTGAAAAGGATTAGGGCGAAAGACGAGTTTAGAGGCCTATCGAAGGTCTCGAAGGCACGCCTTCTCTGTTTTGAGGTTCATGGTGGTAACAAGCAGCCGTAGGACACATATCCCGCTGAGCCCTGATAGACGCAGTTCTCAGACAGGTGCCGGACTGGCATCTTTGCCGCGCACCTTTAACTTCGCAGTTAGCGATTAGCCAAGTCAACGCGATCCCAAAACAAAAACGCCCCAGCCTTTCGACTGGGACGTTTTTTTTTGCGGTGTGATTAAACTTTCAGGATTCGGACAGCAAGGGATTCGGCTGTTTCCGCCAGAAGGTCATAAGGACGACAAGCCCAACGAGACCGACACCGAGCAGGAGGATGCTGCTTGGCTCTGGAGCAGCCACAGAGGCGTACTGTACGTCATCAACACCGATGAAATCACAGCCAGTAGTAACACAAGAGGGGCCGGTGTTGATTGTGACACTCGCGATGCTCGCACCCGGATCTGTGAACCCAACGAAAGCAGCCCCTCCGGAGCTTCCCAAGGCAGGAAAGGTAATCGTTTCACTGCTGCCGTCAGTGAAGGTGATCGTGTCCGTATAAAAATTTGGGCTTTGCTCGCCCGTCAAATAAGCACCGAACGCATCCACTGGCGTCGCGAAGCTGAATGTTAGGGTTCCCCCGTTTTCGTATACAAACTGGCTTCCGCTTGGCGTTGTATTGAAACCGTACAAACTGCCAGCCCCTTGGGGAGTGTTTACGATCGTCTGCGGGTTACCGTATCCGTCCGTTCCGCTTATGGTTACGCCAGGCGCGACCGTTAGGTCGGTGAAGGCACCGAGAGGTGCGCTCTCGAACGTAATGACGCTATCAGTCTGCCCGAGCCCGACAATTGCTGACGCCAATGCCGCCGAAGCCGCATCGGAATTCGGGATTGCAGCTGCGGAAGTGGCACCAGGGTCCGAGCCGATGTAGTCCGTGATAGTAGTTGCGCTTGCAACACTCGATAGGCACAGGACAAGAATTCCGACCACGAGGCTCAATC
Organism: Candidatus Acidiferrales bacterium; assembly: GCA_049279635.1. Taxonomy (GTDB): domain Bacteria; phylum Acidobacteriota; class Terriglobia; order Acidiferrales; family UBA7541; genus Palsa-295. The sequence goes on from JBAPOM010000059.1 coordinate 3,133, forward strand.
TCATCGCTTTCGAACCTGCGTAAGCGTTCATAGCTGTTCCCTCCAGCGGCGGTTGAGATCACCGGGCACAATTGATGCCAATCTTATCGCCCATCAATCGAAAAGACTTGTCAACTCCAAAAGGCTACGGAGTGTGCAAAACATTGCGCATTATGGAGATAGATCTTCCCGAGGTAGCCGGGGGCAACTAGATCTCACGCCGAGCTGTCGAGCGACGCAACGGGTTTTCAAAAGAAAGCGTGGCAGCGCTTACTCCTGATTGATGTCATAACGACGTCGGCCTCGCTACGGCCTGAGTAAACTGTTCGGTGTTCACCCCAACAGTGCTCGGACCGAAGGAGGCCGAGATGCGAATTATAGGATGTGATTTGCACGCTCGCC
>JBAPOM010000060.1:0-23062 GCA_049279635.1 Candidatus Acidiferrales bacterium
CTATTCAATAGATCGGCCCTGTAGTTGCATCTTGCGACAGCGGGCAGGTGTACTTTTCTGGGGGCATGTGTGGACCGCAGGGGGAATCCGCGAAAGCATCTCTGGCCTCGGCTCGTCCTTTTCGGGGCGATTGCCGCGGGGCTGTACTGCGTCTTCTTGGTGGCGCTGCGGCATTCTTCCTACCTGGCTGACCCGCTTCTAGGCTCCTACATGGACATGGCCGGGAGTCTCATCGCGTTCACATTTGCCGCCAACGCCATGCTGAGGTTTCGGGGCGCGCACGACCGAATCTCGCTGATTCTAGCCTTCGGATTTGTGGTCGCCGGCCTAATCGAGGCTGCCACGAGCTTTACGTTCTACCGGGGCATGCTCGTCGCGCCGTCTGCAGGATACGAAATCTCCCTGGGCTGGCTGGCCGGGCGCACCTTGCTTGGCGTCTTGCTGATTGCGGCGCTCGTCGTCGAAAAACGCATCCCAGTTTCGCGCGATCCCGGCAAGGAAATCGCCGGCGTGACGCTGACGGTGGGGGCAGCCGCGTATCTCACCAGTGTCTTCTACTTCATGCTGCCGCACGCGCCGAAGATTCAGCCCGGCGCGATGATACCTCGCCCCTGGGATTTGCTGCCGGCGGCGATCTACGTCGTCGCAGCGGTAGCGTATGGGCGGCGGCTGAAGCGTGCGAATGCGGCCCTCGACCGCGCGCTCTTCATCGCGGCGGGTCTCAACGCGCTCTGCCATATCACGATCAGCCAGTCCCAGCGCGTGCTCGACGCAACGTACATGTTGGCGCATTTCCTCATGGTTGGCAGCTATGCGGTGGTGCTGGGCGGAACGCTTCTGGACAATGCCCATTTGTTCGATCAGATCAGCCGCCTCGCGATATCCGACTCGCTGACGGGCCTGGCAAATCATCGCCAGCTTCTCGACGTGCTGGAGGGTGAGATCCAGCGGTCGCGCCGGACCGGCCGTCGATTCGCCGTTTTGCTCTTCGACCTCGATGGCCTCAAGAAAATAAACGATCGCTACGGTCACCTCACGGGCAGCCGCGCCATCAAACGCGTGGGCGCCGCTCTCCGCAGCGGCAGCCGCGCAATCGACACGCCTGCGCGATACGGTGGCGACGAATTCGCGCTCGTCTTGCCGGAAGCAGGCAAGCAGGAGGCCGAGCAGGCCGCCAGCCGCATTTGCGATCACATCATGGCCGACGGCGAAGACCCGTTCATTTCCGTGAGCGTCGGCCACGCCGTTTATCCGGAAGACGGAGTTTCGATTGAACAGCTTCTGGGCGCCGCGGACCGCGGGCTCTATCAGATGAAAGGCAGGAGCGGGAAGAAACTGCGTCTAAGCCAAGTCGTGGCTTGCTTGTAGGGGGAGGGGAGGACATGACCTTGGGCACGCGCGCCCCGAAGAATTTTTCCGTTCCGCGCCGCGAACCGCGAATGCCGATGGAGATCGGCGTTCACATCACCGGTCATGCGTCGATACCAGGTACGGAAACCACTTTCACGGAAAACGTCAGCCTGCGCGGCGTGCGTGTTTTGACCACGCGACGGTGGAAAACGAATGACCTCCTGACGATTACGACTCCTGCGGGCTCTTTCCGTTCGACTGCGCGCGTGGCCTACTGTCATCCGGTGGCCGAAGCGGGTTTTGCCATCGGTCTCGAACTGATCGAGTCGACCGGCACGTGGGTCCTGGGTCAGTCGAGTTAGCTCCTTCGGAGATTGGTTCCCACCCTTTCTATTGAACGAATCCGACGTTTGGTTCCGGTCCCGGGCCGGGTCCCTCGGGAATCGTTCCGAACTGCGCCTCGTATCGTGCCACGTTTTCCTGCAGCGCGCGCAGCAGGCGCTTGGCGTGCGTCGGGCTCACGATCAAGCTGGCCACCAGCTTTCCCTGCGGCACCGTTGGAAACATGTAGATGAAATTGAGCGTGAACTCCTCCGCGTTATGATGAATCACGGCGAGATTTGAATACTGGCCGAGCAGCTCTTTTTCGTCGGCTTTGATTTGCATCTGCTGTTGTTTCGGCGCTTCAGCCATTCGTTCGTCTCCCGATACGGCGTGATCCAGCCTTCGAACACTATAGCAGAGCGCAATTCGCGGCTGCCGCTTTTCGAAACGGGGCCGTCGTAAACGATTGACACGCCGTTACGTTAAGCCTAGTTTATATCGAAGATTTATTGCAGTTAACCATGGACATGCCGATTAAGCCGCCGCACGTTTCAGCCTATCGCCACGCTCATCCCACCACGGAACCCGCCGCTGGTTCTGCGGCTGCAGGAGAGCTGGTCGGCCAGCTGACGCATGAAGACGTGGATCGCGCGCGCGATCGCTGGCAGGTGGCCCGTGCCCGGCTCAAAGAGCGCAGTTCGCGGCTTTTCGGCGGATTCGGAGTGCTCTGGCTGCTCATCGGGCCGGGCGTCCTCGTCTTCCTCGGCGAGAACGACGCGCCGAGCATGCTTTCGTATTCGGCCACAGGCGCGCGTTTCGGGATCGGTTTTTTCGTTCCCTTCGTGATCCTCACGTTCCTGGTAGGGTTCGTCGTCCAGGAAATGACCGTGCGTCTCGGTGCGGTCACCCATCGCGGCCATGCCGAGCTGATCTTCGACCGCTTCGGGCGTTTCTGGGGATTTTTCGCGATGAGCGATTTGGTGCTGGGGAATTTCCTCACGCTCGTCACGGAATTTATCGGCGTGCGCGCCGGGCTGGGCTTTTTCGGGATTCGGCCGGATGTTGCCGTCGGCGGCTCGTTGCTGATCGTCCTCGCCGCCATCGCCACCGGCCGCTACTGGACGTGGGAGCGCATCACAATGGGCTTGGCGATTTTCAACGGGCTGTTCGTTCCCGCCGCCCTGCTGGCGCATCCCGACTGGCACGCAGTCGGCCACGCGCTGCTCGCATGGACGCCGCTCCCAACGGGCAGCCACTACGACATTCTGGTGCTGATCCTCGCGGATGTCGGCGCCACCGTGACGCCCTGGATGCTCTTCTTTCAGCAGAGCGCTGTCGTTGACAAAGGCATGCAGCCTCGCGATATCAAGGCCGGCCGATTCGACACGATGCTCGGCGTGATCCTTGCTTCTGCATTCGCCATCGCGGCGATTCTGGCGACGACGCCGTTGTTTCATCACGGAATCAGCGCGGGCGATTTTCAGGGTGCGCAGTTTGCCGAGGCTCTCGAGCCGTGGATCGGCCACATCGGGGCGTCGCTTTTCGCGCTGGGAATTTTCGAAGCAGGCATCGTGGCGGCGATCACGATTTCGACCTCATCCGCCTATGCTTTCGGCGAGGTGCTGCAAACAGGGCACAGCTTGAACCGTCCGATACGCGAAGCCTGGCCCTTCTATCTGACGCTACTGGGCTCGGCCTCCACCGCGGCGGTGCTGGTTTTGATCCCTAGGTTTCCGCTCGAGTTCGTCGTGCTGACCGTGAATGTGATTGCCGTCCTCGCGATGCCGCCGGCCCTCGCATTCCTGTTGCTGCTCGTCAACGACAGGGAAGTGATGGGAGAATATGTGAACGGAACGTGGGCGAACATTGCGGGCGTTGCTGTCACGATCCTTTTGGTGATTGCCGGGATTGGTTTTGGCCTCGCGACAGTTTTCCCGAAGTGGCTGGGCGGGTAAGCGGAGCGTGCGCACGTCGTGAAACATATGTGCTGAGAATCGAAATTCTAGACGAAACGGAGAAGCTCCCATTCCAAACGAACGAGAACTCGCCGCCGAAACAGCAGAGCAGCTGAATCTGAAAGACCCCGGCGTCGTCTTGTCGCTGCTCGAGGCCGACCAGGTGGTTGCCGCGAAACGGCAATCGCGTTTTGGTCCGCGCGAGCTTTCCGTGGGGATTCGGATTCTGCTATGGGGCTTGCGAATCTACGTGGTCGTGATGCTGGTACTCGTCGCGATTTCCGTGTTCCGCGCGGTGGGCGCGGCCCACTGACGTGCAGCCTAAAGCTAAGAAAGGCAACTGCGCAACGTTGGTCATCGTGCTCGTTCTGTTTTTCGGCGCCGCCATCGCCCTGATGATCTACGCCGTGATTCAGTGGGACGCCCTAGCCAAGGCGAAAGACCTGCAGAATCCCGTGCCCGCCACGCCCGCGGCGCTCGCCGCCGGAAAGCAGCTCTACCAGCAGCACTGCCAGAGCTGCCACGGGGCGAAAGGCGATGGAAAAGGCGAAAAGGCTCCCGAACTTTCGACCGCGCCGGGCGATTTCACCGACGCGGCGAAAGTGGGCGGATTGAAGGACGGCGAACTCTACTGGGAAATCACCAAGGGCCGGCATCCCATGCCGGCATTTGAGAAGAAGCTGACCGAACAAGAACGCTGGGAAGCGGTCGATTACATCCGCACGTTCGCGGCGAAATCCTCTGCGTCCAGCCCGGCGGCAGCCGCCCAGGGAACGCAGCCCATCCAACCCTGAGCGGCAACGGCGGCCGAGGCGCGTCTACTTCAACTGAGCGATCGCGTCCGCCACTTCCTTCACGTCCGGCACGCTTGGAATATCGTAATTCTTGAACCACGCCAGCTTGCCGCTGCGGTTCACCACCGCAATGGCGCGCCCGGTGATTCCCTTGTCCGCGAGATACACGCCGAACTTATCGCCTACGGCTCCGCGAGGCTGGAAATCGGCAAGCAGCGGATAATGGATGCCCATCTTTTCCGCGAAGGCCTTGTGCGACCACACACTATCCACACTCAAGCCGAGCACTTGCGCGTCCAGATCCTCGAAACGTTTCAGATCGTTGACGAAGCAGACGTGCTCGTTGGTGCAGACCGGGCTCCAATCGAGCGGATAGAAGACGATCACCACGTTCTTCTTGCCCCGGAAATCGGAGAGCTTCACGTCCTTCTGATTCTGATCCTTCAGGGAAAAGTCGGGAGCTTCAGCCCCCACCGAAATCGCCATGCCGATCCTCCTCTTTTGCTCTCGCGGATACGAATTGCAAACCGCCGTTTCAGGCCATCATGATAGCCCAAGCGAGGGCACCGGCCAAACTCGCGGCAAGAGCAAAAGGCCCCGCTTTTCAGCGGGGCCTTTGGGCGGTTTCGGGGGCAGGATCAGTTGTTCGGCTTAGGAGCTGCCGATTTTGGCGCCGGCCTTGAAGGTGCCGAAGCGGCTTTCACCGGATAGGCTTCGTCGTACAAGCGGATGATGTCCTGCGTTATGTCGATCTGGTTTGCTTCATAGATGATCGGTGTCTGCTGAGATGAGCTGTCGAGCACGACGGCGTAGCCGCCCTCCTTCGCGTACTTGTCCAGGACGTCTACCATCTTCCGCCCGATCGTATTGATAAGGCTCTGTCGCGCGTCGTTGAAATCGTCCTGATCGTCCTGGCTCTTGCGCTGAAGCTTTCGCGTCAGAGTGGTGTAGTCCTGAGTGAGGCGCTCCTGCTCCTCATCGCTCAGCGTCGTTTGCCCGGTCCGAAGGCGGCTCTGGTCATCCTCGATCTGCTTCTGCATTTGCTGGAGTTCCGTCTGACGGGGCGCGAACTGCGATTGCAGCTCGGCTACAGCCTGTTTACCCTCGGCCGTGCCCGTAATCGCGGCCTGCATGTTGATCACGCCGACCTTGGCCGGCGCCGCCGTCGATTGCGCCCGAAGAACGGGCGTGAACGTCATCGCGGCCAGAACTGCAATTGTCGCTCGAATCTTCATTCTGACTCCTCGCTGAGATATATAAAGAAATTCACGTAAACAGAAATCGGAGATTATAGCCTCCCTCTTGCAGCACGGTCAATCGCATTCGGGTTGTTGTACGGCCCACGCCCGCCTAGTGAGGCAGCGGGACCAGCAAAACGCGATTGTTGTCCGGATCCACGAGCACGGCCAGATTCAGTTTTGGATCGATCGCCACGGCGTTCGGACCGAGCACCAGCGGCGAAGTCTGCGTGCCTCCCAGCTCCAGCACCGTGCGCACCTTCGGCCCGACGCACGCAGCGGGCGCGCCCGCGCCCGGGGGACACACATAATCCAGCACCGACAAGGTCCCGCTCGGCGAATTCGCCGTCACCAACGTGCTCGTCTGGAAGTTGTAGTCGATCGACGTCGGCGCGATCCCGACGTTCACCGGCGTCTCGATGAACGTCGTCGGATCGACGAGGATGATGTCGTTCAGCAGGCTGTTCGCCGTCAGGAAAATCTGGTTCACCGGATCAAACACGATTCCACTCGGGTTTTCCAGGGCGGTGTTGATGGTCCCTACGGTGCCGAACGTTGCCATATTAACGAGATTGATGCTGCTCGCCTGCGATGCCGTGGTCACGGCCGCGTAGTTGAGATTCGGATCGACTGCCACCGCGACAGGATCGTGATCCACCGAAAGCGAACCGGCGGCGCTCGCGGGTGTCGCGGACAAATTCAAGAAGCTCACCGTTCCGGTGCTCACGGGCCCTGTCGGGTCGGTGTCCGCAATAGCCGCGATCCCGCTGTCTTGATTCATGGCCGCGCCCGCGGGACCCGAGCAACCGGTGCTACAGATGCCGATGTTCTGGGGAACCGCCACTCCGGTAAGGTCCACGACAGTGGCATTGTTGCTGCCGTTGTTCGCCACGACTGCCAAGCCCTGCCGGGCCAGCACCGCCACTCCTTCCGGCGTGGTTCCGGCGAGAACCGGCGACCCGATGATCCCGACGTTCCCGAGAGATTGCGGCGATTCGCTACTGATGGGCGCAAGGGAAATGAGTGACACGGTTCCGTCGCCCGAATTTGTGACCACGGCTGCATCACGGTCCGTGTCCACCGCGACCCCCACGGGCAAGCTGCCGACCGCTACGGATTGGATCACGCTAAGGTCGGTCACGTTCGAAACGGATGCGGCTCCGCCGGCCCCATTCTGCACCTGCACGGCGTAGAGGCGGGCGGAATCGAGCATGCTTCCCGGCACGGTGGCGATGATCTTGCGAGAGCTCACCACATTCACGTCGCCTCCGGGCAGAGCGGTGCCGTCCAGAAGCACTTCCGAGGTGCCGGACACGAATCCTCCGCCGAGGATCGTCAAGGTTGTGTTCGCAGTGCCCGGGCCTCCGTACACGACTGCTGGGCTCGCTTCTGTAATTTGCAGGGAATTGATGGTTGTCCCGAGAGACAGAAGCGTGACCGTGCCACCCTCGTGGTTGACGACCACTGCTTGATTGCTTACCGGATCGACGGCCACAGCCTGCACCGCCGTGGAAGCTCCCAGACCTCCCACCTGCTGCAGCACGATGCCATTCGCGAGATCAACGACCACGGCGGTCGAGTTCTTGTTCACCGCGATGCCGACATCCTCGAGTGAACTTGCCGCCGCCGCGCCAAAACCCGCCTGGTTATATGGGGCTCCGCTGCCCGGCTGGCCGGTACTGGGCAACGTAACGACTTCGACCGTATTGTCGAGCGCGGTAAATGTATAGAGCGTCCCGGTGTTCGGGTCGGAGAAAAACACGTTGTGCGTCTCCGGGTCGATGGCGACGCCTTGAACCGTTTGCGACAGTAAGAGATTCGCCACCGCGTAAGGACTCCGTCCTTCTGGCTGGCTCGGACTTGCATCCACTCCCAAGTCCACCACGCTGATTCCACCTGCGCCGCCGGGCGTGACGACGGCCCAGTTCAGCCGCGGATCGACGGCGATCCCGGGCGTCGCTCCCGTCCCGGTGAAATTGCTGGAGCTGCCGCCGATCGTTTGTATCTTCGTAAGTCCTGGCAGGCCCCCTGAATCGGATACATCGAGAATCGTCGCCAGGCTCGACGACTGGTAAGCCACGATGGCACGATGGGTCAACGGATTTACGCCGACAGAATAGGGCAGCGGGGGATTCGTGCCGGAGGAGATCGACACACTCAGCGTCGTTGTGTTTCGCGTCGTCAGGTCGATTGCCGTAACCGTCTGATCGGCGTTGTTTACCACCACTGCGACCGGATCCGGCAGGAGATCGTCCACTGCCACACCCGTCGGGTTCTTTCCCACGGTGATCGCCCCGCCCACTGTCGTGTCACTGGTCACGTTGACCAGGGTAACGGAACCATCGCCCGCGTTCGCAACCACCGCGATCCCGTCCGCTTCGTCCATTGCCACCGCTGACGGGCCTGAGCCGACCCCGATCGGCGCCTTATTCGGTGCGCCGGGAATCGAAGCCTGAGCGGGTGTAACCGCCACATTTATTGCGGACACGGACGATTGGCCCGCCGCCACTCCCGAGTTCTGCACCACGATCGGATACAACCCCGGAGTAGCGAGCACGCCCGATGGAATTGCGGCGGACAGCTGCCGGCTGCTATTGAACACCGGCGCGACCGTGGAGCCATTCACGGTCGCGGTCGTCGCGCTCGAGAAATATCCACCCGTCAAGCCCACGCTCGCGCTCGCCGAGTTTTGCGACACGCTCTCGGGCGAAACAGCAATCAGCGACGGCCCAACAGCGAACACGCTCAACGGCAGCACTGCGGAGACGTTCGGAGGAGTCGTCTGGCTCTGTATCTGAATTGAGACCGATCCGGCTGCCGAAAGCACGTTCGCCGGAAGCGTGGCGCGGAGCAAAGTCGTGCTCAGGAAAAAGACGGAGCTTGCCGGCAGCACGGTCGGCAGTTGATTCGGAGCCGTCATGACAACCTGACTCGTACTCTCGAAATTCGTTCCAGTTAGATAGACGTCCTGTTGCGCCGAACCCTGCGCGGCCACGCCCGGGTCGACGCTCGTGAGCGTCGGCGCTCCTCCGGACGAGATGCTGACGAGCGCCGAGCCGCTTTGCGTCGGATCGGCCGCCGACGTTGCTGTGACGGTCACAACTCCAGGTGACGCTCCTGGCGCCGTGTACAGTCCGGCGGGCGTAATCGTTCCCAGCGCCGGAGGATTGTTGTTACCGGCGAGGCTCAGCGTCCATGAAACACCCGTGTTGTTCGTGGGACCTTTTACGGTAGCCGTGAACTGGAACGATTCCAACGGTCCGATCGTTGCCGTGGGCGGCGTCACTTGCACGGTAATGCCGGATTCGATCGTGAGGCTAGCCATCGCAAACGCGCTTGAGTCGATAGTGCTCGTAACCAGGATCACGGCCGTATTCGGCGTCGGCAACGCGGGGGGCGCCGTATAGAGCCCATTTTGTTGAATGGTTCCGTATCCCGTAAGGACGGTCCCGCCTTCCGGTGTTGGGATTCCCGGGATCGGCGTGCAGTCGGTCGGCTTGGTAGTTGGAGGCGGCGGGGTCTTGCCCGAGCTCGAAGTCGGGGCCAAGCAAACTTGCCATGTCACGGTTGTGGCGGAAGCCCCGGAGACGTTGGACACAAACTGCAAAGAGCTATTCAACAGAACCGTCGCTGGGTTCGGAGCCACGGTGACGCCCACGGGAGTCGAATTCCCGCCGCAACCTGCGGCCCAGGCGGCCAGGAGCACCACCGCAGCTACACTCCACGATCTCATTTGCTTTCCTCCGACAATGCCTGTGCCGTCTCCCATTCCGCCTCGCCAACTATGGTTGGCCGTCTCTCTCCCGTGCCCCGCGCATCGACTCATCAGAACGTCCGGCTCACTGCGAAGCGCAGGGAAGACCGTTGTTCGAGCAAGCCCGGCGGAATCGTCTGCGAAGACCGGGTTTCCAGTAAGAAATTTTGAAGCGCCGGCACGATCTGCGTGTCGTAGACGCCCAATTGTTGCAAAGCTTGTCGCTCGGCCGGCGGGACGTAAAAGGAGCCATCCGGCGGAATAATGGTCTCATTCAGGCGCAGGTAATTGAACGCGTAATAGATTCGAAACGGCGCCTGGATGATCGGGATCTGAAAGTCGAACTCGATTCCCGCGGAGGTATGCGGCCGGAAATTCGTGCCATGAGCGATCGGCAGATCCGTCCCGATACGTGTATTGGGGAAGTCCGCGTTCGGATACTGGTCTTGCAGCAGTGCGGTCGCGGAAGGATCGATCTGCACGTGCCGCATGGTGCCGTCCAGGCCGAGATCGTTGAAAATACTCATCGTCACGTAGCTCTTCACCAGTGGTATCCGGTATTCCGCGTTAAAGACTCCCTGCAGATCGCCGCCGGGACGCGTCGGAACGTACTCCAAAACATTCACGGGCAGCGTTTCGAGCGTGGGCTGCCCCGATTGATTCAGGCGTTCCGGATTGTAGAATTGCACCTGCGTCGAGGTCGAGTAGGGAATAAAGACAAACGGTGAGATCGTATAGAATTCGTAGCCGCGAACGTCCTGTTCTCCGCCCAGATAAAACCTGTTATTGGGCGGGACTTCTCTTCCGCTGAAACCATTGATCGTGGCGCCCTGCACCCTTAGAGCGAGCACGTTGCGACGGTGGTGCATCGGATGGTAGTACGACATCGTAAAGGTGTTGCTGATCGTATCGACGTTCCCTTGCAGGGGTCCGCCCGTGAATGTCGTCCCGTAGTAGATGCTCTTTCCGTGTGTCGGGAAATTGGGGCTGTCCACGGTGCTGTACGAGATCGTCGGAGTGATCGAACTCATGTTGATGCCGTTCAGGGCGGACGGGCCCGCAAGGCTCGTGAACTTCGTGAAGTCGAAGAGCAACGTCGCCGATTGGCTGAACGGCGTGATGTTCGTCGTCGAATAGCCGTACTGCAGACCCAGCCGCGTAAAAGCCGATCTCCGGAGCGGGTAGCTCGCAAAAATAGTGAAGCCCTTTGAATCCGTGTTGTAGTTCTCCTGCAGCGCCGGGTCGATGGCCACCTGCTGGCCCAGCAACAATCCTTCCTGGCGCGCCGTGTTGTAATCCAGCTTGCTCGCGAAAATCGTGAAACCCGTCGAGATCGGCCGGTCGAAGAGATACGGCTCCGTGAATCCGAGCCGTATATCCGTCTGGATGTTGCCAATCTGGGCGGAAACGGTGAACGTTTCGCCGAGACCGAGGAAGTTGTTCGTCTGATACGAGAAACCAACGAAGCTGCCCGCCAATCCGCTCACGCCGCCGTTGAAGCTGACCGATTGCTTGCCCTTCTCCTTCACCTTCAGGCGAATATCGACGGTGCCCGCTTTAACGTTGCGCTTCAAATCCGCGTTTTCGGGTTTGATCGGATCGAAATAGCCGAGCTGATTAAGCCGCAGGAGGCTCAGTTCCCAAAGGCGATTGCTGAACACCTGCCCTTCGTCCAGCAGTAGCTCGCGCCGGATCACTTTGTCGCGGGTCGTCGTATTGCCGGAAAACTCGATCCGCCGCACGAAGAACTGCTTTTGCTGGTCAAACTGCAGCGTCAGGTTGATCACCTTCTTCGCATCGTCCACGTCGAACAGAGGCTCGGCGTTGAAATCGATATATCCGTAATCGCCGTAGAGTTTCCTGAAATCGTCGAGCGACTTGCGGATCTTGTCCGCGTCGAAGATATCGCCTCGTTTCAGCGGGAAAACCCTTTGCAGGAATTCCGGTTTGAAGATCAGGCCTTGGTCGGGGTCGGCGCTGCGGAAGTTGAGCTTCCCCATCCGGTATTGCGCCCCTTCTTCGATCTTGATCGTGATATTCGTCGCCTTCCCGTGCTGCGAGCCGATTCCGGGCACCGGTATCGGAATCCCGGCGCGATTCAGCGTGACGGTCTTTAGAGTCGGCTCTTCCACGTCGACCCTGAAATACCCATGGTCCTGGTAGAGGCCGCGAATCCCGACTTCGAGGTCCTCGTCCAGCTTCGGCCGGTCGAACGTCTTGGCCATAATCGGGATTTCGGTTATGTAAAGGGGAATCGAGATTGGCCGGTCGTGCTTCATCGCGCGAATGATTTTCCGCGTCGAGAACGCCTTGTTGCCCACGATCGTAATCGTCCCTACTTTCACTTTCGGCCCCTCGTCGATGTTGAAGACGAGTTTGACGGCGTTCGTCGCGGCGATGCGCTCGTAGGTGGGTTTGACGGTCGCGAATTGCCGCCCGTGCTCCGCCAGCAATTCTTTGATCACCGTTTCGGCGTGTTTGATCTTCGTGGGATCGAACTGGCTCTCGACCGATAGGCCGACCTTCTTCTGCTTGAAGGCATCGAGAATGTCCGATTCGGTGACCGACTTGTTGCCCTTGTACTCGATGCGGCGAATGATGGGCCGCTCGCTGACGTAGAAAAGGACGATTTTCCCGTTCGGCTGATCGGGACTGTTCTCCACCTCCAGCCGGATGTCTTCGAAAAACTGCGTGTTCCAGAGGGCCTGAAAGTCGCGGCGGAGGGCGTCGGGGTTATAAGGATCGCCCGGGCGGGAAAAGATGCGCGCGAGCAGGGTATCGCGCTGGATCCGGCGGAGCCCGATGAATTCGATGCGCTCGATCACATATTGCTGGTCGTTTGACGGAGCGGCCTGCTGGGCCCAAAGGCTTTGCGTTACCGCAACGATCAGCAACGACACAACGACGATAAACTCCAACGCGCGCGGAAATATCTCCCTCTTGGCGGCCGTGATGATCAAGGCCGCAGTTCCCCGCCCAAGATTTTATGCTCCCCCGCCGGCTCGGCTTTATCCGGCTTGCGCGTGTAGGATTCTTAGTGGGCCACCGGGGTTGCTTCCGCCACAGGACGAAACGCCAGGCCGTCGCCGGAGAGAAAGACTTCCAGTGTCGCCGGCCGCTGGAGTTCGCCCTGAATGAGAGCTTCCGACAGCGGGTCTTCGACATACTTTTGCAAAGCGCGCCGCAGCGGCCGCGCGCCGTAATTCCGATCGCCGCAGGTTTTCTCGAGAATCCATTGCCGCGCCTCGATCGTCGTTACGATCTGCACTTGGCGGTGCACCAGCGTCTCGTTCATCTGGCTGATCAGAAGATCGATGATCAGCAGCAGGTCCGCGTCTGTCAGCGAATTGAACAGGATCACTTCATCCAGACGGTTCAGAAATTCCGGATTGAAGACCCGCTTGACCTCGCCCATCACCATGTCGTCCTGGCTCTTCGCATTCGCGACGTCGTCCGTCGACTGGAAGCCCAGGCCACTCTGCTTCTGCAATTGCCGCGCCCCAAGATTCGAGGTCATGATAATGATCGTATTGCGAAAATCAACTGTATTTCCCAGGCCGTCCGTCAATTGCCCGTCCTCGAAGACCTGCAGCAATATGTTGTAGACGTCCGGATGGGCCTTCTCGATTTCGTCAAGCAGGATCACCGAATACGGCGTGCGCCGCACGCGCTCCGTCAGTTGTCCGCCCTCTTCGTATCCCACGTATCCCGGAGGCGCGCCGATCAGCTTCGACACCGAGTGCTTCTCCATGTATTCCGACATGTCGAAGCGGATCAGCGATTTCTCGCTGCCGAACAGGAACTCCGAAAGCCGCCGAGCCACTTCCGTCTTGCCCACGCCGGTCGGCCCGAGGAATAGGAAGCAGCCCACGGGGCGTCCCGGCGCCTTCAATCCGGCGCGGCTGCGGCGAATGGCCCGCGCGAGCGCGGTGATCGCCTTGTCCTGGCTGATGACGCGGCGGTGCAGCTCTTCCTCGATGCGCAGCAGTTTCTGCTGCTCGTCTTCCTTGATCGACGTGACCGTAATCCCGGTCCAGCGCGCCACCACTTCTTCGATATCCTCGCGCGTCACGATCCCGGTCGAAGAGTCGTCGATCTTCAGCTTCTCGCGCAGCACCCGCAGATGTTCTTTTTCCTTGCGCTCTTCCTCCGAATAGAACCGCGCCTTTTCGAACTCGTGGTTCGCGATCGCCGTTTCCATCCGGTGCGTGATGAACTTCACGCGCTTCTGTACTTCCGAAACCTCGTCCGGAAGCATCGCCTGCCGCAATTTCACACGCGCCCCCGCTTCGTCCAGTAGGTCGATCGCCTTGTCCGGCAGGAACCGGTCTGGAATGTAGCGGCTCGATAGGTACACGGCGTAGCGGATCGCATCTTCCGTGTAGCTCACGGCATGGAATTTTTCGTAGCGGTCGCGCACGCCTTGCAGCACGCGAATCGCTTCATCTTCACCCGGCGCGGGCACCTTGATCGACTGGAAGCGCCGCTCGAGCGAGCGATCCTTTTCGACGGACTTTCGGTACTCCGCCGGCGTCGTCGCGCCGATGCACTGAATCTCGCCCCGGCTCAGCGCCGGCTTCAAAATGTTCGCCGCGTCGAGCGACCCTTCCGCCGATCCCGCTCCGACCAGCGTGTGCAATTCGTCGATGAAGACGATCGCGTTCTGGCTCTCCATCAGTTCCTTCATGATGGTCTTCAGCCGCTCTTCGAATTGCCCGCGATACTTCGTCCCGGCGACGATCAGAGACAAATCGAGCGAGAGGATCCTCTTGTCGGCGAGGAACGGTGGCACGTCGCCATCCGCGATGCGCTGAGCCAGCCCTTCGACGATCGCCGTCTTGCCCACGCCCGGCTCGCCGATCAGGACAGGGTTGTTCTTCGTGCGCCGGCACAGAATTTGAATGGCGCGCTCGAGTTCGCGGTCGCGGCCGACCAGCGGATCGAGCTGTCCTTCCATCGCCGCCTGCGTCAGATCGCGGCTGAATTCTGCCAGCAATGATGCTTCTTTGGGACGGTTCACGGGCACCTTGCCTTCTCCCGCGCTGCGCGCCAATTCCTCGCGCACGGTGGATAGCCTCAATCCCCGTTCCAGCAGGATTTCAGCGCCAAAGGATTTCTCCTCCCGCAGCACTCCGAGGAGGAGGTGTTCCGTTCCTACGTGCTTATGGCCGAGCCGTTCCGCCTCTTCGGCGGCGTAGTTGAGGATGCGCTTGCACTCCTGGCTGAGAGGGACTTCGACCGACGTGGAAATGCGTTCGCGGACCGTGATCCGCGATTCAATCTCCTTGCGGATGGATTCGATCGAGCCGTGGGTCCGCAGAAAACGATTCGCGAGCGCCTTGTCTTCGCGCAACAATCCGAGAAGCAGGTGCTCCGTCTCGATGTACGGGCTGCCGTACTGGCTGGCCTCGTACCGGGCGAAGAAGATCACTCGCCGAGCCTTTTCTGTGTAGCGTTCAAACACGGTTCACCCCGCACTCTCCCGGGGACTGGCCCCAGCGCTCGCCGCGCGCTCCCTCAGCCGCTGCGCCTGCCAGCACTTCTACGCTCGGCGTCAGCGTCCCGTGCTCCAGATTCAGCACGCGGTGCGTACGCCTCGCCAAGGATAAGTTGTGTGTCGCGAGAATCGAAGTCAGGTGATGAGATTGGTGCAAGCCCTGCATGAGCTCGAAAATCGTCTCCGCATTCCGTTCGTCCAGATCGCCCGTCGGCTCGTCCGCCAGCAGAATCACCGGCTCATTCACCAGCGCTCGCGCGATCGCCACGCGCTGCTGTTCGCCCCCCGATAGCTCCGACGCTCGCTGCGCCGCGCGGTCCCCAAGACCAACTTCCGCCAGCCATTCCCCCGCCGCGCGCAGCGCTTGCCCCGCCGGCTTGCCGCCCGCCAGCAGGGGCATCGCCACATTTTCGGCCGCCGTGAAATCCGGCAGCAGATGGTGCCGCTGCCACACGAACCCGACGGACTTGTTGCGATATTCTGCCAGCTCGGCCTCTCGAAGCGAACGGAGTGAATTCCCGGCGAAGTATACTGCACCACTTGTTGGAGTGTCCAGCGCGCCCAGCAAGTGCAGCAGCGTGCTCTTTCCCGTTCCCGACGGTCCCACGATCGCAATCATCTCGCCGCGCTCGACCGAAAGATCGATCCCCCCCAGGGGTACGATCTCCTGTGAGCCCGAGTGGAAAATTTTGCGAAGGTTTTCGGCGCGCAGAATCTCACTTGACGTTGCGACGCCCCCGACATTCGAGTCGTCCGCTTCGACCATCGTAGCTGCGTTTTTCCGCATGATCCCGCCGGTTCTCTTCACACGTTAGATGCCGAAAGCCGCTACAGATATGTCCTTGCTTTACATCACATTAGTTGCGCGCCGGATCTGGCCTCGGAGAATCGTTTTCACACTTATCCCAGACTCTTCCATTGTGCGCCCAGCGAACCGCCAAATAATGGCACTGTCCCGATCAGACACCCCATTTTAACACGCCCGCGCTTTTCGAACGAATCGGAAACGGCTATCGAAGGGAGTCAATTCTCTGATCGAAGCAGCGCTTCAGAAATGCGTGTTCGAGCGCTCATTCGAAGCGGAGAATTTCGACGGGGAGAATGTTCGCGGCCGAGCGCGCGGGCAAAACCGTGGCCGCGATGCTGATTGCAAGCGCCGCCACTGCGATCCAGATTGCGTCTGTGCCGTTCGCATGAAACGGAACGTACGGTATCGCGTAAACCTCGGGGTTCAGCGGAATCAACTGCCATCGATTTGCCACCCACGAAAATCCGAAGCCGGCCGCGAGTCCCGCAGCCGTTCCCGCGATGCTGATCGCGAGCCCTTGCAGCACGAAAATTCTGCGGATCTGCCGCCGTCTCGCGCCGACGGCCATGAGCACGGCGATGTCCTTGGCGCGATCGGTCACCGTCATCGTCAGCACGACTAGAATATTCAGCCCCGCCACGAACGTGATCAATCCGATGAAGAGCGCCGTGACTAATTTTTCGAGGCTCAGCGCGCGAAAGAGCGCCCGGTTCTCGTCCATCCAGGTCGTCGCGTGATATCCCGGGCCCGCCCGCCGCACCAGTTCGTCGGCGACCTCGCGCGCATCGTCGAGGTTTTTCACGCGCACCTCGAGCAGGCTGACCACGTCACCCACTCCCGCCAGCGCCTGCGCCGATTTCAGCGTCACGAATCCCCAGTTCGCGTCGTAATCGTAGAATCCGGAGTCGAAAATTCCCGTCACCCGAAATCGCCGCGAGCTTGGCAGCATGCCGAACGGAGTCAAGCTCCCCTGCGGGCTCGTCAGCGTGACGTAATCGCCCACCGAAATATCGAGGTTTTCCGCGAGAATGTATCCGATCAGGACCGCCGGAATGCCGTCGGCGTCCGGCTCGAATGTGCTCGATCCCGCCGCAAGATGCCGCAGCGCTCCGCTCGCCCGAAGCTCCATATCCGGGTCCACGCCTTTCAAGACGACGCCGCTCGGCTTATGCCCGAAAGAAAGCAGGACGGTGTTGTAAATCGCGGGCTCGATCGATTGCACTCCGGGCGTGTCGCTGAGCTTCGCGATGAGCGCGCGATAATTGCGGATACCGTCTGCCGCGTCCTCCGGCTTCAGATTGACGTGCGCCGTCACGGTGAGCAGCCGGTCGCGAATCGCCTGCCGGAATCCCGTATTCATCGAAAGCGCGATGACCAGCGTCGTGACGCCCGCCGCCACCCCCAGCACGGCAAGAAACGTCACCAGCCGCAGCACTGCCGGCCGGTTCGGCGACCGCAGGTACCGCAGCGCCACCAGCCATTCAAAGTTCATTTGGGACTTTCGTCAGGCGCCGCGCCGGATTCTTCGGCGCCTTCGCCGCGCAAAAGAGGGAAGAGAATCACTTCGCGGATCGCGTGCGAGTTCGTGAGCAGCATCACCAGCCGGTCTATGCCCACGCCTTCGCCCGCCGTCGGCGGAAGGCCGTGGCTCAGCGCGCGAATATAGTCGATGTCCACTTCCTTCGGCGCTTCGAGCCCGCCCCTCTCCACCTGTTCGCGGAAGAGCTTTTCCTGATCCTCGGGATCGTTCAACTCCGAAAAGCCGTTCGCGATTTCCATCCCGGCGATGAAAAGCTCGAAGCGTTCGGTCAGCGAAGGATCGTCCGCGCGCCGCTTTGCCAGAGGCGAAATTTCCACCGGGAAGTCATAGATAAATGTCGGCTGGATCAGATACCTCTCAGCGACCGCCTCGAACACATCTCCGATCGCCCGCCCCAGAGGCTCGCGCCCGAGATTCGCCAGGATCAGATGGAGAATCGCTTTCTCAGTCGTCAGCGCCTTCTTGGAGCTCGCAACTCCGCCCTCCCACGGCAGCGGTTTCCGCTCAGAGTCATCCGTAATCAAAGCGTCCAGCACCGGCAGCGCCGCCTCGATCAATTTGCGCAATGCATCCTTGGACGCGAGATCGCTCGCCTCTGCGGTTTTGCCCGGCGGCGTCGGCATATGCCTCAGAATCGCCTCCCGCATCGACAGCCGCGTGAATTCGCCAAAGTCGATTTCCGTCGGGTCATCGCCTTCGCCGTACTTCACTTTGGCCGCGCCGCACGTTTTCTCCGCTAACTCGCGCAGCAATTCCTCCGTCAGGTTCATCAGCGCGTGCGCGTCGCTGTACGCCTGATAAAACTCCAGCATCGTGAATTCCGGCTGGTGGATCGCGTCGATCCCCTCGTTGCGGAAGTTCCGGTTGATTTCATATACGCGGTCGAGTCCGCCCACGACCAGCCTCTTCAGGTAAAGTTCCGGCGCGATCCGCAGATACAAATCCATATCAAATGTGTTGTGGTGCGTCACGAACGGCCGCGCCGTCGCCCCGCCCAGAATCGGATGCATCATCGGCGTTTCGACTTCCACGTAGCCGCGCTCGTCGAAAAATCGCCGCAGCTCGCGGATGATCTGGCCGCGCCGGATGAAAATCTCGCGCGTCCGCTCGTTCACGATCAGGTCGAGATACCGCCGCCGATAGCGCTGCTCCGTATCCGCCAGCCCGTGCCATTTTTCCGGCAGCGGCAGAAGCGCCTTGTTCAGCACTTCGATCCCCTCGACCCGCACCGTCAGCTCATTCGTCTTCGTCCGGAAAAGGTGCCCGGAAACCCCAATGATGTCGCCCAGGTCAAGAAGCTGAAAAAGTTTGAACGCCTGCTCGCCCATCACGTCGAGCCGCGCGTATATCTGCAGCCGCCCGCCGTCGCCCGCCAGATGCGCGAACGCAGCTTTCCCCATCGGCCGCAGCGCTACGATCCTTCCGGCCACGCGGACGCTAACCCGCTCAGCCTCAAGCTGTTCGACCGTTCGCCCTCCGAATTGCTCCGCCACCTGTTTGGGCGTGTGCGTCCAGTCGAATTTGTGAGGGTATGCCGGATACCCGAGGGCCTGGATTTCAGTCAGCTTCTTGCGGCGCTGCAGGTACTGGTCGAGCGGTTCGAATTCCAACGGGACATCCTTTCCGATCG
This sequence comes from Candidatus Acidiferrales bacterium, assembly GCA_049279635.1. GTDB lineage: Bacteria > Acidobacteriota > Terriglobia > Acidiferrales > UBA7541 > Palsa-295. The sequence goes on from JBAPOM010000060.1 coordinate 18,891, forward strand.
GCTGCAACACGCGAATCGGGCGAGTATAGCGGTCGTCTTCCAAGAGCGTCAAGAAAACCCCCTATCAGCACGGAGACCGGAATCGCGCCATTCCACCGCACCTAAATCCGGCACACCTATACTTTCGTTTACGGCAGTGGCGGAGAGTGATAACTTCCTACGCGAAGGTATAGCCCTCTCGGAGGTTCCAGATGACTGCTGCTAATTTGAACGGCAAGGAATCTCCCCTGGCCGCGCGTTTGATGGCGACCACCACCGCACTCAATGAATTGGAACGCTCCGTCAAATCCGGCGATCTTGACGCTCGTGTTCTCGGCGAACTTCATAATGCGATCGAGCACATTCGCTATACTGCGTTGGCCGTTCAGGACTGGTATGGAGCCCAGGAGCATTCCGGCGACCCTTACGCCGTCTTGTCCACCCTCGCCGCTCTACGCGTCCGCCGCGCCGCTCAACTCGCGAAAGACTTAACTCTCGACCTTGAAAATGTGGATGTGAGCGTGGAGACGCAGGGAATGGCCGACCTTCATGACGCGGTGGATGGCTTGCACAGATCTCTGCAACGCCTGTTCAAACGCGGAACCTAGGGCATCATCTCTCCCTGGTCGGTCACCCATCGGTCACCTGCCGCCATAATCAATATCCAAGTGGCCCCACAGCGGAAAGCCCCTTCCCGTTGCGCTAGGGCCATCGGTGGTATACTCCATTGAGCGATCTCGGGGGCGGTGTGGTTTTCTCTAGGCGCAGCGATGGGCGTCCTTCTGCCGAGCGTCGCAGAGTCACGGAAGAATGGTTCGCGGCTCTGCCCCGCGAGAAGGGCCAGGTTTTCGACGCGGTCGTTCGCCGTTGGGAGTGCGGATACGCGATGATGAGCGTGGCACTCGACGGAGCGTTATCTTTGCGCGCGCGCGGCGAGCTGGTTTGCGCCCGCCAACAGGTTTCCGTCGCCGCCGATCTGTTCGGACGCCTTTCCTCCACGCTCGTCGGTCTTTGCGACACGCTCTACGCGCGGGGCCGTCGTATCGCACGAGTTCCCGCCGTCGAGCCCCTGAACAGGGAATTTTTCCGCGACAATACAGGCCAAAGCGCGGCCTCCTGGAACGCAATCCTCCACCATCTCCTGTTCGGCGATCGCTCGCGCTTTTTCCACAAGCTCCGCATTCTCTCCGACACTCTCGAGCAGATCGACCGCGAGTTTCACGAAGCGGCCAGCGATATTGCCAGGGGAACATCCATCGAGCCCGCCGATTGCTGGACGAAGCTCGATAATCTCCACTACGATTTCAGCACGTGCTTGCGCGAGATGGAGATTGTCCTGAAGGGCTTCCTGCGTTTGTTGCCCGCGGAACAATTGTCCGGGTTGGCCACCGAACTCGATGCGCCCCCGCCGGTCAAGCGTCTGCGCGCCAAGCCCCGTCTCTCCGGCGCTCCAGCCTGAGCGTCCGTTTGGGGTTTTCGCTTTTGACGTTCTGGGGTACCCAATCCTCGGTTTGTGAGGGTGGGGCCTTTGCGCCCAACCAGCAGGTACTTACACCTCACTTCCAGCCCCGAGTCGTCCGTAAAAGCGTCGAAAGGGCAAGCTCGCGAAAAGCGCATCCGCCACTCGTACCGCTCCCCAAGCTGATCTCGGCGCTGGCGCTCTGGACGCGCGGCGCGATTCCGACGACAATAGGTCGGACAACGTTTCCAAAGCGTTTCGCGATTCTGAGATCGCGGCTCACCGCAAACCGCCCGCCAGAACAAGTTCTCGGCTTCAGGGGTGTGCGGCAGGAAACACGAAGTACAACTTCCGGAGTGGCGGACGCATCGCAGTGAAGGATGCGTCCCGACGGGTAGCGTGGCCCGAACGAGACGAAATGATGCCGGAGAGATGGCCGAGCCGGATGCAATCCGGCTTGCCCAGCAAGGCGATGCACCCGCCTTCGAGCGGCTCTATCAATTGCATAGCCGCCGGGTTTATTCGCTGTGTCTTCGGATGGTGGGGAATACGGCCGAGGCTGAGGATCTGACGCAGGAAGCGTTCCTGCAGCTCTTCCGCAAGATTGCGACGTTTCGGGGCGAGTCGGCATTCTCGACCTGGCTTCATCGGTTGGCGGTCAACGTCGTCCTGATGAAGCTCCGGAAGAAGTCGGGCAAGGAAACTTCGCTCGAACAGGTCACCGAGGGCGATGAAGAGGCGGGTACTCCGCGGCGGGATTTCGGGGCGGTCGATATCGAGCTCACCGGATCGATCGATCGGGTCAACCTCCAGCGCGCGGTTGACCAGTTGCCGCCCGGATATAAGTCGGTGTTCGTACTGCACGACGTGCAGGGATATGAGCACAACGAGATTGCGGAGATCATGGGTTGTTCGATCGGCAATTCCAAGTCGCAGTTGCACAAAGCTCGCATGCGCCTTCGCGATTTGCTCCATGAGGCCGTGCGCGCGAAGGCCCGCGAGGACCGCCGCGCGGCAGGAAGCGGTTCCGGTGGCGAGGTTTGAACATGAATACAATCGGATGTGACGAATTTCAAAATCAACTCGGCGATTGGATGGAGGGCAACCGTTCCGCCGAAGCTCAGGCCCATGTGCGCACCTGCAGCGAGTGCCGTTCGCTCGCAGCCGATCTCGGGGCCATCCAGGATACAGCGCAATCTTTCGCCTCCGACGATGTAAAGCCTTCGCCGCGCGTCTGGCTGGCCCTGCGCACGCAGCTTGAGGAAGAAGGCCTGATCCATTCCGATCGCCACACGCCGCCGGTCCGGAGTTCCGGAAGCTGGCTCGACGTCGTGTTCGGTGCAATCCCGCGGCCGGTGCTCGCCGGCGCGTATCTCGCGGCGCTCATCGCCGTCGGCGCTGCGCTCACCGGCACGGGCAACCGCCACGCCAATGATGCCCGCTGGCTCACTCGCACCGAAGACTCCACGCAGCCTCTCAGCGCACAGCTTGATACGGCCGAGCAGGACGCTTTTTCCGCTCTGAAGAATGCCGATCCCGTCGTCACCGCTTCCTTGCAGAAGAACCTCGCGATTGTTGACAACTACATCGCTTTATGTGAAAAAAGCGTGCGCGAAGATCCTCAGGACGAAGCCGCACGCGATTATTTGTACGGTGCCTATCAGCAAAAGGCGGATTTGCTCGCACAGATGAGCGACCGCGGAGACGATGGTCAATGAGGACCCTAGCCACCCAGCCGGCTTCGTTTCACCATTGGAAGAAAGCGACGCTCCTTGTGCCGGGACTCTTGATCCTCGGCGTCGCGTCCGCGTCGGCCGGCGATCGCATCACCCAGCACTTCCGCGTCGAAGCTCACCCCGTTGTCGCCATCCACAATCCCAGCGGCACCGTGACTGTCCGCGCCTGGACCAAGTCCGAGGTAATGGTCATCGCCAACCGCGCCACCACCGATGTCGAAGTCGATGCCGAGCAGACCGGCAATCGCGTCGACATCCTCACGCACCAGGTTTCCGATTCGGCCGCGCCCGGCGACCTTCGCACCGATCTCGAGATCAGCGTTCCGCAGGATACCGAGCTCGAGATTCACGACGATTCCGGCGGCGTCAACGTCTCGAACGTCCTCGGCGACATGAACGTCGATACGATTGCAGCCGGCGTGGATCTCGAAGACGCGGCGGGCTACCTCAACGTCAAAACAGTCGACGGTTCCTTCCAATGTGTGCGCTGCTCAGGTCGCATCGAGGTGAATTCCATCAGCGGCAATTTCCACTTCATCGACATTAGCAGCCCCTACGTCCGCGCCCAGACGTCCACCGGAAACATTACGTTCAACGGCAAATTTCTCCCCGAGGCCACCTACCGCCTCAAGAACTACAGCGGCGTGATCGAAGTGCGTTTCTCGCCCGGCGACTCCTTCGACTTGAGCGCCACCTCGCTCAAGGGCCGGGTGAACAACGAGGCGCGACTCGACCCGCCCTCGCGCCACCACTTCCTGCCGCGATTCGGCAAGGCGCTTTTCGGCACGCTCAATTCCGGCCGCGCCAGCGTCGAATTGAGTTCCTTCGATGGTACAATCGACATCCTGAAGCGCGACTGATCAAGCGATTGACTGCGCGATTGACTGAGCGGGGCACGAGCGCACCTGATTGTGCGCCCAGCGTTGGACAAAGTTTCGAATCCGATGCCGATTGAAAACCGTCCTCGAAGGCTGGTCTGCCTCACCGGATTCATGGGC
>JBAPOM010000061.1:0-1963 GCA_049279635.1 Candidatus Acidiferrales bacterium
CCGCAGCGGCAACAGCGTCGGAACTGGCCTCGAACGCGGGGTTCCAGCCGCCGGTGATGACAAGAAGCGGAATGCCCGCCTTCTTGATTACCTCGAGTTCGCGGGCGAGCACCTCCTTCTTCGGGACCCGGACGCGACGAAGCGACCTTCCCAATTGCGCCAGCTGCGCCTTATCGCCCGTACCGCGCACTTCCGGGGGGATTCCGAGCAGCTTGAGCATCCGCCTGGCCAGGCGCGCGTCTGAGAAGGAGAAGATCATCGCCCACATCATCGCGAACAGCTGGCGTCGCACTGCTGGATTCCCCGCTGCGAACTGAAACATCGCAGGCTCGATCAGAGTAAGCGACTTCACCGCTTCGGGCCGCCTTGCCGCCGCCGACAGCGCGACACAGCCGCCGAACGAATGCCCGAGCAAGTGCGCGCCGTCGCCGAGCAGATCGGCGACCCACATGCCGTCCGCTTCGGCATCGTCGGGGCGACCCGGGTCGAGACTTTTCCCGTGCCCGGGCCGGTCCGGCACGATCAGCTGCCAGCCGCGCCCGGCAAGGACCCTCTGATTCGAGAAGTTGGTTTCGCCTCCGACGGCCGTGCCCTGCGTGCCGCCGTGGACGAGCACAACCCGCGGACCTGAATCACCCCAGCGCGTGATGTGAATCGAAGTCGGGCCGCTCATGCCGCTTTCACCTTGTTCTGAACCGCGCCGATCCCGTTTCCAGTGCGCCCATGTGTCTCAGTTGATTAGCACACAATCTCTTGATTCTGCCACGGTCGATTCATGTTATGCAGGTTTCGCGTTCGATCTCAGGGCTTACGATTCTTGCTCAGAGGAGGTTTTCAAACTGCTGCGGCGAGCAGCTCACGCCCAGGTGATTTTCAGCTCCGCATACTTACCACCGGCAGAAATGGGGACGGTGAACTTCACCGCGACCTGCTTGGCTCCCGAGATTTCCAGCGCCTTGCGATAGAAGCCGACGATCGCGTAGCCGACGATCTCGTGTTGGCTCTGGAAACCCACATATTTGATTAAAGCTTGCTTCGAGTCGTCGAACTCCGGAATAAAATGAATGCCTCTGAAGTAGGATTCGTGAACCGACGCGATCCGCTTGATGACGTACTCGGGCGAACCCAGTCTGATGAATAGCTTGTACATGCCCCGCAGTTGGGCTTCGAACACTTTCTCGGAGCGGAGGATTAGAACCTCGCGGTCGCCGTTCGCAGTTACGCGAACATCGGCTTCTAGAAAAGCCGCCAAGATGTCGAGCGAATACCAATCCCATGGAGAGATCCGGCCCTCGATGACGCTCCGGGAATCCGGATCCAACTGAGCCACGATGGCCGCGAGCTTGTCTTCCCCGTCTCTCGCCTTGACGGCCTCGATCGTCTGGAGGAGAGTCGCACCCTTGATTTCAGCCATTCGCCGTGCCTTACGAAATCATGTTGGTTCGATCGGATATGCCTAGGATCGGGGCCGCTTGGTTTGCACGCAGGACACTACTTCGGCGCTCCGATGGCGTCAATCGGATTTCCCGCTCCGTGGTGGCTCAGTTTGGAATCAAGTCCACCAGTTCAGCGCTAGCGTCCATGCGTGATCAGCTAACCCTGCTTCCACGGCCGGGGTTACCCGCAACGTGGACGAGAACAACCCGCGGATCCGAATCACCGCAGCGCGTGATGTGAATCGAAGTCGGGCCGCTCATGCTGCTTTCACCTTGTTCTGAACCGCGCCGATCCCGTGAACTTCGCGAGGGATGATGTCGTAGGGCCGGTGTGTTTTTCCGGGAACCAGAGGCATGCGATTGTACACGCGGACGGAACTCTCAACTCCCAATTAACGCGCTATCTCTAACGAAGCCGGCCGTTGCAAGAGTATTTTCTTTGGGTGAGTACTGGGTTCGAGCACACGTCTTCGCTGGCGCACGAGCCGCGTCTGTCTCTGTTGCTTCCGTTCACCTGTGTCACCCGA
>JBAPOM010000062.1:0-2247 GCA_049279635.1 Candidatus Acidiferrales bacterium
GAATGAGTCCGAAGATGCACTCGAAATTCAGGCGGAGGTGCCGGGATTTAGCGAGAAGGAACTGGAAGTCAATGTCGAGCCGCAACGGCTTGTGATCAGCGGAAAGCGAGAGACGAACACCCAGCAGAAGAAGGGAAAGACCGTTTACTCCGAGACGTGCTCGGACCAGATCCTGCGAATCGTGGATCTGCCGGCCGAGGTAGAGACGGACAAGGTGGCCGCCAACTTGAGGAACGGAGTCCTCGAACTCCATCTGCCGAAGGTGGCAAGAGCTCGCAACGTCAAGGCTGAAGCGAAAACCGCCGCGTGACGCAGCATTTTCGAGCGGGATGGGCAGATAACCAGGCTGGGGACCTGCCCTCCCGCTCGGACATCGAAGAATTGAGAATGTGGGTCCCCGGCGAAACTTGGCAGCGGAGGTGCAACATGACGAAGAAAGCGATAACAGCAAAGGCCAAAGTAGCCGCGCCTGCGCGCCCGAAAAAGCTGGTTCAAAGGAAGAAGCGCAAGGCGCGGCAGCAGGAAGAGGCGGTGATCCATCAGGACGTGTTTTTCGCGGAAGCGCCGACGGAACCGTAAGGACCAGGCGTGCCGGGCGCTCGTGAGGGCAATTAGGTGATGACGAAGAGAAGTTCGGGAAGGAGAAAGACATGAAAGTACAAGACGTGATGATGCGAACTCCGGCATTTTGCACGCCGGAAACAAATTTGGGGGCCGCGGTTGAAATTCTGTGGAATCGCAACTGTGGAATACTCCCGATCGTCGACCCGCAAGGAAAAGTGGTGGGGGTAGTTACCGACCGCGATTTGTGTGTGGCACTGGGAACTCGGAATCGGCTGCCCGGAGACATCAGGGTGAGCGAAGTCGCGAGCGGCAATGTTTACTCGTGCAGGCCCGAGGACGATGTACACACAGCCCTTGAGACGATGGCGAAGCAGAAGGTGCGTCGCCTTGCCGTGGTGAACAAGACAGGCGCGCTCGAAGGAATCTTGTCGATGGACGACGTAGTGCTTCATGCGGAAGCGGGCGGAGCCGGCCGAACAACCGAACTATCGCATGCGGAAATCGTAGAGACGCTTCGACTGGTCTATGGCCCGCAACTCCCGCAGGTGATCAGCCGCGCGATTGCGGCTTAGGTAGCGGTTTTTGTCTCTGAACAGCGCCTGAATGGTGCTCACTTGATCGAGAGGCTTCACGACCGGTATCAGGCAGGGCAGTTGCTCGCCGAGAAGCTAACGGGCCTTGCGAAGCGTCCAGACGCAATAGTGCTGGGATTGCCACGAGGGGGAGTGGAAGTTGCGTGCGCACTTGGGACGCGGCTCGGGCTGCCGGTGGATGTTTTTCTGGTTCGCAAGCTCGGTGTCCCAGGCTACGAGGAATTAGCCATGGGAGCGATCGCGACGGGCGGCGTCGAGATCGTGGATCCAGATGTGACCGAGGCATTTCGAGTATCGAAGCGTGAGGTCGAGGAAGTTGTCGCCGTCGAAAAACAGGAACTGCAAAGAAGGGACCGCGTGTTTCGAGGTTCCCACCCTCCACTCAACCTCCGCGATCGCACGGTAATTCTGGTTGACGACGGCATTGCCACCGGCTCGACCATGCGGGCGGCAATCGAGGGAGTGAGGAAGCTCGGAGCCGTCCGCGTGATCGTAGCCGCCGGGGTTGCGCCGCTGGCGATCTGCCTGTCGTTGCGCTCGGAAGTAGACGACGTCATATGTCTCCTAACGCCGCGTGAGTTCCGAGCCGTCGGGCAATTCTACGAGGAGTTTTCGCAACTGACCGATCAAGAGGTTTGCAAATTTCTGAATGACGCGCGAAAAGTAGTTGCAAAAAGCGCTGCGTAGGCCTTTTGGGGCGGAAAGACAGGAAGCCATGACAACCGCAGCCCGAGTGGAGGAGGAAAGGGCAAGGATCGAGGGGCCTGACTATAAGGCTCTGACGAAAGTTCGCGAAGGGCCCTGCATTTCGGTCTACACGAATCGAAATTTTGCTGCAGAACAGGCGAAAAACGAGCTAAAACGCCTCAAGGATTTGCTCCGGAATGCGGCGGCAAGTTTTGAGAATACGTTGACGACGGTCAACGACGCGGAACGGCTGCTGGAATCGAATTGGGAGCTGGTACAAGCCGAATCAGCGCGCGCCGGCATGCAAGCGGAGGCTATTTTTCTCAGTGGGGATTTTTTCGGTTGCTACAGATTGCCGGCTTCCGTCGCCGAACGAGTAATCGTCGGAAGCGAGTTTTTCATT
>JBAPOM010000063.1:0-2173 GCA_049279635.1 Candidatus Acidiferrales bacterium
GGTTCTTCCTGCCGATGGGCACCGTGGAAGAACTGTTTCGGTAGCTTCTGATCCGGCCTGACGAGAATTCCCAGATAATCTGCCCGTGTCGTGTTGTCTCGGTTATACTGCAGGGCGAGGAGAATCGGACATGATCATCGGCGACAGGTTGCGAGAGTTGCGGGAGCAGAAGAAGTTGTCACAAGGGGACATCGAGAAACGGACGGGGCTACTCCGCTGCTACATCTCGCGCGTCGAAAACGGACACACGGTGCCGGCGATCGAGACACTCGAGAAGCTCGCGCGCGCCATGGAAGTCCCACTCTATCAGCTCTTCTATGACGGCGAGGAACCGCCCAAGGTCCTGAACCTTCCGAGGCGCACGACGGCGGATGACATTGCCTTTGGAAACTCGGGCAAGGATGCCAAGTTGCTGGGACAGTTCCGGAAGCTCCTCGGAAAGACGGATGAAAAGAACCAGAGGATTCTTCTGTACATGGCTCAGAAGATGGCCCGGACCAGCCGCGCCAAGGCCTAACCGGCAGCGCTGAAATATCTCATTCGAGCATGCGGAACCGACTTCAAGGGATTCGTAACCATACGGTCTCGCGCACTAGCACTCCGCTTCTCGGGGGTTAGTCTTGCGGCTCTGGTCTTTCCTCCCGTTGCGCCGTCCTACACGCGAGCTGTGGTGGCTAATTCGGGAGCGTCAGGCGAAGTGCGGCACGCTGGTTATTTCGATTTCTGCGGGACATCCGGGACGAGGAGATGCGAGTCGTATCTTCCGCCAGTGTAGAGGACATGGTGTCCCCGGTTCACGCTGTCCTCGTGGCGGTCGGACATGACAGGTTTCGGATAGGTGTAGATGTCCGTGCCCTGTACAACGAGCCGAAGCTTCTCGCCTGCTTCGAATCGCGTGCCCGAGGGCCAGATTTCTATCTCCAGCGGGACGATCGCGCCGGGCTCGAGCTTCTGCTCGCTCCGGTGCAAGAGGATCGGCTGATATTTCGTGGACTTCGCCTGATCGAGTTCGCGGTGCGAGGCGCGCAGCCAGCCCAACGCCACCGGTCCGTCGTCGAAGTGGGCCCAGAAAGCGAACGGAACGAGGTTGCCCGCGGCATCGAGCTTCTGGATGGCGACGAAGATATCCATGTCGTCTGCATCCTCAGCGGCCGCCCACACTCTCAGCTTCATGTGTCCGATCAGCTCTGTGGGCCGGTCGAACGTGAAATCAAACTGGGCGCGATGCGATAGCTGCTCCTCTCCTGGCCGCTGCGCAGGCTCGGCGATCGCGTCGGCGGCGAAATAGCGGCACGATCCCTCCTCCGAAACGGGCCGCCGGTCGAGTAAGCCGGTTCCGGCATCCAGATAGAGCTTCGTATATTGCGTGCGGGCAATCGGCCACTCGTTCTCGGTCTTCATCGCGCCGACGTAAAATTTCTCGCGCACCTCGAGACGCACCTTGGGCCATTGTGGGACGGACGTCGGGATGCCCTTCAGAAAGTAATCGAAAAACTCCTGCTGCCGCTGGACGCTTTCGGGGTCGTAGTAGTAAGCCCACTTTTTTCGGCCATGAACCTCGAGCCATTTTTGCGGCGAGGCGATTTTCTTGAAACCCTCGAGTGTGCCGTGCGTGTGCATGCCCTGATCGGTCCAGCTTGCCACGACATACGCCGGCGCTTTGATGGCGGAAAATTCCGCGGCCTTCGAGGCCCAGAAGGCGTCAAAGAAGGGATGCTCCCGCGTCTCGGCGGCCAGATCTTCGACGCGCGTCGTGCTGTGGCCCCAGCGCCCGGCAAGATAGGGCCAGAACCACGTCTCGGGAATGCCGCCGTGGCGTACCACCTCGCGGTACGTGTCCGACCAGCCCTCCCAGGGATTGAACGCTGCGAGATGCGGCGGGTTAAGCGCGGCAACGCGCCACTGTGAGGACGTCAAGTAGGAGACACCGGACAGTCCGACCTTGCCGTTGCTCCACGGCCGCGTGCCGACCCATTCGATCAGATCGTAGAAATCCTCGGCCTCTTCAGGGGAGAGATAAGTGGCGTCACCTTTGGAATACCAAGTCCCTCGCGGGTCCGGGTTGATCACGACATAGCCGCGCGGCACCCAATAGCTCGCATCGAGTGCTTCGAAGGCCGTGTAAGACGTGAGTGTCTCCTGCTTCACGCCGCAGTTGGGAAAATTCTCCGCG
>JBAPOM010000064.1:0-7562 GCA_049279635.1 Candidatus Acidiferrales bacterium
CCGTAGCGATTTCCCAGCGGAAGAATTCCTGTGCCACGTCGTAAACATCGGGGACGCTGATGCGAACGACCGGTTGGCCGGCCTTTTCGAGCGCGTCGATTGCAGCGTCCTGTTTAGGATCGGGTGCGCCGGCGAGACGCAGATAGGCGAACACGCGGTCATTGCCATACACGTCCGGCGAGGCGAGCTGCTCGCGATCGACCGGGATGATGCCCTTCCCTTCCTTTCCAGTGGACTCGGCGATCAACTGCTCGAGCCACGCGCCCAAATCGCCGATGCCGGGCGAAGTGACGATCATGAGCTTGTCGCGGCCGTTCTTTTGCGCCGTGCCGAGGATCGCGCCGAGGATGACGCCGGGATTTTCGTCGGCCGGGACGACCGAGGCACAGGCATGAGCCATCTCGTCGGCGAGCTCGAGGAATTTATGGATGTCGATTCCCTGAATGGCGCCGGGAATCATCCCAAAATCCGAAAGAGCCGAATAGCGGCCACCGATGCTCGGGAGACCGAAGAAAATGTGTCGGAAACTATCGCCCTCGGCGACTTTCTGCATGTGCGAACCGGGATCGGTGATCGCGATGAAATGCTTGCCGGCCTTGTCCGCGCCGACGGCCTTCGTTACGCGATCGAAGAAATACTGCTTGAAGATGTTCGGCTCGAGGGTGCCGCCGGATTTGCTCGACACGATGAAAATCGTCTTCGCGATATCGATCGAGGATTCGACGGCCTTCACCTGCGCAGGGTCCGTGGAATCGAGCACGTGAAATTGGGGAAATCCCGGAATATTGCCAAATGTGAGCTTGAGGACTTCGACGCAGAGGCTCGAGCCGCCCATGCCGAGCAGCACCGCGTGCTTGAAACCGGCGTCGCGGACTTCGCCTGCAATCTGCTTGAACTCGGCTTGGGAGGCGAGCTGTTCTTCCGTAATCCCGAGCCATCCGAGCCATTTGCCTTCGTCGGTATTCGACCAGAGGGACGCATCGCGCGCCCAGAGGCGCTTCACTTTGTTGTTGGCTTTCCAATCGGCGAGAGTCGCGTTCACGGCTTGCGCGAGAGTGTCCGGCAGGCGGTAGGTAAGATTCGCCGAGGAGCTGGGCGCGGCTTTCGCGGCGCGATTGTCGATTACGGCGAGCAGTTTGTCGAACGCATCGGCGAAAAGCTTGACGGCCTCGGCGGTAAGTTGGTCGGTGACGGCCTTGATCGAGATTCCGGCGCGTGCGAGATCGTCCATGGTCTTCTGCGCGACGTCGACGGCCTCTTCGAGGCTGGCGCGCAAATGCCCGTGATCGCGAAACGCGTCGAACGTGGCGGGAGGTATCGTGTCGACCGTGTCGGGCCCGATGAGTTCCTCGACATACATGACGTCGCGGTAGGCCGGATTCTTCGTGCTGGTACTAGCCCACAGGAGACGCTGCGTTTGCGCGCCGCGTGCCGCGAGTCCTTGCCAGCGCGGACCACTGAAAATATTTTTGTACGATCGATAGGCGAGCTTCGCGTTAGCGATCGCGATTTTGCCCTGCAGGCTGCGGTAGAGAGGCTGATCGGAAGGATTCTTCCCTTCCTTGATTTTCGCATCGAGCATGCTATCGACAAGCGAGTCGATGCGGCTGACGAAGAAGCTGGCCACGCTGGCCACGCCGCTGGGATTGCCGCCTTTCTCCACGAGAGTCTCAAGTCCGGCGATAAAAGCCTCGGCGACCTGCTCGTAAACATCCTGCGCGAAAAGCAGCGTGACGTTGATGTTGATGCCGCGGCTGATGAGTTCGCGAATCGCGGGGATACCCTCGCGCGTGCCGGGAACTTTGACCATCAGGTTGGGTCGATCGACGGTTTTCCAGAGGCGCACGGCCTCGTCGATCGTTTCCTGCGTCTTGAACGCGAGATAGGGAGAAACCTCGAGACTGACGTAGCCATCGCGGCGCTTCGTATTATCGTAAACGCCCCGCAACGCGTCCGCAGCATCCTGAATATCACGAATGGCGAGATGCTCGTAGATTCCCTTGGCGTCGAGATCCTTGCGCTTGGCGAGTTCTTCGAGCGTCTTCGAATAGTCGGTGCTTCCGGCTATTGCTTTCTCGAAGATCGCGGGATTCGAGGTCATGCCGCGAAGGCCGTCTTCGTGGATCAGGCGAGCGAGTTCGCCCGTCGTCAGCAGGTTGCGGCGAATGTAGTCCAGCCATACGGACTGGCCAAAATCGGCTAACGCCTTTAGAGGGTTGATCGTTTGCGTGGATTCCCGGGTTCCGGCAGTCGGATTGGCGGACATTTTCTCCCCCTTCTTGGGCGTCCCCGGCGCAGAGTGCCGGGACGTTTCATGCGGCTCTCATCGACCAGTTGCGATTCTACTCCACGCTTCGGTTCGGGGCGAATTTTTCGACGTCCGACCCAGGCCGACGAAGGTGACACTCTCGTTACATTAGAAAACTCCAACCAAGATCAGATACTCGCCACCGATCCGCCGTCCACGCGGAAGTTCGAGCCAGTGATGAACGTCGCTTGATCGGAAGCAAGAAAGACAACGATCCCAGCCGTTTCGTCGGGCTTCCCCGCTCGGCCGAGAAGGATGTTGGGGCGAAACTCGCGCAGTAGGGCCTTCTCCGCTTCGTCCACGGTAATGCCGCGGGCGCGCGCCTGTCCCTCGAGCATTCCGTCCACCAGGGGTGTGCGAATGAACGCGGGCGAAACCGTATTCACGAGGATGTTGTCCTTGCCGTACGCCTTCGAGAGGCTTTTCGTCAGGCTGTTCATGGCGGACTTCGAGGCGTTGTAGTGCGGCATCACAGGGTCGGGCTGGACTCCCGATTCGGAGGAAATGTTGATGATGCGCCCCCACTTTTGCTCTTGCATGTGTGGCAGCGCGGCACGCGTTGCGCGAACCGCCGAGAGAACGTTGAAAGTGAAGGCAGCGAGCCATTCTTCGTCGGTGAGCTCTTCGAACGAAGCGAAGCGGCCCACGCCCCCTGCGTTATTGACGAGAACGTGGATCGTGCCGAACCGTGCCACCGTCTCGTCGACGACGCGCTTCGCGCCATCAGCTTCGGCAACATCGGAAACGACCGCATGAACTGCGCCGCCAGCCGCACTCGCGCGAAGCTCCGCAGCGGTCGCGTCGAGTTCCTTCGCGTGGCGGCCATTGATGACGACGTTGCAACCCTCGCGCACGAAGGCCGCCGCAATCGAGCGGCCGATTCCTTTACTCGATCCTGTCACGACAACAACCTTGCCCTTGAGACCCAGCTCCATTTCGTCCCTCCTGCGCGGTTCGATGAAACCCGGCGGCAAACGATTCGGGCGTCTTTACAAACAAGCCCCAAAATGACAAGCTCCAGACGCACGACACTCCCTATTTCGGCAGGACAGCCCATGAAATTATATACGCCCCGCGAGGCGGCCCAAGTGCTCGGGATCAGCTACCCGACGCTCAAGCAATGGATCTACAAAGGCAAGCTGGGCACCGTGAAGACAGCCGGCGGCCATCACCGCGTGCCAGAAAAGGAAGTCGACAAATTCCTGTACCGCGCGTCGGAGCAAGGCGAAGTCAGCGAGCGCCGGCCGAATTATCGCAGGATCAGCGGCCGGAATCAGCTCGTGGGACGCGTCACCGACATCAAGATCGGCGGCTTGATCGCGCAGGTGAGCCTGTCGATCGGCGGGCAGCATATCACCTCGATCATCACAGCCGATGCGGTGCGGGAAATGCGGCTGAAGGTGGGCGACAAGGCTGCGGCGCTGATCAAGTCCACCGAAGTGATGATCGTCCGGCCCTGAATTCTTTCTCGGTCAAAACGAATCTGGCGCACCGTCAGGAATCCCGCGTCACGCGGAACCGTTCGAACCACCCCCGCCCCACCCATACTTGCGCAACAGGCGAAGCGGGCGCAGCGCCACGTAGAGCGGGGCAAGGAGCCTAGGCAATCGAACCATCTGCCAATCCTCTTCCGTCGGCGCCACGGCAAGGCGAATCGAATAGCGCCAGCCGGCGAGCGCGCCGTCGACCGTGCGCTGGCGAAACGAAAAACGTTCGGCGGCGCCGAATGCGCTTTGATCGCGCCGCAGGAGCCTCTGCGCTACTTCCGACGCGAGGGCTCTGGCGGCGCGGTCCTGCTTCACGCGCGCCCCGATTTCATCGGGCAGCCATGCGTCCAGCATCTCAGACGCGAGAGCGAGGCCGAGATGAAGGATGCGCCGCGCCTTCCAGGAATCGGCCCGACTGCAGACCGCGTTCCAATCCAGCTTCGGGCAGGCTCGAATCAGCTCCGCGATGTCCGCAATCCACGAAATCCTTTCCCAAAAATCTTTCGATCCGTGAATGCACAGCATCATGAGCGCGTCTTCGGGCGCAAATGTGCGAATCTCGTGGCCGCAGAGAAACACGGGAACCAGGTGGCGGGAAAGATCATCGAGGTCCGGCGGGATTGGGAAATGGCGCAGAGTGCGCTCGGTGTGAACCTCAACCACCATCCGGCGTGAATGATCGAGGTACCGATATTCGCCGGGCACGAGCGAAGAACCAGCGTTAGGAGCAAGAATCCAGGGGAACTTTGGGCGATAGCCGAGGCTGGTGACGACCTCGTTTACGCGCGGCATGTCTTGCTGCCGCACGATGATATCGAGGTCTTCAAATTCGCGAAGGGTGATGTCCCCGTGCGCCTGCACGGCGGCGACGGGCCCCTTATAAGGGACAGCCGAGATTCCGGCATCCCGGAAGCGATCCATCACTTGGATGAGCTCGGCGGTGAGAATCAGGCAGCGCGCTGTGTTTGCGCGAACGGCATCGCTCAGGCGTTTCAGCTGTTGCGGTGGAATGATTTCCGCGGCGCACGCAGATAGATGACGCGCGACAAACGGCCGAAGCGAGTGTCGGGTCGCCTCGGCAGACAGAAAGTCCCAATCAAGCGGGAGGGACGCGAGTTTCCGAATCTGTTCGGCGAAACCGGGAGGCAGCTTGGTCCGAGCACAGCACAGGAGCAGGCGTTTTTCCGGGCCGACGCTTTCGCTGATGGAACTAGCCATTCGAGTGAGTCGGGGGCGGACGCGAGAATTCTACGACACACCGGCTTAATGATTCGAGGATTCTTGCTTTGAGAGGGGCTCTCGCCACAACATGTCCCCCGCGGGATCTGCGCGGCGAGAGGAAATCCAAAAGTGAATGATTAAGCGGCCATGCTGCTCGACCACGGGCCTTCCATCTTGATCCTGCGTCCGATTTTGGAGAGTTGCGAGCGCAAACTCGCTGGATCAAGGCCGGCGCTGGCGCAGACGCGGTCGAAATCGTTGGCTTCGTCGAAAAGGAATTTCTGGGCGGCGCGCCGCTCGCGCAGCGTTCCCGTGCGCCAGTCTTCCAGGGCGCGTGTGACGACTGCCGTCCAGAGATGCCGTTCGGCGATGCACTCCTCGGTAACGTCGGACTGTGACATTCGGATCTGGTTCTCAACACCCATGTTCGCTTCCCCTTGGCCCCTGCGTTTGCAGCCGCCTTCACAGTTGGGGAAGCACACGCATGGCCAAGGTCCTGGTCACACGCCGAATCAATTCGCGGCGCACAAGTGATGCCGCCCTCATAGGTTAGGGATGTCATTAGAACCTACTGATCTTGAGGCGTGTGTGCACGTGTGTTTCGCGCGCACGCACCTGTTCCAGACGGGCGCACTTTGCTCGGAACGAACGCTGTGGAAGCCACACTGAAAGAGCCGAAGCTGTTCACTCGGCGGGCACGGAAAAGATATCGCGCAGTTTTGAGGCGAGTGTAGCCAGAGTGAACGGCTTCTGCAGAAGAACAGCGCCTGCGGCGAGCGTGCCGCGGTGGACGATGGCTTGATCCGTGTAGCCGGTCATGTAAAGAACCTTGATCTCCGGACGAATCGTGCTCACGCGATCCGCCAGTTCTTTCCCATTGATCCCGGGCATCACGACATCGGTGATGAGCAAGTCGATGGAACCGGCGTGCAGGGCTGATAGCTCGAGCGCGGTGTGGCCATTCTCAGCTACGAGGACCTTGTACCCGCTCATTTCGAGATACTCGCGGGTCAGGTCCCGAACCCCTTTTTCGTCTTCAACGAGGAGGACGACTCCCGAACCGCGTGGCATGGACTGGGAGTCGGCGAGTCCGCCGTGATTCGCGGCGGCTGTTTCGTCCTCGATCTTCGGCAAATAGATCTTAAACGTCGTTCCGTGACCTGGCTCGCTATACACCCAGACGTAACCGCCGCTCTGTTTGACGACGCCATAGACCGTCGCCAAGCCAAGGCCCGTGCCTTTCCCTTTTTCTTTGGTGGTGAAGAAAGGCTCAAAGATGTGGGCTTTCGTCTTTTCATCCATGCCACAACCGTTGTCAGTAACGGACAGCACGACGTACTTGCCGGGTGCCAGCGCAATCGTCGGATGGGAGCTCGCGGCGTCGAGCTCGACGTTGCAGGTTTCGATCGTGAGGCGCCCGCCGTTCGGCATGGCGTCGCGCGCATTCACCGCAAGATTCATGATCGCCTGCTCGATCTGGCCGCGGTCGGCCTTTACGAGCCAGAGATCAGGCGTTGTCGACGTCACGAGATCGATATCCTCGCCGATCAAGCGACGCAGCATTTTCTCCATTTCGCCGACGACCGCATGCACGCTGAGAACCTTCGGCTCCATGATCTGCTTGCGGCTGAACGCGAGAAGCTGGCGCGTCAGAGCAGATGCGCGCTGCGCGGCGGTCTGAATCTGCTCGGCATTCCGGTGCAATGAATCGCCGGCCGGGAGCCGCTCGGCGAGAAGATCGGCGTAACCCTGAATCACCATGAGCAGGTTGTTGAAATCGTGCGCGATTCCGCCGGCCAGCCGGCCCACGGCCTCCATTTTCTGCGCCTGGCGGAACTGCTCCTCCAGTTGCTTGCGATCCGTGATATCGAGCGCCATGCAGATGGCGCCCTGGACTTCCCCGGTAGCACCGCGAAGAGGTTCGATGTGGCACGCGTAGGAGCCATCCTTCCATTCCAGAGAGAACGTTCTCGGCTCGCCGGAAATTGCGCGATAGGTTGCCGCAATCGGAGGGAATGTGCGGCCGGGGCTCTCAAAGTAATCGGAGAGAGAGGTCCCGACAAGCTGATTTGGGCGCAGGCCAAGGCGTGCCAGGCCGGCCCCTAGAATCGAGGTGAAGCGCAGGTCTTTGTCGACGGTCCAGAGCACTGCGGGCAGCTGCTCGACGAGGACGCGCAAGCGGGCCTCGTTCTCCCGCCTGGCTTCTTCCGCTCGCTTTCGCTCGATCGCGAGAGCGATCTGCCCGCCAACCGAGTCGAGGAATTCGAGGTCGCGTTGCGTATAGGCGCTTTCCCGCTCGTAGTCCTGGACAACCAGCACACCGATCTTTGCCGTCGGCGTCCGGAGCGGGACTCCGAGCCAGGAGCGCGAAGGCGTGCCCTCCAGTTCGATCTCTCCGGCATCGATCAGTTGGCGGCATCGCTCGGCGGAAATCAGCATGGGCTGACCCGTGCGAAAAACATAGGCGGTGCAACCGCGTCCCATCTTTTCCGACCCGGGTTGCGGGTCATATTTGTCGACAAAGAACGGAAACCGGACCATTGAGG
>JBAPOM010000065.1:0-3844 GCA_049279635.1 Candidatus Acidiferrales bacterium
TGGTAATCCACGCCTATAATCATCATGTTCGGCTCCTTTCTCCCGAGCCTTTTGGTCATCAACAAACCAAAGTCTACTCGGGCCTAAGGAGCCGACATTGTTATGAAATCAAGTCCGGTCCTAGAACTCCACATTTCCGGTTAGGGCTGCCAGGCATGTGGAATCGCTATGACAGAAAAAGGGGACCACATCTACTGTTTGGCCGCCAATCCTTCGCCAGGATGACTGCTTCTTGTTAGACTCCTGCAATGCCGTCTCTCTTTAAGACCTGGAAGCTTGACAAATCTGCCGGTCCTCTCCGCCGCGCGCTGCAGTACGCCTTTTATGATTGGACCCGCGAAATGCCCAGGTCCAAACGCATCATCACGTATGTCGGCATTATTCTTCAGGGATATGCCCTCTACTTTATTTTCATGTGGGCTTTCATGTTGCCCAAGTGGGCGTATTCGTATCTTCTGGTGCTTCCGAGACGCCCATTCAGCTACGTTTTGGTGTTCTTGCTTTATTACGCCGGTTACCACGTCCAGAATGGAATGCTGACTTCGGAATTTGTTCGCAAGACATACCTTGAATCTGACCAGATAGCCGCACGGCAGATCCAGCAGACGCTCCAGCCTGGGAAGTTGGAAGGACTGCCGGGCTACGAGGTGTTGACGTTTTACAAGCCCTTGCGTGAGGTCGGTGGCGACTACTTCGATGTCATCGAGCTTCCTGCCCACCAAACGCTGTTCGCGTTAGCGGACGTGTCCGGGAAGGGGATGCCGGCGGCCCTGCTCGCGGCGAATATCCAGGCTCTGGTGCGCAGCATCTCAGGTGTGGAATCGAATCCGCTCGCGTTGGCCAAACAGATTGACAAGCACCTGAGTCGATACACCCCGAGCGATCGTTTTGCCACGGCCGTGTTCGTTGTCCTCCGCCGCGATTCGGGAGAATTGGCATACGTGAATGCCGGTCACAATGCCCCGATTCTGTTTTCTTACCCATCCACGACATTTCTGGAAGCGACTGGCCCGCCCCTTGGCCTACTTTCTGATGCGGAGTACGAAGCTCGTGCAGCTATGATGAGTCCGGGCGGCGCCCTCCTCATATTCACGGATGGCTTGACCGACTCGATTGAAGGGAAGAATCCCGAAAATCGTTTGCGTGAAGCTTTGGCTGACAGCGCGGAACGAACGATGGCTAATCTCAAATCCTTAATAGATCCGAAATTCAACGAGGACGACGTTACTATTTTGTTGGTGAAACGTAGTGCAGGTTCTGCTTCCAGCGGCGTTTCTGCATAGGAATCGAACAGATACAGATGGGCAGCGAAGCTTCGGGCGCAGCTAACTCCCGATAAGTCGGGTAATCGGAGAAGTAAAGTACTAGCCCAGCACTTCTCCGGTTTCGGCGTTTACCAGGACTTACAGTTCTGGTTGGAGTGGCGGTGGTAAAATCTGCCCATGGAAATCAAACGCAAATGCTGGAAGGTCCGGGACAAAGGACAGCTGTTGCTTGCATTTAATTGCGAGTCCAAGATCGATATTTCCCCTCTTGGTCCCACCACGATTTGCATTTAGCCGTGTGGCGTTTAAAGGCGGTCTCTTCATCTTCGTTCCAATAACGGCTCGCGTAACTACACGCTTCTGAATTCGCAATCGTATACAGCCCCGAGAGCGCGAGATAACGAATTTGTCTGTCGCTGGAGGAAAGACTCGTCCCGAGAAGGGGCACCACCTGTCGATCCTTTATGTTGTCCACGAGCGCGATGAGCACTTCCAACCGCGTGAAATCGCTGGGAGCTTTGTCGAATATCTCCAGCAGTTCCGGCACCGCACTCGGATCCTCGACGTTTCGCAGTTCGTGCGCGATGGCCCATTCTGGCATGTGCTGGTCGCCTCCCGCCAGCAATCGACTCACGATCGGCAGCACGGTAACGTCTCCCGTACGAAGCGTTGCGTAAACCGCCCACTCGGCCTCGACTCCTTTTCGTTTTTCGATCACCTCATGAAGAACAGGTCGTGACGAAGGAAGCTTCAGGCCGCCCAATCTCTGGATGCTGAGTATCCTCGATTCGGCGTCGGGACCCTCCAGCCCCGCGATAAAGTCCGCTTCCATCTGAGCCAGCCAATCGGATGGCCTCACTTTGGGCCCGAGCCGCGACGAAATGCTGAGCGCTCCGGTGCAATCGTCGAAAAGTTCGAGCAGGCCGTTCTTTTCGACGGCAAACACCAGCCAGTTCTGGTTGGGCCGAAAGTCGATGCAATCATGGCCATTG
This sequence comes from Candidatus Acidiferrales bacterium, assembly GCA_049279635.1. GTDB lineage: Bacteria > Acidobacteriota > Terriglobia > Acidiferrales > UBA7541 > Palsa-295. Next base: position 2,258 of record JBAPOM010000065.1, read on the forward strand.
AAAGCAAGCATGCCTGGGCCGTAGCTGAAATGGACCTCCGCCGCTCCCGGCAGCCTTCCCCGGTAGATTCGATCGACCTGAAATTTCGCGACGAAATTCGTGTTCACGGGCTTGCCGTCCACCCAAAGCACCGTTTCCTTTTCGATCGGATCGGGTTGCACGGTCAAGATGCGCCCACGAAAGACCACTGGCGCGTTTTCGGCCTGACCTCGCACGTCCACCATGGATTGGTCCTCGATCACCATCAATCGCGACCAAAGCGGCACCGCAAACAGGCACGCGGCCAGCCCCGCAAGGCAACCACCCACAAGGACCCGGCTGCGTCGGACCATCGCGCATCTCCGATTCAACTACGTATGTTCCCTATTTAGACTCAAAGGTTGCTCCTTGCAGGTGCCCGGTTAGTTTCGTAACCGGACATATGGAGGTCCAGTACTCACCTGATGAGTCCGTCCAGGGTTCCGAGTCGCCCATTTTCACCAGGTAACAGCGGACCAGTGCAATCTCATCGCAGCCGTTCGGAGGCGGCTAGCGATGAGGAAAACCAAAGGGCGCAGAGGCGGTCGTTTAAGAAAAACAAAGCTCGGCCTTCCGGATTTAGAGCAGGCAAAGGCAGCCGTTCTCACGAGCCTACGATCCCCAGAGTCGCAACGCAGCTATCGACATGCGATTGATGAATTTGTTCTCTGGTATTGCTCTGAGCCTCGGCTCTCCTTCAACAAAACTGTCGTCACCCGCTACCGAGTCCACCTTGAAGATCGCCAATTGGCGCCTGGCACGGTAAACGTCAGACTCGCCGCCGTGCGCAGATTAGCTTACGAGGCGGCAGACACAGGTCTATTGAGCCCTGAACTGGCGGCTGGCATCCGCAGGGTCAAAGGGTCCAAGAAATTAGGCATCCGTCTAGGGAATTGGTTGACCGCGAACGAAGCACGCTCCCTCTGGCAGATTCCCGACACACGGACGCTGAAGGGCAAGAGAGACCGAGCCATGTTGGCGGTTCTATTGGGTTGCGGATTGCGGAGAAGTGAACTAACGGATTTGATGCTCGATCACCTCCAGCGACGCGAGGATCATTGGGCGATAGTTGATCTGGTCGGAAAGGGAGGTCATATCCGAACGGTTCCAGTTCCCGACTGGGTCAAGCAGGCGATTGATGATTGGCTCAGAGCGGCTCGGTTGACAGAAGGAAGAGTTTTTCGCCGGGTCTGTCGAACGGGGATGACTTGGGGTACAGAAATGACCGAAAAGGTTGTGTGGCACGTTGTAAAACAATATGCCGGACAATTGGGAATTTCCAAGCTTGCGCCCCATGATTTGAGACGATCTTGCGCTCGACTTTGTCACAGCGCCGGGGGCGAATTGGAGCAGATTCAGTTCTTACTCGGCCACGTTTCGGTGCAGACGACCGAGAAATATCTGGGTTGCAAGCAGCGATTCAGGGAGGCAGTGAACGACTTCATTGGAATCGAGCCCAGTCCTTAGAGCGGCATTTGCATCTCTCCGAACCGGCGGAGTACTGGACCTGTATATGTCCGGTTACGCGACGCGATATAAAGGGGCGCCCCTTTTGGAGTAGGGTTTTGA
>JBAPOM010000066.1:0-5545 GCA_049279635.1 Candidatus Acidiferrales bacterium
CGTCCCGTGATCTGCGCGGTGCCGAGCGAGGGAAGCGGCAACGACTTCGCATTCTTTCCGTCGGCGTCGAAAATCTTGATTTCTGAGGTCGCGTTGTGAAGGTATTCCGTCACGAGCTCGCCGCCCACCGGCGCGAAACCGTCGAGCAGCAAATCCGTTTCGGGAATTACCTCGCGCCAGTGATCGCGGGAAGGCGCGGCGAGGCCGGTTTCATAGACGTGCCAGTGCGGGGCCTTCCAATTCGTTTGAATGTAGAGGGCGTCACCTGCAAGGAACTCGCCGAATTGCGCGACGATGTCGTCCACAACCGTGACGACTGGGCCGTGGTTTTTAACATCTTGAGCGTACAGCGCGGTCTGTTCGGAGCCACTCCCGTACACAACGGTGTACACAAGATAGGCGCCATCCTCGGAAAGATCCGTGACGAGAATCTTGTCCTTGCCGAGGTCCTTGCCGAAAATCGTTTGATCCTGAGTCGCATCCGTTCCCATCGCGTGGTAGTACGCGCGCGGCCCCGCCGGCGTCGTCCTTGCATAGTAGACGCCGCGATCGTCGGGCGTGGGCATCACGCTAAAGTAGGTCGCCGAGGGAAGCACGTCAGGAAGATCGCGGCCGGTTTCCAGGTCGAGGACGTGCACCGTTATTTCGTCCTGGCCGCCCTCGCGGCGCCCGTAGAAAACCAGCGTGCCATCGCGGCTCACCGCTTCGAGAGTCGCGCTCACCGAGTGATCCTTGCTCCACGAAAGCGGATCGACCAGCACCTCATCGCGGCCCGTCCTCCCGCGGCGCATGTAAATCAGCGAGAGATCCTGGTCCGCCGCGCGCTTCGCGAAGAAATAGCGGCCGGCGCGCTCGATCGGAACCGAATACTGATCGTTGTGATAGAGATCCGCGAGCCGCTTGGCAATCGCGTCGCGCCCAGCAATTTTCGAAAGCGCGGCGTCGGTGCATGCGTCTTCGGCATCGATCCAGGCGCGTGTTTCGGGGCTCTTCTGATCTTCGAGCCACTGGTAGGGATCGGGAACGACCGTGCTGCCGTAGGTATCCGTGATGTTGTCGGCGCGCGTCGGAGGAGGGCACTTCGCAGGTGGCGCAGCCTGTCCTGCGGCCGCTGCAGCGAGGCCGGCACCCAATATCAGCCCGAGTCCGAAACGCCCAAGACGTTCGCTGAGGCGGAGGCCGATCACGGGCGCGACAATTTGTGCACTCCAATCACGCGCCGTGAGGCATCGATGCGTTTCGGTCGTCATCGAAATCGCGTGCGCGTGATCTCCATTTTCTCCTAGGCCCACTTATCGATCGAGACGCTGCCGCGGTAGCTGATATTCGCAACCATATGATACGGGTTCGTCTGTCCGCCGACCACGATGAAATTATAGGCGTCCGCGCGCGCGTATCGAGGGATCATCGTGTCGTCGGGCGTATTTGGGTCGGGCACCCAGCGTCCGCCAAAGAGCGTCGTGCGCGCGTCCTTTGCTGAAATCTTCGAGTTCTTCTGCAGCCAGTCGGCGAGCTTTTCCTTCGTGTCGTAGCCCAGCTCGACCAGCCCTTTAGCGACGAGCGGGTCCAGCACGGCCGTCGCGCCGAAGAGCGGGCCGAAGGGAATGAAGTTGTACGCCAGCGCGTCCTGGTATTGCGGCACCGGCTTCACGCCGAGGCCGACGCCCGCCTGCCCCTGCGAGATGCTGAATCCCACGAAGACGCTGGCCACGTTTTCCTCGGCTTTAAAACCTTTCTGCACGTGGAAGGGCGGCCAGGGCGAGTCTTTTTCGTTTTCCGGAATGATGAGGTTGCCGAAATTCGTGCTGTTGCCGAGCGTGCCGAGATACGTCTGCCCAGGAATGCCTGAATTCGAGAGATTTTTCGAGAGCATCGTCCACGCGCGCCCGATGGCCGCGCTGGGCTGCGAAAAAGGACCCATCGCGCCGATTCCGTAATTCATGTTGAGCTTGTCGCGGATCGGCCCGTTGATCACCGCCGCCACCGTAAACGAATTGGTCGAGCTCGAAAGCGCGGTGAGGCTGCTCGCGGCGAGCGCCAGCACGATCGGCAAGTATTCCGGCTTGCACCCGGCCATCACCGCATTGATCGCCACCTGCCGCACGTTGAATGTCCAATCGGGATACGATCCTCGCGCGGGGCTCATCTTGCCGATGATTTCGTCCGGCGAATGGCTGGTGCCCTTCAGCATCGCGTCCACGCGCTCCTGAGTCGGCAGGACGATCTGCATGAAGTCCGTCATGCCGTTATCGTGGTAATACTGTTGCAGGTTTTCGGAGGTATCGGAGAACGTCGGCGGGCCCACGCTCGGTGTCACCGTTCCCGTTTTCGTCTCATCGGGCGTCAGCGGATCGGTGAGCGCGCCGATCACTTCCTTCATCAGCGCCTTGCCGCTTACGGGATCGTTGCCTTCGAGATACGCATACATCTCCGCGTCCGTCTTGCCCCACACCGGATGCGGCGTGAAGCAGATGCGCTCGTGCGGCATGCCGCGCTGCGCGGCGTTGGAAAGCGCGAGGTCCTTGAACGCAATCGTGACCATGGGAGCGGTCGGGAAGCCCATCTTTTCGATTGTTATGCAGTGACCGACGGTCGCTGGCGTGCACGTGCTTCAATGGCCGATCGCCATAATAACGGCGTTGCCCTTCGCTTTGATCTCCGCCCACAATTTCGGATCGTCGTCGGCGAAAGCGCCTGCTTTCAGGCGGTAATACGTCGTCACGCTCGGCATGTTTTTCTGGAACCACAGCGCGACCTGCGCGAGGAAGTGGTCCGCGCCGGGGAATCCGTCGCCCACGAGGTAGATGGTCTTGTTTTCGAGCGAACTCAGGCGGGGCGCCATCGGCACCAGCTGAATCGCGGGAGGAATCCCGCGCGGATTCAGCGCCTCGATTTTCGCTTCGCCGGCGGGCGCCTTTCCGTCCTTCTTCTTCGCCTTGGCCTTCTCAGCCTCGGCCGCGCTCGCGCCCGTCAATAGTGCCGGCGCAAGCCCCAGAAACCCCAGCATTTTTCGCCTGTTCATCGCCGCTCCCCCCACGCAAATTCGCGCAATTCCGCCCGAAAGCGAACGCCTTTGTTATAGTCCGGGTGCAATCGAATTGCAACGCCGACTGCTCTCTGCATAATTGCGAAGAAAAGAGCACATTCCTCGGGCGAACCCCGCCCTCGGAATGACAGTTGGGGCGTTTGCATTCTAGTTGCTTGATTTGTTCCTCGGGGACTTGGCGTTCAGGGTCGCCAGCAAGAGGCTCGCCGAAGGAGGAGGCGGCACGGCGTGGCTGAGCACGATCTCTTTTGCCGAGATTTCCTTGCCGTAGAGCCGCTTGTTCGCGTCGTTGTCGGGGCGCAGCGTCGAGCCGGCCAGCGATATTCCGGCGAACAATCCGCGGGCGCGCGAATACGACAGGATTTCGGCGCGCATCGCCACGTCGGTTTCAGCCGACGCATTCCTCCCGACCGGCCCCGCCGCCGCCGATGCATCGCCGCCCAGCTTTACCTTGCTGCTCAGGATGCTCGATGCCGCGCGCTGGTTCATCAAGAGCAACACGAAATCGGTCGCCTGCCCTCCCAGCTGCAGCCCGAAACTGCCACCTTCGAGCGCCATCATGGTCGGCGGCCCCCAGTGGCCGTGGAAAGTTGCGCCGCCGCGGCACGTCATCACGCCGCGGCCGTAGCTGCCTCCGATGCCGATCGCGAATTTCAGCACGGACGGCAGCACAACCACGCAATCCGCCTTGTCGATCACGCTTTGCGGAATGTCGTCCGGCACGTCCATGATCTCCTTCATCACTTTACCGGCGTTCTCGACGCGATCCTGTTCCTTGCCTTGTGCGGCCGCGGCGGGCGCAAACGCCATCGCAACAAACGCCGCAAGCCCGCACGCCAGCCACACCTTCGCCACAAACTTCATAGCAGCCTCCGCAACCACCGACGATTCTATGCCCATTTATCGATCGAGATGCTCACGCCATACGACAGGCAGCCGCCCTGAAAGAACGCGTTCGTCTGTCCGCCGACGACGACCACGTTGATATCGCTCACGTGCGGCCATCGCGGAATCACCGCGTCGTCCGGCATCTTGTACCACGTCGCGTAGGGCTCGAGCCCCTTCAGCGAGCGCGGATAATCGAATCCATACGCGAAGTCGCGGCTCTTGTAGTCCTTCACCGTCTGATTCGTATTCTTGTAGAGCCAGTCGATCAGCTTTTCCTTGGTGTCGTAGCCGCGGTTGTGGAGGCTCACCGCGATCAGCGGATCGGCCACCACCAACCCGCCGAAAAATCCTGTGAACACGCTGAAGAGGTCGCTGAACTGCTCCTCGTATTTCGGCGTGTCGGTGCTCGTCCCCCGCGCGCCCTGCCCCGGAGTGATCCCGAGCCCGCGGAACATGCTCACCACATTTTCCTCGGCGCGAAAACCTTTCTGGACATGAAACGGCGCCCAAGGGCTCGCCGCTTCGTTCTCGGCCATGATCAGGTTGTTGTAATTCAGATTGTTGCCCTGCGACCCCATGTAGGTGTCGCCGGGAATTCCGGCGTTGGCGAGATTCCTCGAGAGCAGCGTCCAGGCGCGCCCGATCGCGGCATTCGGCTGCGCAAACGGCCCGAGCGCGCCGATGCTGTAGTTCATATTCAGCTTGTCGCGAATCGGCCCGTTGATCACCGCCGCGTACGCGAACGAATTCGTCGAGCTCATGAGCGAAGGCGTTCCCGACGACGCGATCGCCAGCACCACTGGCAAATATTCCGGCCGGCATCCGGCCATCACCGCGTTCACCGCCACCTGTCGCACCGTGTATGTCCACGGCGGATACGCGCCGCCGGCCATCTGCCCGCATTTTTCGTCCGGCGAGTGGCTCGTGCCCTTCAGCATCGCCTCGACGCGCGCCTGGGTGGGCAGAACGATCGGCAAGTAGTCCGTCATTCCATTGTTCAAATAATATTCCTGTAGATTGTCCGCGGTATCGCTGTAGGTTGACGGCCCCACCGAAGGTGAAATCGTCCCCGTCTTCGACTCTTCCGCCGAAAGCGGCCGGGTCAGCGCATCGATGATCTCCGGCATCATCGGCTTGCCGCTTACGGGATCGTTGCCCTCAACGTATGCGCGAAGTTCTTCCGGCGTCTTCCCCCACACGGGATGCGGAGTGAACGTAATCCGCTCGTGCGGCATGCCGCGCTTCGCCACGTTCAGGATCGCGAGGTCTTTGAACGCAATCGTGACCATGGGAGTGGTCGGGATGCCCAGCTTCTCAACGGTTATGCAGTGACCAACGGTCGCTGGCGTGCACGTGCTTCAATGCCCGATCGCCATGATCGCGGCGTCGCCTTTTTCCTTGATCTCCGCCCAAAGCTTCGGATCATCTTCCGCGTACGGCCCCGCTTTTCTCTTGAACACGGTGGTCACGCTCGGCATGTTGCGCCCAAACCACAGCTGGATCTGCTGCAGCAGCATACCGCCGCCGCCGAATCCCGTGTCCACGAGGTAGATGGTCTTGCCGTCGAGCGTGCTGAGCCGGGGCGCCATCGGAATTAGCTGAATCGACGGC
>JBAPOM010000067.1:0-3986 GCA_049279635.1 Candidatus Acidiferrales bacterium
ACTTCGCGGAACGAGCGCATCGACTTCATCGTGCTTACGTCGACGGGGAAGTAGGGTTTGGCGAGCTGCGCGTCGAGTACCTGGCGCAGGCTATGGCGCCCGAGCGATTCCGATTCGAAGCTGCAAAAGTGGAAGCGGTTCTGCACTTCAAAGAACGGCTGGAAGAACGGAATGCCCTGGATGTGGTCCCAGTGGTAGTGCGTCACCAGGACGTGCGCCTCGATGGCTTCGTGCGACTCGGCCCAGTGGTTGTTGGGCGCACGCAGCCGGTTGCCGAGCATGCGCAGCCCCGTGCCGCAATCGAAGATGAAGCGCGTGCCGCCCGGCGCGATGAATTCGAGGCAGGCCGTGTTTCCGCCATAGCGCCACGTGTCGCGCTCGAGCGTCGGCGTCGAGCCGCGCACCCCCCAAAAGACCAGCTTGGCTGTGTTTTGCGTCATCCCAGGGCGAATTGCGACGCCTGAACGCCTTCCCCCGAAATCCCCCAAAAGCTAGCAACTATTCGATGTTAGGCGGCGGCCCGCAGGCGAGTCAAATGGGTTTCGAGTCGAGGCGACCAATCCGTACTTCCCGTAACGCTAGCGTACCCATGAATGATCGGGACGGTGCGCCGGGCGCGGTCTGCGAGTAGAATCCACTCAATATGCACCTGCACGTCCACGGCGAATCGGAGCCTCTGCACACGCACAGCCATCACGGCCATGGGCATGGACATGGCCTGGGCGATGCCGCCACCAGTATTCTGGGCGCGGCGGTGGTGGCTACGCTGGTTCTCGTGGTGGCTGAACTTGCCGCTGGGTATGCCGGGCACTCGATCGCGCTCCTCAGCGACGCCGTTCACAACCTAACCGACGTCCCCACGCTGGTGATTTCGTGGCTTGCGATGCGCTGGGCGAAGCGCCCGCCGACGCCCGAGAAAACCTACGGCTACCATCGCGCGGGCATTCTCGCGGCGTTTGTGAACGCGATCGTGCTCTCGCTCGCGGCGCTGTTCGTAATCGGCGAATCGATCGAGCGGTTTCGCGCGCCGGTCGAGGTGCGCACGGGACTGATGATCTGGGTCTCGCTGCTCGCTCTCGCAATCAATGGCGGCATCACGCTGGCCGTCCATCGCGGGCGGCGCGATCTGAATGTGCGCACCGTGTGGATTCACAATATGGGCGACGCGTTCTCGAATGTCGCGATTTTCGTGGGTGCGCTGATCGTCCGCTCGACCGGTGCGGAATGGATCGATCCGCTCCTCGGCGTGGCGATTGGCGCGATGGTTCTCTGGTCGGCCACTGGCATCCTTCGCGAGAGCGGGCACATTCTGCTCGAAGGTTTGCCGCGGCAGATACGCCTCGAGGAAGTTGCCGCTGCGATCTTGCGCGTCGAAGGAGTGCAAGAAGTGCACGACGTCCACATCTGGACGCTCGGCGACGAATTGAACGCGCTCTCCTGCCACGTCCGCATCCCGGATATGCACATGGACGTAAGCGAAAAGCTGCTTGCCTGCATCCGCGAAGTGCTCGCGCGCGATTTCCACATCACGCATACCACGATCCAGTTCGAGCGCGCAGGCCTGCCCGCCAAAGCCGGTCTCTACATGCCCGAGCCGGCGCAGCGGTCCGCAAAATAGAAAATTGAAACTAGAAATTTGAAATTGGAAAAGCGAAGAGCTATCACGCCTTGAGCTTACGTGTGCGTGGGGCTCTCTGGCACTTCGGGCAGAAATGCGAGCTTCGTCCTGCTACGATGGCGCGGCGGATCTTCGCCCCACAGCGGAAACATTTCTTGCCTTGGCGCTGATACACGCGATGGCGCAGCTGAAATTCGCCGCGCTGCCCCTCGGAATCGACATAATCCGAAACCGATGATCCGCGCAGCCGGATCGCCTCATTCAGCACATCGCGCACGGCGCGATAGAGGCGGCGGATCTCGTCGCGCTTCAGCGTCGCGCCAATCCGCATCGGATGGATGCGCGCGCGCCACAGACTCTCGTCCGCGTAAATGTTGCCTATGCCGCTGACCACGTGTTGGTCGAGTAGCAGCGCTTTGATCCGCGCCCGCCGAGAGCCTGTCGCCGCCGCTAACTGTTCCTCGGTCATCTCCAGAGGGTCGGTGCCGAGCGAGCCCAGCGCCTTTTCCCGCGCGCCATCGGCCAAAAGCCGCATGCTGCCGAAGCGGCGAATATCGGTGTAGCGCAGTTCCTTGCCGTCGTCGAGCGCGAGAAAAACGTGCGTGTGCGGTGCCACGCGCGCGTCGGGCGGGCACGTGACGAGCTGGCCCGTCATTCCCAGGTGAATCAGCAAAGCGAGTTCCCGCGACGGCTCGTTCGGATTTGCCGGCTCCAGCTCCACCAACAGGAATTTTCCGTATCTCCGCACCGCGCGGATTTGCTTGCCCGGCAACTGCTCTTCGATCGCTGCGGGATTCTCGATGAAGTCGGTCTTGCCGAGCCGCACGTCGAGAATGCGCCGCCCGGACAGCACAGCTCTCAGTCCCCGCACGACGGTTTCGACTTCAGGCAGTTCCGGCATTTTTTGTCTACGAAGTCACTTTGCTTCCGGAAGAATCGCGAAGACGCGGCACGGCCCGCCCGACCCGCCTTCCATCTTGATCGGCGCGGCGATCAGGAACGCGCCCGTCGCCGGCAACTGATCGAGATTCGCCAGATTCTCGAGATTGTAGAGCCCGGCGGGCAAATCGACGTGGTGCACCTCGAAATTTTTCGACGCGCCGTAATCGATGCTCAGCGTGTCGATCCCCAGCCCGACCGCGCCGCGCGCCACCAGTAGCTTCGCAGCGTCCGCGCCGAATCCGGGAAAGTGCATCACCCCCTGCGCATCCTGATTGCGATAGCGCTTCTGGTCCGGCCAGCGCGATGCCCACCCCGTGCGCAGCAGGACGATCGCGCCCGCGGGAATGCGCCCGTGGTCCGCTTCCCATTTCTCGACGCGCGCGACCGTGAGCCGGTAATCCGGATCCTTCGCCGCCTCCTCGCGAACGTCGATTACCTCGGCCGGGCCGAAGAGATGCGTCACCGGGATCTCGTCGAGCGTGGCTTTTCCCGGCGCGAAATGAACGGGCGCGTCCATGTGCGTGCTGTAGTGCTCAAGCGTCCAGAAGCTGCGCGCGAAGTAGCCGTCTTTCGCGTACGTCGCCACCACCTGCGTCTCAAAGGTCTTGTCGTCGCCGGGCCACGAAGGCAGATGGCCGTTGAGCGTGTACGTCATGTCGACGACGCGCGTTTTGCCCGTCGAGATTCCCGCCAGTTGAGGGAACGCGGCCGTGGCAGAATCCGCCGCCGTGGCAGAATCCGCCGCGCTCTTGGCGGCACCCTTATCCCCAGCGAGCGCCACTCCGCAAACGCCCATGACCGCCACCGCAACCCATAGCTTCATCAAGCCGCGCATGGAACCACCTCCGAGGCAGCCATTCTATACGAGTTTCGCTTTTCGAATTTCGTTCCGGCTTCAGGGGAGGGGAATGCCGGGCGACGCCACGATTCCGGCCATCTTCAGAATTTCCGAGTACTCCTCATCCGTCAGCGGGCAGATGGTGAGCCGCGTATTCTTGAGGAATTTGATCTTGCGCAGCGCCTTATTCTCCCGCATCTCCACGAGCGTCACCAGACGCGGCAGGCGCTCGATCGCTCGGAGGTCGGTGACCAGCTTCTTCCCGTCGGAATCGTGTGGATCCGCATAAGGATCGCGGGTCACCTCGGCCAAAGCGTATATCGAATGCTCGGGCTTGCCGTGATAGCAGAGTGCGCGGTCGCCCTTGTGGACCTGCTTCAGCTGCCGCAGCGCGTCGGGACGGCTCCCCGCCTGCCTCCACATCTCCTTGCCCTTCACGAAAAGGGTATCCCAGTGGTAGAGCCGCGGGTCGACCGCAAGCAGCCAACGCCTTGGTTTGAGGGGAGTTTGCGTCATCCTGTCAAAAACTGTCGGCGGGAACTATACACGGAACTCGAAAGCAGCGGAAGCCTTCCGTGCAGAAATTTT
>JBAPOM010000068.1:0-7422 GCA_049279635.1 Candidatus Acidiferrales bacterium
ATTTTGTGGCGAGTTCCTCAAGGAGGGCGGCGCGAATGCGGGACTGATGTTCGGGCGAGAGCTTGTCTCCGGCGGAGGTGAGGTAGAAGACGTCGATGGCCATCTGGCCCTCGGTTTCGATGAGCGCGATTTCAATGTTGCAGTTCTGGTGGGAGAACTGCGAGCTGATGCGATAGAGCAGCCCGGGCCGGTCTTGCGTGATGACTTCGATCAGAGTGGTGTGCGGGGAGCAGGCATCGTCGATTTCGACGCGGGTCTCGATTTTCACCTTGGGCTCGACGTTCTTTTCGGCGCGCAGGCGGTCGCGCAGCATGCGATCGAGGTCCGCTTGATCGGCGAGGACATCGTGGATGCTTTTCTTGAAGCGCTCCCATTCGGGGAGATTCAACTCGAGCGTCTGGAAGCGGTCGGTGAAGAGAAAAGTGTCGACGACGACGCCGGCGCTATTCGAGAAGGCCGACGCCTTGACGATGTTCATTCCCCAGGCCGCCAGAGCACCCGCCATCTTGGCGAATAAGAACGGGCGGTCGCGGGTGGCGAGGGTGAGCTCGTACCAGTGGCGGCCGCGCGTGAGGTCGAGCTGCACGGAATCTTCGCCGAGGTGGCTGGACATCTCCATGTGGCGGATCACGTCGCTCGCGGCCTGCGTCCGCAGATAGCGCCGCGGCAAGCCGTCGAGGAACGCGTCGATTCTTTTTCCGGCGGCGGGCGCGAGTGTGCGCAGGTGATTGAGGACTTCGTCGTCCGCGTCGCCATGGAGGCGCTCATCAGCGCTGCGCATCATTAAATTGGCGGTGCCAATGTAGAGCTGCCAGATATTTTCGGCTTTCCAGGGCGTGAGCGCTTCGGGATTCACGGCCTTGATATCGGCGTAGGTGAGAAGACACAGCATCTTGAGCACCTCGGGCGTGCCCATCTTCTCCGCGGCCAGGCGGACGGTACCGGGATCGAAAATATCGCGGCGTAGCAGGTTGCTGATTTCGAGATGGCGCTCGATCAGGGAGAGAACCGTCTTGCGATCGGGCGGATCGATGTCGAGGCGCTCGAGGCAGGTTCTCGCTAACTCGACGCTCGCAGAAACGTGACTATCCGATTCGGTACCCTTACCGGTGTCGTGGAGCAGGATCGCAAGGTAGAGCAAATCGGGCTGTTCGACTTCGTCGAGGAGCTCGGCGTAGCGCTGGTCCCATTTCGACTGCGATTTTCGCAGGTCGTGGAGATTTTCGATGGCGACGAACGTGTGTTCGTCGACGGTGAAGCGGTGCGAGTAGTCGCGAATGACGAGCGAATCGATGCCCTTGAATTCCGGCACAAGCAAGCCAAGGAGGCCCAGCGAATGCATGGCACGCAGCGCTTCGGCCGCGTGCGGAGCCAGTAGGATTTCCTGCAGGTAGTGCCAGGCTGCGGCACCCTTCGGAGGCGCTTTGGCGAGCGACGGCAGGATTTCCTCCAACTGATGCTCGGTGGCCGAGCTGAGGCTCAGACCGTGGCGCGCCATGAAGCGGAACATGCGGAGGGGTAGCTCGGGATCCTTGAGCGACTCCTCGCGCTGGAGAAAAATTCTTCCGTCCACGACGGCGAACTCGGCATTGGAGAGGCGCGAGCGTAAATTCTGAAACTGGCGGTAGAGCGAGGGGCGCGCGGCCGGAAACTCTTCGAGCAACTGCGACGCGACGCGGTGGATCAACCGCGCATGACCATAGTAGATGCGCATCCATTCGGAAGTGGCGAGCGAGTCGGCATCAGGCACGCCGATGGTGCGAGCGGCGGCTTCGTCCTGAGCGGCCCAGGCGAGTGTGTTGTCGTCGCGGCCATGACGGAAATGCAGAAAACACCGGACGGACATCAGAAAATCGAGGGCGGCTTCGAAACGCGGACGAAGCCAGGAGGGCAGAAGCTCGGCTTCATCAGGCCAGCCAGCCTTTTCCTCGATCGCGGCGATGAGCGCGAGCCAGTGCGCGAGGTTGTAATCGCGGAGCCCGCCGGGGCCGTCTTTGACATTCGGCTCGAGATGAAAGACCGTGTTGCCAAACTTGTTGTAGCGGGCTCGCGTGAGATCGGTGAGGCGCTGCACAATTGAGCGCGATTCGCGCGAGACGAGTTTCGCAATCGCCTGATCGTGCAAGCGAGTGAAAAGGTCGCGATCACCTGCGAGATAGCGGCAATCGAGCAGTGAAATCGCGAATTCGACGTTGTTCGGGTCGAATTTCTCGCATTCGGCCAGGGAGCGCGTCGCGGGGCTCAACTTGAGCCGTATATCCCACATTTCCTGCGAAAATTTCCGAATGCGATCCTTGAGTTCCCTGCCGGTCCCGCTATCGGAATGGAGGAAAAGGATGTCGATATCGGAGTGGGGGAAGAGCCAGCGACGGCCGAAACCGCCGAGAGCGAGAAGCGCAAAGCCGGGAGGGCCATCGGCGGTGGGCGAGACGAGTTCCTTCCAGAGACGGGATGCAATGGACTCTACAAGGGCCGTACGGCCTTCGACCGCGGCGCGGCCGTCACCGTTCGAGGCGAATTCTCTTTGCAGGCGCGCCGAACCCGCCGCGTAGTCGTCGCGGAGTTCGGTTGCGAAAGTGGGCTTTGTAGACATCGGTATCTGATTGAATCCTGATCGCGCGCCGGGCTCGCTGCGACGGTCTCATTGCCCGTTGCCTGCATCATGCGGCTCCGCCATCCCCTTAGAGCACAGTCTCGCCGCGCTCATCGTTTCGAATCCGGATGGCATCGTCCACCTTGGAAAGAAAAATTTTACCATCACCGATCTTTCCTGTGCGGGCTGCCGTGATAATGGCCTGGACGGCCCTCTCGGCCAAGTCGTCCGCCAGAACCATCTCGAGTTTGATCTTGGGGATCAGATCGACGGTATATTCGCGGCCGCGGTAGAACTCGGTATGGCCCTTCTGACGGCCGTGCCCGCGCGCCTCGAGGACCGTCATGCCTTCCACGCCGATTTCGTGAAGTGCATCCTTCACCGGATCGAGTTTCGACGTCTGGATAATCGCTTCGATTTTTGTCATCGTTCTCCGCCTCAACCTTCCTTACGCCCAAAGCGACCCGAAAGAGATTACGCCTAAATCCACTGGCTGGCTACGCGGATGTCTCCCAAAAGTAGCCTTCTTCGCCGTGCTGAGTGAGATCGAGGCCCTGCGATTCCTCCTCCTCTGAAACACGCAGCCCGATCACCAGATCCACGATCTTAAGGATGATCAGCGTGCCCACGATCGCGATAGCCCAGGCGATCGCAACCCCGATCAGTTGATACAAGACCTGATGAAAATTCCCCTGGATCGCGCCGGAAGGCAAGGCGTTGCCGTTCGCGTCCTTGAAAATGGGGTTGATGAGGCTCGAGGCGAACACGCCGGTTAACAAGGCGCCGACCGTTCCTCCAGCTCCATGCACGCCGAACGCGTCGAGCGAATCGTCATAACCGAACCGGGCCTTGAGCGAGGTCGCCATCCAGAAGCAGACGGCGCCCGCGATCAGCCCAATCGCCAGCGCCGACATCGGACCGACGAATCCCGAGGCCGGCGTGATTGCAACGAGACCGGCGACGGCTCCGGAAATTGCTCCAAGGGCGCTCGGCCTGCCCCTGCGCATCCATTCCGCCGCAGACCATCCGATCGCAGCCGCGGCCGCTCCGAAGTGGGTGGCTACAAATGCGCTGGTCGCCAGGCTCCCGGCCGACAGGGCGCTGCCCGCGTTGAAGCCGAACCACCCGACCCACAACATGCAGGCACCGATGAAACTGATTACAACGCTGTGCGGCGGCATCGACTGCTTTGGATACCCGAGCCGTTTCCCGAGATAGAGTGCGCAAACCAGCGCCGAGACGCCCGAGGTGATGTGGACGACTGTGCCGCCCGCGAAGTCGAGTGTCGGAAACCGGCCGCCAAGCGACGCGTTGAGCAGCCCGCCTTTGCCCCAGACCATGTGCGCCATGGGATCGTAGACGAACAACGACCACAGCGTGAGAAACACCAGCATCGCACTGAACTTCATGCGCTCGGCAAAAGCCCCGGTGATGAGCGCCGGCGTAATGATGGCAAACATCAGCTGGAAAATCATGTGAGTCTCGACCGGAATGGTCGCCGCATACGCGGCATCCGGTTGAGAACCAACGCCCCACAGGAAAATGTGATGGAAGCCGCCGATAAAGCTGTTTCCCGAGCCGAAGGCCAGGCTATAGCCGACGATCGCCCAGATCACTGTGATGACGGCCATCATGGCGAAACTCTGTATCATGGTGCCCAAGACGTTCTTCTTGCGCACCAAGCCGCCGTAGAAGAGAGCGAGTCCGGGGCCCGTCATGAAGAGCACCAGGGCCGAACTTGTGAGCATCCACGAGTTGTCGGCTGAGCCTTTCGCCTCCGCAACCGCCTGCTCGACGGCAGCAAGTCGGTCGACATGAATCTGCGGCGCGACCAGGGCTACGAGGGCGTGCGGCGCCAAGCCGGCCGGCATCCGCGCACACACAGTGATTGGAGTAACGCAAAACAGCAAGAGAACGACTGCGAATCGGTGGATGAATTGTTGTCGCATCGGGGCCGCCATCTCCTTGGCAGGCAGGCGCCCGGGTTTATTGACTCACACTACGGGGCGCCGTCTTGTCGGTAAAAGACCTAAATTTTTTCGTTGGTATCGCTAATTACTCGCTGTCCCAAACCCGAACGCATTATACACAACTCGCCGGCGCCGATGTCCCACACCGATAAGATTCTAAGCCGGTTACGCATGCGCCTTTCAGGCGCAACTTTCCGGCTGTGAACGTGTTTTATGGGGCGTACGGCCACCACGGGCAATCGGGGGCTGACACTTCATACTTGCGGGAAATCGCGCTAGGAAAGGAAACGCCATCATGAAGACGAGAACATTCATTTTAAGCGGTGCAGCCCTCATCGCTCTATCTGTGCCACCAGCATTCGCGCAACAATCGACCACTTCGACGACAACCGATCCGCAATCGATCGCGCAGCGCAAGGACAATCAGCAGGACCGTATCGCGCAGGGCATCAACAGCGGCCAGTTGACGGCCGGCGAGACGAAAAACCTGGAGACGAAAGAAGCGGACGTGAATAAGGAAGAGCACACGATGCGCTCGGAAGACGACGGGCATCTGACGTCAGCCGACCGGACGAAACTCGACAATCAGCAAAACCACCTCTCGAATCAGATTTACACCGACAAGCACAACGCAAACACCGCGCACTACGGCAACGGTGAAATCGGCCAGCGCCGGGAAAATCAGCAGGACCGCATCGCGCAGGGCGTGAAGAGCGGACAGCTCACCGCGGGCGAAACCGCACGGCTTGAAAATCAGCAGCAGGGGATCAACCGCGAAGGACGCGCGGACCGGCAAGCGAACGGCGGGCATCTGACGGGCGCCGACCGACGAGCCATCAACCAGAGCCAGAACCGGGCGTCGAGGAACATCTACGCCAAGAAGCACAACGGCCGAAGCACCCGTCCGTAATTGGCGCATCGCGAGGAAGGGCCCTGGCTGCTGAAGCCGGGGCCTCCCCTCGGGAACCGGCTCATAATGTTCGCGGCGAGAACGAAGAATGCCATGTAGGGGGCTGAAGCCGACTTTTCTTGGCCCTGAAGCTCCGACCTCCCAAAATGCCAACAGCCCGCGGCTGAAGCCGCCCATTTAGCGAACTTTTTCGCGGGCCTGAAGGCCCACGCTTCCACCGAAGGCCCTTCCGCCGCCACAACCCGGTCGGCATACACTTTCTGAAACTCCGACCCCCTAACGAGCAGTTATGAGGAGCCTTGACGGCTGCTAACCCGAATAGCCCTTCGGATGCTTCTTGCGCCATTGCCACTGTGATTTGAGAATCTGAGGCAAGTCGGACTGCGCGGCTTTCCAGCCCAACACCTTCTGGGCTTTCGCCGCGTCGGCGACGAGCTTCGGGGGATCGCCCGGGCGGCGGCCCGCGGTGCGCACCGGAATCGGCTGGCCGGTCACTTTGCGGGCCGATTCGATCACTTCGAGAACCGAATAGCCCTGGCCGGTGCCGAGATTGATGAAATCGGACTTGCCTCCCCGGCGCAGATACTCGAGCGCGGAAATGTGAGCTTCGGCGAGATCGGTGACGTGGACGTAATCGCGAATGGCCGTGCCATCGGGCGTGGGATAGTCGGTGCCAAAAACGGTGACCTCGGCTTTTTCGCCGAGCGCGGCTGCGAGCACATTGGGGACGAGATGCGATTCGGGCTCGTGATGCTCGCCCCGCGATTCGGTAGCGCCGGCGGCATTGAAATAGCGAAGCGCGGTGAACCTGAAACTATAGGTGTGATCGTAGGACGCGAGGATGCGCTCCATCATGAGCTTCGACCAGCCGTAGGGATTCGCCGGCCACTGCGGGGTTGTCTCGGCGATCGGGACTTTCTCCACTTCGCCGTAGGTGGCGCACGTGGATGAAAAAACGATGCGGCGGATGCCTGCTTCCATCAGCGTGTTCAGGAACGCGATGCCCTGCTCGACGTTGTTCTCGAAATACCGCGCCGGCTGGCCGACGGATTCGCCCACGTAGGCGAGCGCCGCGAAATGAACGCACTCCTCGATTTTGTGTTCCTTGAGGATGCGTGTGACGAGCGCGCGATCGCCCACGCGGCCCTGATAAAACGGCACATCCGGATCGACCGAGGCGCGGTGACCCCGGAAAAGATCGTCCAAGACGACGATAGGCTCGCCCTTGGCTTTTAGGCGTTCGGCGGTCACGCCTCCGATGTAGCCTGCGCCACCTGTGACCAAAATTGCCATGGGTCTCCGCGTGCGTCGATAAAGTTGGAGGATCCGGAGTGCGAGCCGGAGGACCTCGTGAATCCAGACGCGCGATTATACCCGAATCGGGCGTGAGCGCTTCACGCATAGAAGTTGTCTTTCGAGCAACATTGGGCAGGCCGCGCGCGTAGTAAGATTGAGGGTCATGACTTCACCGAATATCAGCGCTTCGCAAGGCGCTCGCGGAGCGGCCGAGCGGAACGGTAAGGCCGCCATCCGCACGGAGCATCTCGTACGGCACTATCCCATGGGCGATGCACTTGTGCGCGCCGTCGACGACGTGACGATGAGCGTCGCCGCCGGCGAGTTCGTGGCGCTGCTGGGAAGCTCGGGCTCGGGTAAATCCACGCTGCTCAATCTGGCGGCGGGGCTCGACCGGCCCACTTCAGGGTCGATTTTCGCGCACGAACGGAATCTCGCCGAAATGAGTTCGGACGAGCTGGCGCGGCACCGCAGCCATACGATCGGGATGGTCTTTCAGTCGTTCAATCTGCTGCCGCGGATGACGCTCGAGGAAAATGTGGAGCTGCCGCTGCGGCTGGCCGAGGTGGAACGCGGCGAGCGCACGGCGCGGGTGCGGGAGGCGGTCGATCGCGTGCGGCTGACGGCGCGGCTCACGCACCGTCCCACGGAGC
>JBAPOM010000069.1:0-7303 GCA_049279635.1 Candidatus Acidiferrales bacterium
AGATACAGCCGGCAGGATCAGCAACGTCAGAAGTGTGCAAAGAAGTGCCTTCTTGGAAGCAGCGCCCATGGCAATCATCCCCCTTGAAATCGCCTGGGAACGACTCAGCCCACAAACGACATCGTAATACGCCGAAGGCGCCGTTGAACAGCAGCCGATTGAATCTCCCCGGGCCGCGCCGGCCCCACCCGTCAAACCGATTCCGCCGAGCCACCTGTCATCCCGAGTAGAGTTCCGCGCGGTTTTGTTTTTTCCCGCGCTTTATGCGGGCGCGGGACGCAGCGAGGGATCTGCTCTTCCCCTGCCCGCTCCGTCCGGAAAGGCCACATCGGTGGAGCAAGATCGGTACCCCGCAGCTTTACCCTTATTGCACCATGCGGGCAAGAGTTTGCTAGGGATGCGAAGCAACGTGATAGTTTTGGAGTGTTCGCCCTCAGAGGACACTTGACGGATACGCTCGCATCCATCGAAACGGGAAGCACTTCGGGCTCGGAGAAGCGCCGGAGTTCGCGCGTGCCGGCCGCGATCCCCATCACGGTCAGCGGCGTCGATGCCCTCGGCGAGGCATTTCGCGAACTCACCTCGACGCTGAGCGTCAGCTGCAACGGCTGCAAATACAAGTCGAAGAACTACGTGCAGCGCGATTCCCTGGTGACGATCGAGATCATGCATGCGAATCCCCGGCTCAGTCCCCGCGTCGTCCGGGGGCGGGCCAAGTGGGTGCAGCGCCCCAGGAATCTGCGCGAGCAATATGAAATCGGCCTCGAGTTCGTCGTCTCGGGAAATGTCTGGGGGCTTGCGTCTGCTCCTCCGGATTGGTTCCCGCATCCCGACGATGAAGTGCCGCCACACGAGGCAGTCGCCGAGGCAGCACAGGAGCTTGCCGCCGAAATTGCGGCAGCCGAGGGGACGGATTCCGAAACACTGCAAGAAGCGGCGGCAATCGAGGCGAAGCGGTACATTCCCCCTGTTGCCTTCGAGGAGATCGATATTTCGGGCGCCATCGGATTCAGTCCCGAGGAAGAGTCGTCGCCCGCGCCCGTCGATCTGAACGCACGCCTGCAAGAAACAATCGCGACGTCGCTCAAAACCATGGTCAACCGCATGGCGGAAGAGGCGGCGCAGCACATTGCGATGCGCATTGCGCGCGCGATCGACGAAGCGCGGGAAGCGTGCGGGATCGCGGCCGATGAGCTCGAAAAAGAGATACGCGAAGCGCTGGACGACGCGCTGAGTCCGGAGCAGATGGAAGAGCTAACCGCATCAGCGGAAAAACAGAGCAGGAAGCGCGCGCGGAAAGCCGCCAAAAAGAAAGCCAGGCAGCCGCGCGACGCCGATACCGGCCGTTGATTATTCCTTCCTTCTGTTGCAATTGCGGTGCCAGTGGGGATAAGGTTTGTGCGGAGTTGTAGTGTAACCGGGTGGTATTCGTGTTCGTCTCTACGATGGGGGAATCTCCATGAAGGGAGATTGGAGCGTCCATGATTAATAGACGAAAGTTGTTGTCATTGATAGGAGCGTCTCCTGCGCTTTTGGCTGCCGCGACGGCCGAAGCCAAGGAGAAAAAACCGAAAACCAAAGACGGCAAGGCCTCGGCCATGGAGCCAAAAATCACGGCGTTGAATCCGCGGGGCATGCCGCCTCCGATCACGCTGATCCCGATGGCGCCGCGGCTCAGCACGCTCGACGGAAAAACGATCTACCTCGTTTCCGACGGCTTCCCGGGCGCGGACCATTTTCTGGCGCAGGTCGCCAAGTGGTTCTCGACGAACATGCCGAGCGTGAAAACCGTGTACCGCCTCAAAGCCGGCGGCTTCGCGGACGACGATCCCAAGCTGAATGCGGAAGTGAAAGCGAATGGCCAGGCAGTCATTATGGCCATCGGCCATTGAAGCACGTGCACGCCAGCGACCGTCGGTCACTGCATAGAATACGAAAAGATGGGAATCCCCGCCGTTCCGATGGTGACGATCGCGTTTAAGGATCTCGCCAAAACCAACGCCGCAAAACGAGGCATGCCGCTCCAGCGAATCGTCTTCACCCCGCACCCGGTATGGGGCAAGACGGATGACGAGATGTACGCGTACCTGCAGGGCAACGACCCGGTGAGCGGCAAGCCGCTCATGAAGGAAGTGATCGACGGCCTGACGACACAGCCGACCGCGGATGAAATGAAATCGGGAACGTCGACGCCGCCGGTGGGCGCGCCGACGTTCACGGACACTTCCGACAACCTACAGCAGTATTTCCTCGACAACGGCATGACGGACTTCATGCCGATCATCCTGCCCACGCAGGAAAAAGTGGACGCGATGCTGAAGGGAACGAGCCACATGCCCGACGAAGTGGTCGGCAAGATGTCTCCGGCGCAGGGCGCGTTTCCGCCGTGGTCCTACAACGTCCGGCAAGTGGCGATCAACGCGGTGATGGCGGGAGCCACGCCGGATTACTTCCCGACGCTTCTGGCGATCGCATCGACCGGCATCTCGGCGCTCTTCAGCTCGACAAACTCGCTGGTTTCCGCGGCGGTAATCAACGGGCCGATCCGCGACAAGCTGCAGATGAACTACGGAATCGGCGCGATGGGTCCATTCAACCAGGCGAACGCGGTGATCGGCCGCGCGTGGACGCTGATGTCGAAGAACCTCGACGGCGGCGGAATCGCGGGCGAGACCTACATGGGTTCGCAGGGCAACGTGATCAACTATAACAACCTGATCATTCCCGAGAATGAGAAGGACAGCCCCTGGACGCCGTTCCACGTGCAGAAGGGGTTCAAGCCGACCGACAACGTGATCAGCTTCTTCTTCGGGTTCCTGATCACGCAAGGGCAGGGCGGGCGCGGGCTGGGCGTGAAGCCGATTCCGCTCTATCACGAGGCGATCTCCTACAACGTAGGACCGTTCGCTTCGATGTTCGGCGCGCTCGTGCTGGCCGATCCGCTGGTGGCCAATGGCCTGGTCGAATTGGGATACAAAACCAAGGAAGACCTTGCCGACTGGCTGCAGAAGAATACGCTCGTCTCGGTGAAGGACGTCAAGTCGATGCTCTTCAGCGGGCTGCCCAGAGGCCCGGAGGCGGCGAACCTGACGGACGACATGATGATCCCGAAGTGGCCGCGAGCCGATTCGTTCAACTTCGTCGCGGTCGGCGGACAGACCAACCCGTACCACCAGCTCGCAAACATGAGCTACCGCGTAAGCGTCAACATCGATAAGTGGGTCTAAGGCGAGAGCGGAGAGATCCTTCGCTCCGCTCAGGATGACGATCCTCGCCAGATCGTCAGTGGACGTAGAACGCGAAAAACCATGCGGCCGGCGAATCATATCCGGCCGCAGGGTGAGCCTTTCCTCTTAGTTTCGCGGTGCGGAGTTGCCCCAAGACCCAGGTTCCCACACCGAACCCGGGGCACGCTTCGCCTTTCTATACTTCTCCGAGAAGTGTCGCAGTGATATCCTCGCCGCGGTTGTTATGTCGATGGATTTCCACTCCCCAACCCGGGACACCCGCCCGTTAGCGCTCTTTCTAAGTTTGCTTTGTTTGCTCGCGGCTCTTGGCTGCGAGGTTGGGACCTCGGTGACCATCGAAGTTGGACCCTCCTTTTCGTTTGGCGGAAGCGGTCGTCTGGTGTCGTTTTGCGTCTATGCCCCGGAGCCAGGACATAGGATCGCGACCCCACTTGACGCCAAGGCGCTCGTGTGGAGTATCAAGCCGGAGGGTAGTTCGCCATCTGGTGCTTTCGTAACGGAAATGGGTCTCGTTTATGGCAAGGTGCCGAGAGGATACGAACAAACGGTGCCTGTTGCCAGGACAGCCGATCCGCTCATAGTTGGGCAGATTTACTACTTCGTAGCTGAAACGACCGGGGCAACCGGAGCGCATGGATTCTTCCATATGGACAAGAACGAACCAATCCCGATTGATGTGCCTGGCCTCTGTCCGAGCGCCTTTGTCGGCGACGTGAAGCCTGTTAAGTGTGGAACAAATGAACCATATGTTGAGCCAAAAGACCTAGGGGAGTTCGTTCGAGAACACCGCGTAAAGGAGTGATGAGCCTAGGAGGGTGGACCGGAAACAACTTCGTCTTCCACCGGTTCTGTTATCCCAGCAGGCGCAAGCCAAGCCGTTTTGCCGTTTTCCGCAAATCGCCGTCCAGCGTGGCCAATGGCAAGTCGCGGCGAAGGGCCAATTCCAGATACATTGCGTCGTAGCAGGTCAAGCGATGCGTGCGGCAGAGCGCCAGCAGATTTGTGAAGGCGCGATTCGGAGCTTCGTGGTCCCGCTCGATTCCGAGCTTGCCCAGATCCGCAATGAAGGCGTCTGATTGCGCGGGCGCAATACGCCCTTTGCGTTCAGCCAGCGCAAGGACATTGGTAACTTCGATGAACCACCAAGCCGGCACGAGCGCCGTCTCGGTCCCCAGCCGCCTGAGCAAAGCCGCCGTTTTCGTCGTCGCCTCGTCGCCGAACAGCCACGCCATGGCGATCGAGCAATCCAGCACAAACGCCGCGCTCATCGCCGCCCTTCGGCGATCAGATCCTTCACCTTCAATCCGCCGAGGGACAAGCTGGCGCCCAGCTTCTGAATTCGCGCTATGGCTGCCGCGCGCTCTTCCGCGGTTGTTTCCTTCTTCACCGGCACGAGCTTGGCGACGGCCGCGCCGTGCCTGGTGATGACGATCTCTTCGCCCGCCCCGACCTTTTCGAGCAATTTAGACAAGTGCGTTTTCGCCTGGTAGGCGCCGATCGTATTCTTGCTTCGCCGCATGCCCACTCCCGTTTACACTAGTCTATGACTAGTCTATCTGCGAATGACGGTCACGTCAACCCCGCCTTTCATAGTCTGCTGAAGTGGCCGGTGGCCCGGAAGCAACTTCCTGACTTCCCAGGTTCGGCCTGAGAACCTTGGTCTTGGGGCGGACAGTTTCCTCTCTAAGCCGTAGCGCGCGAGGTGGCGTACAATCAGCAGGTAATGGCGGCACAAGATCGAGCCCGGATGCGCACTCAACCCTTGCATCCGGTTCGATGATGGGATAAAGATACGCGGGGCTTTTTGCGGGTATTCGGGGTGGCTACCCGGCAGAAGGCGCTTTGGGGAACATTCGAGGGGGAATTTTCATGCGATTTTTGAATGGCAGGAATGCGTGGCTTATCGCGCTGGCGCTGCTGATGGCGGCGGGGCTTTCAGCGTCCGCGGCCAAGGCGCAGGACACCAAGGCGCTGCTGGACGCGGGCAAGAACTCGGACGAGTGGCTGACGACCGGCCACGGTTACATGGACTGGCGCTACAGCGAACTCAAACAAATTGACGCGAGCAACGTGAGCAAGATCGGGCTCGCCTGGTATTACGACACGGATTCGGACCGCGGCACGGTCGAGAGCACGCCCTTGGTTTCCAACGGCGTAATGTACGCGACGCTGCCGTGGAGCGTCGTCGTGGCGCTCGATGCGGCCACCGGAAAAGAAAAGTGGCGCTGGGATCCCAAGATTCCGCACACGAATTTCCCCGTCGGCTCGGCGGGCAAGCCGGATAAAGTCCGGACGGGCCCGAGCGTCTGCTGCGGCCCGGCCAACCGGGGCGTGGCCATCTACGACGGCAAGGTGTACGTCGGGACGCTCGATGACCATCTCGTGGCGCTCGTTCAGCAAACCGGCAAGGTGGTGTGGTCGACGGAGATGATCAGCGACACACAGGACTACAGCATCACGGGCGCTCCGCGCATCGCGGACGGCAAGGTGATCGTGGGCAACGCGGGCGGCGAATACGGAGTCCGCGGGTTTGTGGCGGCCTACGACGCGGAAACGGGCAAAGAGCTCTGGCGCTTCTACACTGTCCCCGGCGATCCGACCAAGCCTTTCGAGAACAAGGCCATGGAAGCGGCTGCGCCCACCTGGGAAGGCGACTGGTGGAAGCTGGGCGGCGGCGGAAACGTGTGGGACGGAATCGCCTACGATCCCGAACTCCATTATGTCTACATCGGAATCGGCCAGGGCGGACCTTGGGTGCAGGGCTTCCGCAGCCCGGTCGGCATGGAGAATTTGTACCTGTGCTCGATCGTTGCGCTGAATGCCGACACCGGCAAATTCGAGTGGTATTTCCAGACGACGCCCGCAGACGAATGGGATTACGACGCCACGCAGGGGTTCACGCTTGCCGACCTGAAGATCAATGGGAAGATGCGCAAGGTGATCATGCAGGCGCCGAAGAATGGCTACTTCTACGTCCTCGATCGCAAGACGGGACAATTCATCTCGGGCGCGCCGTACGTGCACGTGACGTGGTCCACCGGACTCGATCCGAAAACGGGACGCCCGAACGAAGCTCCCGGCATGCGCTATGAAGATGAGCCGAAGGACGTCTCGCCGGGCCCAGCAGGCGGCCACGCGTGGGAGGCGATGTCGTATAACCCAAAGACCGGACTGATCTATCTGCCGGCGCTCGACAGTACCTTCCACTACGTTTCCACAAAGGTGTTCCGGCCGGAGCTCGGTGTGTACAACTGGGGAATCGTCCTCGGCCCGCCGGACCCGAAGCATCCGCTGCCGCCGAACCACGGATTCCTGACGGCGTGGGATCCAGTCACCGAAAAAGAAGTGTGGCGCGCCGATCTGATGAACGGCGCCGGCACGGTCACGACCGCGGGCAACCTCGTGTTTTGCGCATCGGACAGCGGCGATTTCGTCGCGCTGAGCGCAGATAAAGGCGAAAAGCTGTGGTCGGCGAAGCTGATGAACGGGTTCGCGAATCCCGTCACGTACGAGGTGAACGGCAAGCAGTACGTTGCGGTCCTTTCGGGACGCGGCGGCAAGGCGCGCATTTACGCATTCGCGCTCGATGCCAACATGCCGATTCCGCCGAAGCCATCCGGAGTCTCGGACATGCCTTTCGGCCCACCGCCTCCTCCGGCGCCAGGCCCAGCGCCGGCGCCCGCACCGCAAGCGCCGACACACGAAAACCAACCGCAACAGTAGGAGCAGTTGAGAGAAAAACGGCGGCCAGCAATTCATCGCTGGCCGCCTTTTCGTTTTTCGTCCCTGTCGATTTCTCACGCTTGCAATCGACGACTGGCGGAACTATAAGGTGAGTGTCGTTACGTCGAAGGCTGCTTCACCGCGAATCGAGGTGTGGCCATGAAAATTAACAGGCGAAGGATTTTGTCGATGCTGGGGATGTCGCCGGCGCTACTGGCCGGGGCGACGGCTGAGGCTCGCACGCCGGCGGATGCGGCGCGTGCGGCGAAGGGTGCCGCGAATGTCGATGCGAGCGGGACGAAACTCGTGACGTTCAATCCCAAGGGCACGCC
>JBAPOM010000070.1:0-11841 GCA_049279635.1 Candidatus Acidiferrales bacterium
GCTCGTAGACGCCCTGCATTACTTCCTTAACCACCTCAGTGAGCCGCGGGACTTCCTCCCCCGGCGCCTCGAAAAGCAATTCATCGTGAACCTGCAGAATCATCCGCGACTTGAAATCGCGCGCCAGCCGCCGGTCGAGCTCGATCATCGCCAGCTTGATCAGGTCGGCGGCCGCTCCCTGCATCGGCGTGTTCATCGCCGTGCGCTCGGCGAAATTGCGCAGGCTCGGCTGCGGCGAATTGATTTCGGGAATCGGCCGGATTCGCCCGAACATCGACTTCGTGAATCCGGTGCGCCGCACCTCGGCAATCTCCCGGTCGAGTAGCTTCTTCACGCCGCTGTAGCGCTCGAAATACGCGGCGATGAATTTCGCGGCCTCGCGCTGCTCGATGCCGAGCTGCTGCGCTAGGCCGAATGCCGATAGCCCATAAATCACGCCGAAATTGATCACCTTGGCCACGCGCCGGTGCTCGCGCGTCTGCGCGAAGGGCGCCACGCCAAACACCTCCTGCGCAGTGCGCGAGTGAATGTCTTCGCCGCGCCGGAAAGCCTCCACGAGGATCGGATCCTCCGAAAGGTGTGCGAGGATTCGCAGCTCGATCTGCGAATAATCCGCCGAGAGCAGCAAATGTCCCGGTGCCGCCACGAACGCCGCCCGGATTTCGCGGCCCAAATCCGTCCGCACGGGAATATTCTGCAAATTCGGATTCGACGAGCTCAGCCGCCCCGTTACCGCGCCCGTCTGGCTGAAACGCGTGTGCAGCCTGCCGCTCACAGGATGGATCAGCCGCGGAAGGGCATCGGCGTACGTCGATTTCAGCTTCGCCAGCTCGCGGAATTCGAGCACCTTGCGCGGCAGCTCGTGAATCAGCGCCAGCTCATCGAGCACTTCGGCCGCGGTCGACCGCACCTTGGCCCGCGTTTTCCGCGGCGGCTGCAAATTCAGCTTGTCGAAAAGAACCTCCGCAAGCTGCTGCGGTGAATTGATCCTGAACTCGAACCCCGCGAGCTCGAAGATGCTTTTTTCCAGCTGCACGATCTGCCCCTCGGCCGCAGCCGAAATCTTCTCGAGCTCTTTCTGGTCCACGCGAACGCCGGCCGCCTCCATGCGCGCGAGCACGCCGGCAAGCGGCAGGTCGATTTTCTCGTAGAGATCGACCAGCCCCAGCGCTTCGATCTCTTTCCGCAGGATCGGCGCGAGCCGCAGCAGGAAATCCGCGCGTTCGCCCGGCGCGCCCGAAAGCGTCTGGTTTAGATGACGCAGCACCACTTCGGCGAAAGCGTGATTCGCCGTCGTTGGCCGGATCAGGAAGGAATAGAGTGCCGTCGCGTGGCGAATCCCGCCCACCTTTTCGTCGCCGCCTTGCGAATCGGGCGCGGCGAGCAGCTGAAACAGTTTCGGATCGTGCACCACTTTCGGCCGCTTCTCGTCCGCCAGCCATTCGCTCATCGCTGCGAGCGTTTTGTTGTCGGTATCGTTTGCCGCGACCCGCGCCGACCCCGCTTTCGTGGAAGCCTCGACCGCCAGCACCCGCGTCCCGAATCCTTCGTCGTCCGGCTCTTCCGCATCGAGCCCGAGCCAAACCGCCGTCTCCTGTCCCCCGGGAACCGATTCGAGGAATTTTCGCAGCGCAGCCGGAGAATCGAGCGCCGCATAATCGGTCGGCCGCGTGTCGGCCACGGTCCCGATTTCCTTGAGCAGTGAGGTAAATCCCAATTCGCCATACAGCGCCCGCAGCGCAGCCGCGTCCGGATCCTTCAGTTTCAGCTCATCGAGCGAAAGCGGCACGGGGGCGTCGGTCGGAATCGTCGCCAGCTGCTTGCTAAGCCTCACAAACTCGCCGTATTTCTCGAGCGCCTCGCGGTAGCTCGCGCGCTTCACTTCGCTCGCATGTTCGAGGGCCGCCTCCGCGCTGCCGAACTGCTGGATCAGTTGCCGCGCGCCCACCTCGCCAATGCCGGCCTTGCGGCGTTCGCCCGGCGGCGTTTTTTCGTTCGGATCGCGCGCGCCCGGAATGTTGTCGATCTGGTCGCCCATCAGGGCCATCACGTCGGCCACCTTCGAGGGCGGCACGCCCATGATCTCCTCGACCTTTTTCTCGTCGGCGATCAGGTCGCCCTTCGCCGGGTTGAGCGCCTTCACGCGCCCGCCGACCAGCTGCATCAAATCCTTGTCGCTGGTCACGATATAGACGTCGAGATCCTCCCCCGCCGCCTGCCGCGCGAGGCTCCCGATCACGTCATCGGCTTCGTACCCCGGATATTCGAGGATGGGCAGCCGCATCGCCTCGCAGTACCGGCGGACGAACGGAATCTGTATGGCGAGATCGTCCGGCATGGGCGGGCGCTGGGCCTTGTATGACGCAAATAGCTTGTCGCGAAAGGTCGGCGCGGAAACATCGAAGACCACGGCAACATAATCCGGCCGTAAGTCCTTGTGCTGGATCAGTCGCCGCATCATAGTGGCAAAGAGGTAGGGCACCTTCGTCGGGATGCCGGTCGAGGTCTGCAGGCGGTCCATCGGCGCAAAGAAGGCGCGAAAGATGTAGCCCATCGCGTCAACCAGGAACAGCCGTTTTGGCGTTGGATTCTTAGCGGGCATGCAAATCAGCTGAAAGAAAAGTATAGCAGACCGGGCGCGCCGTGGACCTGCGCGGGATCGCCGTATTCACGTATCCCGGCAGACAAGTACGGCGCTTTGTGGTACTTGTGAAATATTCGGATAGCAATCTGCGTATTACCAAATGGACAGGCAAAACACGGCCGGGGCGATGAGCGATACACAGCTGGCGCAGTTGCTGTCCCAGGTCCGGGCGGGCAATTCCGACGCCTGGGGCGACCTGTATCGCCAATACGCCGCGGCCATTTTCCGCTTTTGCCGCCGGGTGTTGCCGACGCGCGAGGATGCAGAAGACGCGACCACGGAAATTTTCATGAAAGTGAAGCAGAAACTCGCCACCTACGATTCGTCGCGGCCCTTCACCGCGTGGCTCTACAAGGTTGCGAGCAATCACTGCTGGGACACGCTGCGCCGCCGCCGCATTCGCCAGGACCTCGAGACGGGCGACCTCGAAACGCTTCCCCTCGAACATCCCGACCCGAGCCAACTGGAGCGCTTGCAACTCGAGCACACGGGCAAGGAAGTTCGCACAGGTCTCGCGAAGCTGCCCGACCGCGCGCGCATGGCGCTCGTCCTGCGCTATTACGCGGACATGAGTTACGACGAGATCGCGGACACGCTCGGCGTGCGCCGCGCTTTCGTGGGAGTCCTCTTGCTGCGCGCGCGACATCAGTTGCGTGAGGCGCTTGGCGCCGGCGGCGCGAGCGCGGCAGGAGCAGTTGCAGGGAGACGAACATGAGCCATCCCGACGATAGTCTTCACGCCCACCTCAACAATCGTATCGACGATCATTTCGACGAGATGACGGGGCTGCTCTATCTCGAAGGCCAGCTCGACGCGGGCCGTGCGCGCGACGTCTCGGCGCACGTCGCCGCCTGTGGCTCCTGCCGTGAGCTTCTCAGCGCGCTCGAAAAAGAAGCCATCTGGCTCCACGAGGCTCTCACCACCGACGAAGAATCGCTTCCGGCACACCTCGCCGCCAAGCCGGAGCGCGGAAGCATCGGTTGGGGATGGGTGGTGGCGTTTGGACTTGGTGTTGGCGGCGCCTATACGCTGTGGACGGGATTCATCCAGCCGTCGCTCACGCAGGCGGCGCAGGCCGGCTTCACGCAGGGGAACGTTCTCACGATGCTCTTCTTCACGGGCGCTTTCTGGAAAGGATGGGACACGATGCGAACCCTCCCGGAATTCATGGCAGCGGCAACTTTAGGAATGGTTGCAATCTGGCTGCTCCGGAGACATTGGCAGCGCTTTACGACGATTGCGTTTGTGATGGGCGCGCTCGCCTGCGTCCTCGGGCTGCCGCCTTCGGCCCGGGCCGCGGAGATGGAGCGCGGCAATCCCAGTTACACGCTGCCCGCCGGCCAGGAGGTGAACAACGATCTCATCGTGGTCGCCGGGAGGGCGCGCATCGATGGAGACGTCGACGGCGACCTGATTTCGTTTTCGAGCAGCTTGACGGTGAACGGCCACGTCAAAGGCGACATCATCGCTTTCGGCCAGGAAATCATCGTCAATGGTCCCGTCGATGGCAACGTGCGCGTGTGGTGCCAGTCTCTCTCTTTGAATTCTACGATCGCCAAGAACGTGATGGCTTGGAACGAACAAATCGCGTTGGATGAGAAGGCCAGCGTGGGCGGCTCGCTGATGACGGGTGGCGCCACCGCCGAGCTCGACGGCCACATTGGGGGCGACGTGCTTGCGCTCGTCGGCGACCTCACCATAAACGGCCGGCTCGATCGCGATTTAACGATCCGAGGAGACCAGCTTACTATCGGCTCTACCGCCGAGATCGACGGAAAGACGAAATACGAAGGCCGCCGCCAGCCCGACGTTGCTTCCGGCGCGAAGCTCGCCAGCCCGATTCTAATCACAATTCCCAAGAGCGGTCCCGATTACACGCGCGTGGCCTACTACTGGCACCAGGTTTTGTTCTGGGGCGCGAACTTCCTGTTTGGCCTGGTGCTTCTCCTGCTCCTCCCCGGATTTTTCTCCGACGCCGTGCACCAAACCCGGCGCGTGGGACCGGCGGTCGGTTTTGGCGCTCTTTTCCTCTTTGCCACTCCGATCGCCATCATCATTGTCTGCATCACGATCGTTGGGCTTGGGATTGGAATCTCTGCGCTGTTGCTCTACCTGATCGCACTCTACGCCGCGCAGCTCTTCGTCGGCTCGTGGCTCGGCGAGCAGCTACTCGGCTACACGGTCGGGATCGGGCCGGCCGTCGCGCGGCTGGCAATCGGCTTGGCGATTCTTCGCGTCCTTCGCATGATCCCTTTCGCGGGTTTCTGGTTTGGCCTGATCATTACCGCTTGGGGGCTGGGCGCGCTGCTGTTGGCAGCCCATCGCCGGATGCGCCCGCAGAACACGCCCGTCGCCGCGACCGCCTGAACCCGGTCAGCCAATCGCTTCTGACCGGCCGAAGGGGTGGCGCGGGCGAATTCCCGGGCCGCTTGCCGCGGAGTGAGCAAAAACTTGCCGAAATCGTCCTTTTGGGGCCTTTTAAGACCCCGCTAGGGGGATGCTCCAGTCCCCTCTTATTGCAGAAATTTCCTCGCCTTTAGGGCTCGCCGGAAATCAGATTTGACGCCGTAAAACGGCTCGCTTCCGCTACAATCGCGCCTGTCACGGGCGATTCCTGGCCCGCCCGAAGAGGAAAATTTGGCTTTCGCACAGCGTCTCGACGAAATCCGCGCCGGCTTCCAGCCTCCTTTCTGGGTCGCGAATTTCACCGAAATTTTCGAGCGCGTCGCCTACTACGCCACCACGGCGGTTCTCGCGATTTACCTCACCGAGCAGCTCCATTTTTCGAGCGTGCTCGCGGGGACACTTCAGGGGATCGCGGGATTCGTGGTGTACGCGCTCGCGATTCTGGCGGGCACGCTCGCCGATCGATTTGGTTTCCGGCGCACGCTGCTGCTCGCGTACTTGCTTCTCACCGTCGGTTATTTCCTGCTCGGGTCGCTCGAGACTTCCTGGATGGCGCCGCTGCGCCACGCCATCGGCGACAAGTGGCTCGTCTCGCTCGTGCTGCTTGTTCCGTCGCTCGGCCCGGGGCTCGTGAAGCCTGTTGTCGCGGGCACCACGGCGCGCGCGTCGTCCGAAAATGTCCGTTCACTCGGCTACTCGATTTACTACACGCTGGTGAATATCGGCGGAGCGGCGGGGCCGCTGATGGCGTGGCTGGTGCGCGAGAAGATGGGATGGGGAATCGCGAATGTATTCCGAATGGCGTCGCTCAGCGTGTTTCTGATGTTCTGGGTGACGCTGATCTTCTATCGCGAGCCGGGGCGCGCGGATGAGGCCCGCGTGGGGAAAATTTCGACCGCGCTCAAGAATATGTTCATCGTGCTCGGCAATGGCCGCTACGTTACTTTCCTTTTGATTTCGTCGGGCTTCTACGTCGTCTACTGGCAGATCTTCACGTCGGCGCCGATTTTTCTGCGGCGATTCGTGAATCCGAATGCGAACGTTGATCGACTTCTCTCGATCGAGGGCGTCACCATCATCTGCCTGCAAATTCTCGTCGCCTACCTGACGCAGAAAATACCCGCCGTGCAGACGATCGCCATTGGCTTCCTGGTCGCGGCGTTCTCGTGGATTCTGCTGGCCGTGCGTCCCTCGACGTTCATGTTTGGGGCGCTGCTCGTCGTGTTGGCGCTCGGCGAGCTCACGCAGGCGTCGCGCTACTACGAATATTGTTCGCGGCTTGCGCCTCCCGAACAGCAGGGCCTCTACATGGGCTACGCCTTCCTGCCGATCGCGATCGGCTACGCGATTGCGGGGCCGCTTGGCGGA
The DNA here is from genome assembly GCA_049279635.1 of Candidatus Acidiferrales bacterium. Lineage (GTDB taxonomy): Bacteria > Acidobacteriota > Terriglobia > Acidiferrales > UBA7541 > Palsa-295. The sequence continues at coordinate 6,419 of JBAPOM010000070.1, forward strand.
TTCTTGCTGCATGAGTTTGGCGACGTGCTGCACAAGCCCGCCCAGATGTGGTGGGCGGTCGTAGCAATCGGCGTTTTCACCGCTGGGTTGATGTGGCTCTATGGGCGGATCGTGACTCCAGTGGACGCGAAGGCGAGCGCTTCCTAATTGACCAAGCGGCGAAGATTTTCGATGGCGCGGCTGGCGAGCGTGTAGTTCGGCTCGATCCGCAACGCTTCCTGAAAACATTCGCGTGCTTTGCCGAACATGCCCTTGGCGAGGTAGACGCGGCCGAGATTGAAATGCGGAAAATGGCGCGGATCGTAGCGGGGCGCCTCGATCGCGCGCTCGAGCCACGGAACGGCTTCGTCGAGACGCCCGAGCGCGATCAGGTATGCGCCGATGTCGTTGTAGGGATTGCCGAAGTCGGGATCGACTTCGATGGCGCGCTTGCATTCGGCGATGGCGTCCTGAATCTTACCCTGGAAGTGGTAGGTCCAGCCGAGAAACGTGTGGGCTTCGGCCGTGGGCAGGATTTCAAGCGAAGCCTTGTAGAGCTCGGCCGCGCGCTCCCAATCGCCCGTCATCTGCGCGCGGTACGCCTGCTGGAAAAGATCCTGTGCATGTTCGTGGCGATGTTCCGGCGATCTGGAATCCATATTAATTCGTCCCGGATTTTACCGCGGATCGGCTAGAAGCGGATACGCCGATTTCCGCGAGGGCCCGGTCGGTGTTGATCAGGCGCGCGCCGAGAGCTTGCAATTCTTCCAGCGAGAGGCGGCCCGCCTCTGGGTCCAGCGCTTCGATCGCGTCCTTCACGATCGCGACTTTACGACCGCGCTCGAGTAAGCCCTTCGCGGCACACCGGACGCAGTATTCCGTGACCACGCCAAAGACGACGTACTCGGCGTCAGCGCCCAACCGCTCGACGAGTTCGCTCGTGTGCGGATTGTGGAAGACGTCGAGCGTCTGCTTCTCGATCACGACCTGCGGAGAACGAAGAATGTCTTCCGGCAGCGGCTGCGACGGATTATTTGGAATCGTGCGCGAATTCCCGGCCAGCCCCTCGGGAATAATCCGCGCGCCGGGAGTTCCGCGCAGGCAGTGAGGGGGGAATCTTGCGAATTCGGGGTCGCCTTCGGGGTGGACGTCGCCGCTCGAGACGAGGAAAATTCCCGCGTCCATGGCACCACGAACGAGGCGCTGAATGTTGGGAATGATCTTCTCGGCACCCGGGACGTAGAGCTTTCCACCCGGCAGCATGAAGTCTGCCTGAGCATCCACTTCCCAGAAGATAATTTTCCGCGGCGCCATGAACCTGGTCTCCAGTGGCCTGCGACTCTATTTTACCGCAAAGCGGCGGACACGTTTCTTTACGGCGTCGCGCATCGCCGTCAGGCGCTTCGTATAGCGCACTGGATAAACGGCGGCTTTATTGATTTGGCGATACTTCTCGGGCAGGTGGGCGAGTCCGGCCATGCAGCGTTCGCGCAACGCGCTGACGGGCTCCGCGGGCCCCACGCGGCGTCCGCCTCGCATCACCTCGACGAGCAGCGGCTGGCCTCCGTCCGGCGGCTCGTCCGCGAGCGCGATCGTGTCGCCCGCGAACTCGCCTTTCTTCGAGATGAGGCGGAACACCTGTTTGCGCCCCGGATACGTGGCTTTGGCTCGGCTGAATTTCGCGGCTTCGCGAATTTTTCCGCCGCGATCGACTTCTACCAGCTTGTAAATCAGGCTCAGATGAGGCGCATCGCCCGGTGTGCTGAGCGCGGTGCCGACTCCAAACGAATCGAGGGCGGCGCCCTTGCGCAGGCATTCCGCGATGCGATATTCGTCCAGGTCTCCCGACGCGAAGATTTGCACATCTTTCCAGCCCGCGCGGTCGAGCGCGCGGCGAGCCCACTTGCTGTCGGCCGTCAGGTCGCCGCTATCGAGGCGGATTCCGGCGGGCTTGCGGCCGCTCGCAATGATCTTTTTCACCGCATTCCGCACGTTGTACGTGTCGACCAATAGGACGGCGCCATCGGGAAAGGTGTCCAGAAACTGATTGAACGCATCAGCCTCGTCGTCGTGCGCCATCACCCATGAATGCGCCTGAGTGCCGTAGGCGCCGAGCCCAAACATCTGCGCTGCGAGGGTATTCGAGGTGCCCAGGCATCCTCCGATCACCGACGCGCGAGCGGAAAGCAGGCTCGCCGCCCCGCCGTGGGCCCTGCGCGCGCCGAAGTCCACCACCTGGCGGCCCTGGGCGGCAGTCACGATCCGCGCCGCTTTGCTCGCAACCGTCGTTTCATAGCCGAGCGTCGCCAGCAGGTATGTTTCGAGAATCTGGCCTTCGGCGATCGGACCGGTGATCCGCAGCAGGGGTTCCCCCGGGAACACCAGCGTGCCTTCGGGCGCGGCCCACGCGTCGCCCGTGAAGCGAAAGCCGGCCAGGTAGTCGAAGAACTTTGGGCTGATGCGGCTGAAGAGAATGTGCTTTCTGAGAAAGCCGATTTCTTCGGGGGTGAAACTCACGTTCTCGAGGAACTCGAGCGCCTGTTCGAGCCCGGCTGCGACGAGATAGTTGCGCTTGGGAGGCAGGTGCCTTGCGAAAAGCTCAAACGTCGCGCGGGCGTCGAAGCCGGTCTGCAAATAGCCGGCCGCCATCGTAAGTTCGTAGAGATCGGTGAGAAGGCCGGAATATTCACGCATGCGAATGGCGGCTTTGAAAGGAAGCGGATGAAAAGACAAAACCCCCAAGCCTTCGAGCCGCTCTGCGGGTCAGGAGGCAACCTTGGGGGTTTGCCGGGATGTCTGCGCCGACGGGCCTATTTCAAAACGGCGTCTTTGAAGGCCTTCGCCGCGCGCAGGCGGACGACCGTCTTGGCCTTGATCTTGATCGCTTCCCCGGTTGCGGGGTTACGCCCCATGCGCGCCTTGCGGTGCGCCTTCACGGCGCGACCAATGCCGGGAATCACGAATTTCCCCGCGCCCTTGGCTTCCTTCACGGCAAGCTTAAACAGCTCGTCGAAGAAGGATGCCACCTGCTTCTTCGATACCGGCTTTTCGGGCGTGCTGACCTTATCGGCCATATGGGCGATGATCTTGGATTTGCTCAACGGAGTAGCCATCGAATTCTCTTTCCTCCTCAGTGTTGTGACTTTTTAGCGGATGTTTCGTGCGGGCATCGCTGATGCCGCGTGGCACTATAGCCGTCCTACCAGGCGAACGCAAGCGAAACGTTTCAAAAACCCCGCAAAAATGCGGCTTTTCCCATTGCGGGACAACGCGCGTCATTTTAGAGGCTGGCGAGGTGTTCGTAAAACAGCGCGACCGACTTGATCCCGCCGAAATAATTTTCGAGCGAGATGTGTTCGTCGGGCGCGTGCGCGTTCTCATCCGGCAATCCGAAACCGAGCAGGACGCACGGCACTTTGAACGTATCGTGCATCTGGGTGACGAACGGGATCGAACCACCCTCGCGGATGAAGACAGCCTTCTTCCCAAACCCCTCCTCGAGCGCGTGAAGTGCTTTCTGGAAAATCGGATGCGAATAGGATGCGACCCACGGCTTGCCCGTGCTCAACACTTCGAACTTGCACGTCACTGCTTTCGGCAGCAGCTTCCGGATATGCCGCTCGACGAGCTTCGCGATCCTTGCCGGATCCTGATCCGGCACGAGCCGCGTGGAAAGCTTCGCATAAGCCTTCGACGGAATCACGGTTTTCGCGCCTTCACTGATGTATCCGCCCCAAATGCCATTTGGCTCGAGCGTGGGACGTATCCACAGCTGCTCGACGATGGTGTAGCCCTTCTCGCCGAAGAGCGCGGGAGCGCCGACCGTCTTGCGAAATTCTTTTTCCTTCCAGGGCAACGCGTTCAAGGCCTTGCGTTCCTGGCGCGAAAGCACGGCCACATCATCGTAGAAGCCCGGGACGGTGACGCGGAAATTCTTGTCGTGTAGTTTCGCTATCATCTCCGCGAGGATCGTGATCGGGTTCGGAACAGCGCCGCCGAAGGCGCCTGAATGCAGATCCTGCGCTGCGCCCGTCAGCTCGATCTGGTAGTAGTTCAAGCCGCGCAATCCATACGTGATCGAGGGCACGCCTTTCGCGAGCATCGACGTGTCGGAAACGATCAGCGCGTCCGCCTTCAGCCGCTCGCGGTTCGCGTGCACGAAATCCCAAAGGCTCACGCTGCCCACTTCTTCTTCGCCCTCGACCATCACCTTCACGTTGATCGGGAGCTTTCCGTCGGCCGCGCGCAACGCCTCGAGCGCCTTGATGTGGATGTGGACCTGGCCCTTGTCGTCGGCCGTGCCGCGGCCGAAGAGATTGCCGTCGCGCACCGTGGGCTCGAAGGCGGGACTTGTCCAAAGATCGAGCGGCTCGGCCGGCTGGACGTCGTAATGGCCGTAAATCAGCACGGTCGGCTTGCCCGGCGCCTGCAGCGATTCGCCGTAGACGAGAGGATGCATCTTCGTCGGCTCGATCTCGACCCTTTCCAGGCCCGCGGCGCGAAGCTTTTCCGCCACCCAGTGCGCCGCCTTCTCGATATCCGGCTTGTGCTCGCTTTTGGCGCTCACGCTCGGGATGCGCAGGAATTCCTTCAGCTCGTTGAGATTGTTTTCGCGCCTGGATTCGATGTAGTCGAGGACGTTCATGCACGCTCCCGCGGCCGAAACCGCATCGCCAGCGCTTCTCGGCGCCGGGTTCAACGTCACAATATTACGGAAGCCCGCGCGATTCCGACAGCGTTTTCGCAAACTGCCTCTTTGGGCACGCAGGCGTTTCGCGCAATTGACTCACCCCGGCATGCATTGCACGATACTCGTGATGATGACCGACGCGCCATATACGAAGGAACGCCGCAGCTCGCGAGTGTTCACGCGGCTGCCCGTCCGCGCCACCGGGAAGAACACCGACGGCCGCAAGTTCCGGGAGAACAGCCAGACCATCGTGATCAACGCGCACGGTGGCCTGCTGTACCTGCAGGAGACGCTCGAACTCGGCTCGGAGGTGCTGCTCATCAATCCCGCCACCGAAGAAGAGCAGGAGTGCCGCGTGGTCTACATCGGCGACACTTCCGACAAGGGCACGCGCATCGGCGTCGAGTTCCTTTCGCCCAGCCCGCATTTCTGGGGCGTGGAATTTGCGCAGCCCGACTGGGCCGGTGATGTTCCGTCGCGCCCCGTGAATTAGTCCAATTAACTTCTGACTCGCCTCTGCGATCTCTTTCCCCTATTAGTACGAGCCATTTGTCACTCCATGTTGGGAGGCTTTAGCGAAGGATGTCGCATGCAGATTGGCTCAATGATCTTCTCGAAAACTTCGTACATTACGTAGCCGACGCCTCTCTTGAATGCCTTATATTCCTCGGGCGAGCTCCGCGCTTCAACGGCCCTGACAGATTCGTCCATCTGGTCGTTGAGGCCGAGGAACAATTGAAGAACATACTTTGCC
>JBAPOM010000071.1:0-8598 GCA_049279635.1 Candidatus Acidiferrales bacterium
GCCTTCCGACACGAGCTCCGTCACCACGCAAAAGACTTGGATGTTTCCTTACTAAGATGGCGGCATCTATCGGCCACGCTCATTTGACGATCGGCCATTTTGCTTGGTAAGCTCTGCGCCGTCGCGACGACGCGCCAACACAATTTCGGATTCACCGACAGAGGGACTACCTCGAGCATGGTTGACAAAATCAAGTCAGTTTCCGAAGTCGTCAGCACGATTCCTTCAGGAAGCCACATTGCGTTGGGCGGCTTCGCGATTGCCCGCAACCCAATCGTAGTTGTCCACGAATTGATCCGGCAGCAGAAAAAAGACCTGACGCTCTCGCAGGGAGTTGTGGGGCTGGACACCGATTTACTGGTGGGGGCCGGTCTCGTCAGCCACCTGATCATGGGTGGAGGGTCGCTGGACCGGTTTGGCCCAGCCCACTCCGTGAACCGCGCGCGCGAAACAAAGTCGCTACGCTGCGAAGATTATACGAGCCTCTCAGTTTGCTTCCGCTATTTGGCAGGAGCTCTGGGTCTCTCTTATATTCCCATCAAGTCGTTGTTTGCCTCCGAGATATTGGAGCGATTAGAGGCGGGGCCGGGCGCCTCGGATGTGAAGCGATCGAAGTGTCCCTTCACCGGAGAGGAGTACGTCTTATTGAGGGCGCTCGAGCCGGACGTGTCCATTGTTCATGTGCAGATTGCGGACCGCGATGGAAATTGCCAGATCAACGGAGCTCGCTGGGGGAACGAAGAGCAAGCCAAGGCGGGGCGCCGCTTGATTATAGTGGCGGAACAGATTGTTCCCACCGAGTTTATCCAGCGGTCGCCTGAGCGGACAATTATACCGGGACACCGGGTAGAGGCGATCATTCATCAGCCGTTTGGGGCGTTGCCAACCTGCGTTTATGGTTGCTACGACTACGACGCCGATCATTTGCGCCTGTACGTAAAACACGCGGCGGACCCGGCGCGCTTCCAGGAGTATTTGAAGGCCTTCGTTTTCGGTTGCCGCGACCATTGGGAATTCCTGGGGAAACTTGGCGGGCTACCGCGAATGGAAGAATTGAGAGCCGAACTCATCTCAGGTTACTGATCGGGGAATTAGAGCGCAGCGTAGAAAGGACGGATTCGTTCGATGCAGGTGGCCGAAGGAACGAAAGACAGAAATGCACGGTCCGATATTCGCGCCAGCGAAATCATGGCCGCCGCCGGAGCCAGAGAACTTCATGACGGCGAAGTGGTCGTTGTGGGCCTTGGATTGCCCGAAGTCGCCAGTGTGCTTGCCAAACGCACGCACGCACCGACTCTCGCGACTCTTCTTGAGACAGGAGTGATGAACCCGCGCCCGAAAGACACACCGGTGGGGCTGCCAGACTCCCGAGCATTTTGGGGAGCGACGTGCTTGAGCGGCTTCCTCGATGTGATGGGTATGAACTTACACCGAGGAGTGGTCGACGTAGGGTTTTTGGGAGCTTTGGAGCTGGACCGGTACGGCGACATCAATACGACGCTTGTGAAAGATGAGTCCGGGAAGGTCCGGTATGTGAATGGCAGCGCTGGCGGGAATGATGTCGCCTCGCTGGCCAAGCGCGTGATTGTGATCATGCGCCACGAGAAAAGAAAACTTCCTCTCGCCGTGGCTCACCTCACAAGTCCCGGCTTCGTAGGCGGGCGCAGCCGCCAAGAATTGAATTTGCGCGGGGGCGGTCCGAGCCGCGTGATCACGGACATGGCTGTTCTCGGATTTGACGCGAAGACACATTCAATGTCGCTGCTCTCGTTGCATCCGGGGATTCGAGTGGAGGAGCTGGTAGAAAATACGGGATTCCCATTACAGATCCCGAACGAAATTCCCACGACGCCCCTTCCCAGCGCCGAGGACTTGCGATTGCTACGCGAGGAAATCGACCCGAACGGCGTGCATTTGAAGTAAAGGGCGGCAGGCCTTATCGCCCTGTCATTGCAGCGAAAGCGGCGATCCCCACTAAGACGCAGTTCATCCGCGCAAGAAAGCCGGGAGCGACTACTTGATTTCGGCGTAATCGAGGTAGTAGCGATGCAAATCGGCGACGGTCATCTGTCCCTTGCGGATCTGGACGGCCGTTGGCTGCGCGCCGCCAGTCGAGGTGGCCCACACGGTGTCGCCCGCGCGAAGATCGGAAAGCTTCAGAGGCTTGCCGTTTTCGTCAAAGTACTGCGTCTTGGGAGTCGTGTTTAGCAGCAGAGTGACTTCGTCAGGACGCTTCACGAGAATCTCGGATTTTGACTGATCCAGCGACGCAATGATGAAAAACTGCTCACCCTTGACGTTGGTTTTCGCCGTCTGCACTTTTGTGCTCGCAGGCACGGGCACGGTTACGGCCGTCGGCGGATGCATGGCCGTTTGTCCGTGAGGCCTCATCCTTTGTCCGGGAGCGGGAGCGGGCGCCTGCGCTTGCGCGCTTGCCGCGCACGACATTCCCAGCAGCGCTGCGAGAGCCAGCGACGCAAGCCACGAGCCTGCGTATCGCAGCGTGCTTACGGCATTCATGTGAGTCTTACTCATATCGGAGAGCCTCAATAGGGTCGAGCCGGGCAGCCCGGCGCGCCGGATAGTAACCGAACACAATGCCAACGCCGGCGGAGAAAACCACGGCGACGACGACGGAAAGCAGGGAAACGACGGTGGACCAGTGTAGGACGTTGGAGATGATCGCCGATGCCACCATGCCGAGGGCAATGCCGGCCATGCCGCCAAGCGAGCTCAGCACCAGCGCCTCGCTCAGGAACTGCGCCTGCACGTCCTCTTCGGTTGCACCCACCGCCATGCGCACGCCGATCTCGCGCGTCCGTTCGGTGACGGAAACGAGCATGATGTTCATGATGCCGATGCCGCCAACCAACAGAGAAATCGAGGCGATGCCGGCCAAAAGAAAAGTCATAACGAGCGAAGTGGCCTCGGCGGCTTGCGCCATTTCGTTCGGACTGCGGATGATGAAGTCGTTGTCCTCGGTAGGCCGCAGATGATGCCGCTGCCGGAGAAGGGCTTCGATGGCGGTCTGAACTTGCGGCATAGCCTGCTGGGAGCTGGTGCCGACCATGATCATTTGCAACCAGCTAATCCCCGAAATCTTCTTCTGGACGGTGGTGTACGGGACGATCATCATGTCGTCCTGATCCTGCCCGTTGGAATTTTGTCCTTTCGCGAGTAGCACGCCCAAAACCCTGAAGGGCAGGTTCTGCACGCGAATCATTTGGCCGACCGGATCCTGATCGCCGAACAGCTGCTGCGCGACGGTATTGCCGAGGACGCAGACGTTGCCGGCCATGTCCACATCGCGATCGGAGAACATGCTCCCCTGAACAACAGGCCAACTGCGAATCTGGGTAATGTCCGCGGAAGCGCCGTTGGCGCGGGTGAACCAGTTCTGGTTGCCGTTCACGACCTGCACGGAGGCGCCAGCGATCGGCGAAATCATGGTGACGTTGGGGACGTAACGGAGGATGGCATCCGCATCGTCGTTGACGAGCGTCTTCGTCGCGCCATTGCCCATGCGCACGCCGCTGGTGTTCACGCTGCCGGCGAAGACCATGATGATATTGTCGCCGAGCGACTGAATCTGTGCTTGAACCTGCGCGCTGGCGCCCTGGCCGATCGCAACCGTGCAGATGACGGCGCCGACGCCAATGATGATTCCCAGCATCGTTAGTACGGTCCGCAGTTTGTTTCGCGCGAGGGCCCGCAGGGCTACGCGAATTACTTCTCTTGGATTCATGTATCTACTCCGTCTCGCAATCGGTCGATCCCACCTGACTCCAATATGAAGGCATCACCGCGGACCGGGGCCGCCGCCGAAGCCCGGCGGTCGCACGTTTCCGCTCGAACCCTTTACCTGCTCGGCGATCACAAGGGTGTCTCCCGCGTGGAGATCTCCCTGAAGGAGTTGCGTGTTGTTGTAATCAGTGATTCCTCCTTGGACTGCCACGGGTATCAGTTGCTTGTGATCGGGTCCCAGTTTCCAGACCACTTGCCATCCGCCGAGGTGAGTCGAAGAGGCCTCGCGGGAAATATTGTATTGCTTGTACAGCGCCTGCAGACTGCTCGTGGCCATTGGAACCTTGAACGTGAGGGCCGGATTCGGAATCAGGACGGCGTTCTGCGCGTGGCCCGTCGGAATCGTGACGTACGCGGTTTCTCCCGGCAGCAGCTTTTCGTCGGGATTGCTGAAGTCGATCACGGTGTTGTAGGTCACCACGTTTTGCACGGTCGTGGGATTGAGGCGAACGGTGCTTACGCGGCCGTGAAACTGCTGGGTCGGAAACGCGTCGACTTGAAAGGTGACCAGCGCTCCGACCTTGATATTACCCGTGTCGGACTCGTCGGTCGCGGCATAGACCTGCATGCGCGTCAAATCTTGCGCGACCGTGAAAACCTGCGGTGCCTGCAACGTCGCGGCGACGGATTGGCCGACATCGACGTTCCGCGCGACGACGGTGCCATCGATCGGCGAAATGATCGTCGTATATTTCAGGCTGGTTTCAGCGGCCTTGAGTGCGCCGTCCATCGAAACGACTTGTGATCTTGCCTGATTGAGCTGGGCCTTGGCCTGATCAAGCTGTGCCTGTGCGGATGCCACGTCCGCTTGAGCCTGTCCCAGGCTCGACTGCGTGAGATCGTTCGAATCCGCCGAAACGATGCCGGATTGAAAGAGGTCTTGCGAACGCTTGGCCGTCGCCTGTTCGTATTTGACGTTGGCCTCGACCTTGGCGAGATTCGCCTCATCGACCTGGACGTTGGCCGCCAGGGTGACCAGATTCGCCTGGGCGTTTTCGAGGTTACCGCGCGCCTCGGTGACCTGTGCCTCATAGATCGCCGGGTCGAGCTGTGCGAGTACCTGCCCGCTGTGTACGCGCGTGTTGTAGTCGGCGAAGATGTACTGCACCGTGCCAGACACGTAGGAGCCTACGGGCACCGTAGTCAGTGCGTTGATTGTGCCTGTGGCCTGTACGCTGGCCGTGATATTTCCGGTACGAACTTCGGACGTCGTAAACTTCGGATCGTTGGCCCGGCTCCTGGCATACGACCAGCCGGCTATCACCACGATCAGAACAGCCGCACCGATGAGGTACAGCCTTTTATGCTGTTGATAAGATTCTCTTAGCGACATTAACCTCTACCTTCGGGGTTGGCGGTCACGTTCTGGCGGTGGTCTGCCTAGGTTTTGGCGCTTAACGCGCCGTGGCCTCTCAACAGTAGAGACGCATGGCCCACTCAATTGGTTTCTCGACTTCGCCACTCGAACGTGGTCTGTAGTCGTCTCCCAAGGCCGCCGAAGGCAAGCCGTGTTCGTGTTAGAGTGGGCGGCTCGAACCTCAAGGAGGCGAAGTGGCATATCGCGATCTGCGGGACTTTCTGCGAAAGCTGGAAAAGGAAGGCGAACTCACGCGTGTGTCGGCCGAGGTTGATCCGGTGCTCGAAATCGCCGAGATTTCGGACCGCACGGTCAAGCGAAGCGGCCCGGCGCTGCTGTTCGAGCGCACAAAAGGCTCGCGGTTTGCCGCGGTCACGAACCTGGTTGGCACCGAGCGGCGCATGAATCTGGCGCTCGAAGTGGATTCTCTGGACGAGATCGCGGGTCGAATTTCGTCGATTCTGGACATGCAGTCGCCGCAGGGCATTCTGGACAAGGTCAAGATGCTTCCCAAACTGGCCGAGCTTGGCTCGGTTTTTCCCAAGACGGTGCGCAACGGGGAGTGCCAGGACGTCGTCCGGACGGACGGCTTTTCGCTGCTGGACTTCCCCATCCTGCAATGCTGGCCCCAGGACGGCGGCCGCTACATCACGTGGCCGATGGTCATCACCAAGAATCCGGAAACGGGCAAGCGCAACGTGGGCTGCTATCGCATGCAAGTTTTCGATTCGAGGACCACTGGTATGCACTGGCAGACACAGAAGCATGGTGCCGAGCATTACCGCAGCGCACTTTCGAAGAACAGGGGAGGGAAGCTCGAAGTTGCTGTCGCGATCGGCGCCGATCCGGCAACCTGCTTCTCCGGGATTTTGCCTGTGCCGCCCGATATGGACGAATTCATGTTTTCAGGTTTCCTGCGGCGCGAGCTCGTCGAGCTGGTGGCGTGCAAGACGGTCGATCTTGAGGTTCCGGCGAATGCAGAAATTGTGCTGGAAGGGTACGTCGAGTTGGGAGAAACACGTAAGGAGGGCCCTTTCGGCGACCACACGGGCTTCTATTCGCTCGAAGGGGAGTATCCCGTTTTCCACGTGCAGTGCGTCACGCACCGAAAGGATCCGCTCTACCTCACGACGATTGTCGGGCCGCCTCCGCAGGAAGATTATTTCATCGGCCACGCGATCGAGCGGGTGTTCCTGCCCGTAATGAAGATGCAGCACCCCGAGATTGTGGACGTGGCGATGCCCGCCGAGGGGATTTTCCAGAACCTGATGATTGTTTCCATCCGCAAGAGCTATCCGGGGCACGCGCGGAAGACGATGAACGCGATCTGGTCGCTGGGTCAGGCAATGTTCACGAAGGTCGTGGTGATCGTCGATCACGATGTCAACGTGCAAGACCCGCGCGAGGTGGTGTGGAAGGCTCTGTGCGCGATCGATCCGGAGCGCGACATCCAGTTCGTAATGGGTCCGGTCGATACTCTCGATCATGCGGCCCGCCGGCAGGACTTCGGCTCGAAGATGGGAATCGACGCAACGCGGAAGTGGCCGGAAGAGGGCTACACGGGCCGCTGGCCGGACGAAATTAAGATGGACAGTACAACAAAAAAGCGCATCGACGGGCTCTGGGCAAAGTTGAAGCTGGATTTATAGCCCTTCGAAGTGCTCCTTCGGGCAGTCCTCTCTAACCAGGAACAATAGGCAAAAGCGAAACTTTTCGCCCCAAAAGGGCCTTCCGGGACGGAAAGCGAGCCCGGGCGTCCCTCCCCGGGCATGTCTAAATGTGCACCCTGTCCTCTGGGCGGGGTTTTACCAGAAGCACAAACTTGAAACATGTTGATTGACAGTCTGCGGCGCGGGATGTGATAAACGGTCCACGGGGAGCGTACCAGTTCTATTAGTACCGTAGCTCATTCCGGGGTGTGGCAAAGGGGCTTGAAAGGTTGGGGCGAAACAGAAACAAAAGGCGCGGACGCCAGTTTGGCGAAAGCGCAGCAAAAGGGTGATGCGGATTCGTCCTGCGAAATGGGACGAACTGAGGAGTGAGGGGCCGCACGATGTTCAATCTCGGGAAAACCAAGTCACTAATCGGTCTGGATATCGGATCGAGTTCGGTGAAGGCCGTCGAGTTGAAGAAGGCCAAAGACGGTTATGAGCTGGTGAGCTTCGGGCTGGAGCCCTTGGCTCAGGACACTGTCGTGGACGGTGCCATCATGGACGCCCCTTCGGTGGCCGAGAAGATCATCTCGATCTTCGACTCGCAAAAGATCAAAACGAAAGACGTCGCGACGTCTGTTTCTGGACACTCGGTGATCGTCAAGCGCGTCAGCATGCCGCTGATGACCGAAGAGGAACTCTACGATCGGATTCAAGCCGAAGCGAGCCAGCACATTCCCTTCGACATTGCCGACGTCAACCTCAGCTATCAGCTGCTCGAAGCCACCGAGAACCAGATGGACGTGCTGCTGGTGGCCGTTAAGAAGGACAAGATTCTGAACCACACGAACGTCCTGGCTCAGGCGGGCAAGACGCCGATGGTGGTCGACATTGACGCCTTCGCCCTGCAGAACGCCTTTGAGGTCAACTACGAGCCGGATCCTTCGCAGGTGGTCGCACTGTTGAACGTGGGCGCGAGCGTAATGAACATCAACATCATTCGCGGCTGGACGCCCCTCTTCACGCGCGACGTCTCGGTCGGAGGCAATCAATATACGGACGCCCTGCAGAAGGAGCTCGACCTCAGCTTCGAAGACGCCGAAAAACTCAAGATGGGCGGAACGCACGCCGGCGTGAGCGAGGAACAGCGAACTTCGATCCTGCGCTCCGTTTCCGACATTTTGATTCTCGAGATTCAGAAGACTTTCGATTTCTTCCGCGCGACGGCGAGCGGCGAGAACATTCGCCGGATCGTGGTGGCCGGAGGGACGGCGCGGGTGCCGGGCTTGCTCGATCTGCTCAAGGAAGAATTCGCGATGCCGGTCGAGGAGCTCTATCCGTTTCGAAAAGTCGCCATCAACCCCGCGCGTCACGATGAAAGTCAGCTTCGCGAGTTGGCGCCGCGCCTGGCAATCGCCATGGGTCTGGCGCTGAGGAGTTTTGACACGCCATGATCCGGATCAACTTACTAGGCCAGGCTCGTCCGAAAGCCGCGAAACAGACGGTGCCTCTCGAGGCTACCGTACAGATATTGCTGTTCGGCGCGGCGGTTGTCGTAGCGGCTGTCGTTCTCTTCGTTGTCTATATGTCGCAAAGCAGACAACTCGATCAGACAGAAGCCCGCATTCGCGATCTGGAGACAGAGAAAGCCAGCCTGCAGCAGATCAAGTCCCAAGTAGATATGTTTGAAAGCCAAAAGGCTGTCCTCCAGCAGCGGATCGACGTGATCGAGACGCTCCAGAAGAATCGCAGCGGGGCGCAGGACCTGCTCCAGATGGTGGCCAA
>JBAPOM010000072.1:0-7424 GCA_049279635.1 Candidatus Acidiferrales bacterium
GTTTAAGTCGGTGTTGGGGCCGTTTCCGCCGGGGGTAATATTCGCGCCGTCGGAGTTGAGCACGCCTCCGAGCGCCTCTCTCTTGTTGTTCCCGTCCACACCGGACAGAAGGAACGCGTAATTTCCACTGAAGGTTGCGGTCGCGGCGCCCGGAGCGGGCTTCATCACTCCCTCACCGTGCGTTCCGAACGTATCGGTGTTCGTGCCCGTTGCGTTGTTCTCGAAGAAATGTATGTTTGCGCTCGAGTCCAGAACCAATTGATAGTCCGTGGTGAGCGTGACCCCTTGGCCGCTGACGACTTCCAACTCGAGCGTGCCTCTCCCATCCGTGCCGATCGAATAGAAGCTGCCCGTGGGCGGGTTCGTCGTGCTGCTATAAGGCACTACCGATACGTTGTTCGAAATTTGAATCGCTTTGCTCGCAGCGGAATAGCGATTGCTGTCTTCGCTGCCAGCGGTAATGTGGCCACTGCCATCCGAGGTCAGCGTTCCTACGATGCTTACGGGCCCGCCTGTGTCGAATCCCTGGAAAAGGAACACGTACGTGCCATTGAACAGGCTATTTCCGCCCGTCGTGCCAGGATTGATCACTATGCTGAAAGTCGCCGCCTTTGTTACGGGCACGACTTCGGAATCGGTCACTTCAACGGTGAAGGTCGAAGTACCGGCCAGCACGGGGATTCCCGAAATGCTTCCGGTGGAGTTGTTCTGAGTAGTTAGGTTCAGCCCGGAGGGCAGCTGCCCTTGAATCAGTGTCCAAGTATATGGTGCGATGCCGCCCGTCGCCTGGAGCGACGCGGTATAGCCCGTTGGTTCTGCGACCGTTCCCGGCGGCAACGAAAGTGTCGTGATTGACAGCGGCGGCGGCGTCTTGATCGTGATCGAGAACGAGTGCGGCCCGGCCGTCTGGGACGGAGGGTTCGGCAGCGACGAGTCCTTTACGGTCACCTGGAACGGGAACGTACCCGTGGTGGTAGGCACACCAGTAATCTGACCCGTCGTCGGGTTCAGCGTAAGCCCCGGCGCGACTGTATTGCCTCCGCCCACAAGAGTCCACGTGAGCGGAAGAACCCCGCCAGTCGCACTGAGCGACGCGGTGTAATTCGTGTTTGTGAATCCTTGCGGCAGCGGATTCGTCACGATGTTCAACGGAGGCGGCGGTTGTACGGTAATGGAAAACGTCTGCGAGATCGTCGTCTGCTCACCCGGTTGCACGTTGACGCCGGCATTGTCCTTCACTTGTATGGTGAAGACGGAAGTTTGCAGAACGATGCCGCACGGCGTGCCGACGATCGTATTCGTCAGGCCGTTCGCGAGCCCATTCAGTGTGAGGCACGCGGGCAGAGAGCCGCTTACGACGCTGTACGTATAGGGAGCCACGCCCCCGGTAATGGTGATCGGTTGATTGTATTGCACGCCATTCGCGCCGCCCTGTAGTGCGCAGGTGGCGACCGTTTGTACGCAGGGCGCTGAGAACGTCGGCGCCAGCACGACGCTAATCGTTATGGTCTGCATGACGGACGGGTTCGCGACCGAGATCACCGTTTCGGTCACCGAGATTCCAGCCGAAATGCCCGTGGGCGCGGTGTAGGTAACCGAAGTGGAGGTCGGGTTGGAAAGCGTGCCGCAGCCGGTGGCCGGAGTGCCGCCGCAGTTGGTTCCCGTCAGCCCCTTCGTAGTCCAATTCACGCCTTTGCCCGTCGTGTCGCCGCCAACGATGGCGGTAAAATTGATGACTCCGCCTTCGTCAACCGTCTGCGTCCCGCTCGGCTGTATTTCGATGACGATCGTTGTAGCGCTACCGCCGCCGCAACCCGCGAAGACCACCGCGGCGATGCAAACAAGGAAGAGTGCCACGAGATACGTGCGCTGGACACGCTTCATGCAACCACCGCGATCCGCATCGTCGAATGTACCTCGCAGGGAACTACCATGGATTCGGGCATAGGCCTTCAAAGGAGTCGCGTTCACTCGTGAATTTTTCTCTTTTCGGATACGCCTAAGCCGGATGGGACACCCACCCTCGGACTTACGGCACCAGCAGCCAAACGAGTTGAATAACAAAACCGTGGGAGAGTGTCAACGCACATCTCCAGTCAGCACTTCACGGGCCCGATGCCCCGCACACTCCCAGCTACCGGTTCAGGCAATGTGGATGCACCTGGCCGAACCCCCGTTGCCTGCCACCTCGCCTGTTTGAGGGCGCTCCGGGCAACGAGCATACAGGATCGGCGGCCTCAGCGCGACCCGCAAGGAGATACGCTTGGTAGCGGCATCCCTGAAATCGACCGCGCCGCTCGCGGCTCTTGCAGGGCTCGATTCAGCGAGCGAGCGACGCGGAGCTTCTGCTCGTAAGTTCCGGACCGCGCGCCACCGAATTCCGTCGAGCTGAACGGCAACGCTAAGCCCATCCCTTGCATCACAATTATTTTGGGCGCTCTCGATTTCCTGGCTCGGCCATGCGATTCAGTTTTGGCGAATCGTCCGTTTTTTTGCTATAAGGATATCGGTTTGGTGCGGTCCTTGTACTAGGTTCTTATTCTGTTTTGTCGCTCATTCATATACTCGTACTTGGGGGAACGCATTGATTGAAGTTGAAGACCTGACCAAGGCCTATGGCTCGGTCACAGCAGTTGACCACGTTTCTTTTACGGTAAATCCAGGCGAAATCCTCGGTTTTCTCGGTCCCAACGGAGCGGGAAAGACCACCACGATGCGCATTCTCACGGGCTATATCCCTGCGACATCGGGCACCGCGCGCATCTCCGGCTTCGACGTCTTCGAAGACTCGCTCGAAGTTCGCCGCCATATCGGCTATCTCCCCGAGGTGCCTCCTGTCTATCCCGACATGACGGTTAGCTCCTATTTGGATTTCGTGCTTCGCATCAAGAATATCCCCGCGGACAAGCGGCGCGCGCGGCTGGACGATGCTCTCGAGAAGACCGCGCTTGGCGATAAACGCAATGAGCTGATCAGGCGCCTTTCGCGCGGCTACAAGCAGCGCGTCGGGTTGGCGCAAGCCCTCGTTCACGATCCGGACGTCATTATTCTCGACGAACCCACCGTCGGCCTCGATCCAAAGCAGATCATCGAGGTGCGTCATCTTATCAAGGGCCTCGCAGGCGTCCATACGATCATTCTGTCGACGCACATTCTTCCCGAAGTCAGCATGACGTGCGATCGAGTCGTCATCATCAACAAAGGCAAGGTCGCGGCGATCGACACGCCGCAGAATCTCACGGCGCAACTCAAAGGCGGCCAGAAGGTGCATGTCGATGTCGCAGCTCCCGAGAAGCCCCTGACCGATCTGCTGTCGAAGATTCCGGGCGCCAAGCAGGTTGAGGTGAGCGCGCATCCCGGCGGCCATCTGACCGCGATCGTCGAGTCGGCGCCCGGGCAGGACATTCGCAGCCAAATCGCGGCGAAGATCGTCGAAAGCGGCTGGCCGCTCTACGAGCTTAGGGGCGCGAGCCTGAGCCTGGAAGACATCTTCCTGCAACTGACCACCGACGACGCGGCGCACGCCGCGCAGCCGTCGAATTGATGCCGAGAACTCATAGGAGTAGAAGCGAGCATGCGGAGCGTCTACGCAGTTTATCGCAAGGAGATGGGCCACTACTTCGTCTCGCCCGTCGCGTACGTGGTTGTGGCCGTCTTCCTGATCGCCGCAGGCCTCTTCTTTCGCCTGTACACGGGACTCGCGATCCAGCAATCCATGGAAATGGCAATGGAGGGCATGGGCTCGAACACGGACGTGCCCGGCGAGGTGTTGAACGCTTTTTTCGGGCTCCTTTCGACGCTGATCCTGTTCCTCGCGCCGATGCTGACCATGGGCGTCTACGCCGAGGAGCGCAAGCGCGGCACGATGGAATTGCTGATGACATCGCCGATTACCGAGTTGGAGATTGTTGTCGGCAAGTTCCTCGCATCCCTGACGCTTTTTGCAATCATGCTGCTCCCCACGGCACTTTACGTCTCCTATATGTGCTTTCACAGCGAGCCCAGACCACCATGGGCCGTGATCCTTACGGGCTACCTGGGCGCAATGCTTTTGGGCGCGTCGCTCCTCGCGATCGGCTCGTTCATCTCGTCGCTGACTGAAAGCCAATTGATCGCCGTCGTGCTCAGTTTTGGCGTGATTTTGATTCTCTGGGTGCTGGGTTTTGCGGTCCGCGGTTCGGATAGCGTCGCGGGGCAGGTCTTTCAATATATTTCGGTGATCCATCACTACGATGACTTCACGCACGGAGTGATCGACACCTCGAGCCTGATCTACTACGTCAGCGTCCCGATTCTGTTTCTCTTCCTTACGGTGCGCTCGATTGATTCCATTCGCTGGAGACGCGCATGACGGCCAAGCCGAGTGGACCGATCAGCCGCCACGGCTGGGCCGAGCTTGCCGCAACCATCGGCGCGGCTTGCCTGATTGCCGGTTATCTGCGCTTCACGATTCAGGGCGAATGGATGCGGACATCCGAGATCCTGGCCATCGGCGGCGGCGTGCTGTTGCTCGCGGGTATTGCCTTCGGCTTCGACGCGATTGTGGCCTTTTTTTCGAAGCGGTCTTCGCGTCTTGGCACGAACACCACGATTCTCGGCATAGCGATCCTCGCGATCCTCGCGATCGTCAATTTTCTGGGTTACCGCCATCACAAGAGCTTCGATCTCACCACCGAAAAGCTTTACACGCTCTCGGACCAAACCAAGAAAATCGTTCGCGATCTCGGGCAGGACGTCAACATCGTGCGCTTCGCCAAGCTGCCCGACGCGCAGTTCGACAACCTGATGACGGAGTACAGGAGCCTCAGCCCGCATATTAAGTACGAGAACGTCGATCCGCAGGAGAAGCCGGACGTCGCCCGAGAATATGGCGCCACCCACATGGGCGACGTGATTGTGGCGTCCGGCCCGCACAAGGAAACCCTGCAGGGAGCCACGGAAGAAGATGTGACGACCGCCATCCTCAAGGTCACGAGCAAGCAATCGAAGATGGTCTGCTTCGTTACCGGCCACGGCGAGAAATCGGTTACGGACGACGCCGCGACGGGCTACTCAATGGCCGATCAAGCGCTCAAGAAAGAAGACTACGACACCAAGACGATTAATCTCGCGTCGAGCACCGAAGTTTCCTCGGATTGCAATGTTCTCGTAATTGCCGGGCCGACCCAGGCGTTTTTCGCGCAGGAAACTGCGATGGTTTCGCGCTATCTCGATGGAGGCGGCAAGGCCCTCATCGAAGTCGATCCCATTACGGCAAACAAGCAGGCCGACCCCAATCTCGGCAGCATCTTCCAGAAGTGGAACATCAACGTCGGGAATAACGTGGTGATTGACAGCAGCGGCATGGGCCGCCTGCTCGGCGCGGGCCCCGAGATTCCGCTGGTGATCAACTACGGCGACAGCCCTATCACGAAGACGTTGCAACGAACGATGACGTTTTTCCCGCGCGCCCGCACCGTCTCGATTGCGGATAAATCCAAAATCGAGCCGATGGACACGGAACTCCTGATGACATCGCAGCAGAGTTTCACGACTTCGAAACTCAAGGACGAAGTGAGCTACGATCCCAAGACCGACACAATGGGGCCGCTCTCGCTCGGTGTTGCGGCCAGCGACCCTGACAGCAAGAACGCCCGCCTCGTCGTGATCGGCGATTCCGATTTTGCCTCAAACGAGGCGATCGTTCAGACGAGCAATGGCGATCTTTTCCTCAACGCGATCGATTGGCTGGCGCAAGACGAGAACCTGATATCGATCCGGCCCAAATCCCCGACGAACCGCCGCATCGTTCTCACTCAAGGGCAATCTGTCGGTCTCGAGTGGTTTGAAATTTTTCTGCTGCCAGCTTTTGTGATCATTCTCGGAATCTCGATCTGGTGGAAGCGCCGCTGAGAAAGCCGGCCCGAAGGCCCTGAAGACGATGATCAAGAAGCCCACACTCATTCTTCTGGTTTTCGCTATCGCGCTTGGCCTCGCCGTTTACTACTTTGATTGGAAGCGTAGCCAGAATGTAAAGCCGCCGGAGGATACTTCGAAGCCGGCATTTTCCGTCGATGCGTCGAAAATCAGTTCCTTCACTCTCGCTCATCCGGCGCAAAAAGACGACATTCCCGTCCGTTTCGAAAAGCGCGACGGAACCTGGTGGATCGCCCAGCCGATCGATACGCGGGCCGATCAGTCCACCGCGGAGGGAATCGTCGACCAGCTCGCCGAGGACCGCGTCTCGCAGACCGAGCCCGGCACGGAGGATCGCCGCAAGGCCTACGGCCTCGATCCGGCGCAAGCGTCGATCGAATTCGAGCTTCAAGGCGGAGCCAAGCACACGCTCTTGATTGGCAATAAGGATTTTTCGGGCGATTCCGCCTATACGATTGTCGACGGCGCCCAGAAAGTCTCACTGCTGCCCGCATCGATTGGGGAGAGCGCCGGCAAGCCGCTCCAGCAACTCCGCGACCGTTCGATCGTCCACATCGATGCGGCGAATCTTCAGCGCGTCGAGATACACGACGCGAATGGCGATATCGTAATCATCGCCACCAAGGGCAAAACCGACGAATGGACGATCGACTCGCCCGCAGCCGAAAAAGGAAAGATCGCGCCGAGCTGGAAGGTGATCGATCCATTCACCAATCTCCAGGCCGACGACGTGATCGATCACCCCGGTGTGAAACTGACAGCCCTTCTTGCGAACCCGGCGATCCGGGCGGTCTTCACGTCCAAGGACGGCAAGCAGGTCGCGCTCCGAGTTTCGAAACCGTCGGGAGAGGTTCTCTACGCACAAGCCAGTGACAGCCCTTCGCTGTATACGCTCAGCAAGCAAACCCTGACTAGCTTGAATCTGAAGCCCGCCGATCTCGTTTCAAGTGATGCCGGGGTTAACCCCTAAGTGGGTACTTGCGCGTGCGCCGCGAACTTGCGATAGTCCCAGCATTCTTCCGAGGGTTACCGACCGTGAAAAAGAAGCCGAAGGGGAAGGGCAAGAGGAAGTCGAGCCGTCTGCACGTGGATCGTCGGCGCAGGCACCGCCACTGGCAGGTCACCGTTTACTACCACGACGGCGAGAGGTTTGCCCGCGTCTACATCGACCGCGATCGCGCCGTGCGGTTTGCCGAGCGGCAGAAGAAATCGCCCATCGTCAAGGCGACGCGCATCCTCGAAGTGGACTAAGAGCTCGGACCTTCCATTGAAGCGGGTGTTCCCGTTCGACATCTCGCCTGTCGATTGAAGTCTTGGTCCTACTCCGCAATTCTGTTGTACGGGTGCGTCTCAAAAGGGGTTTGGCGCCATGTTCCAATTCGGCGAGCCCTTGTTCGGCCTCCTGGCCACATGCTATAAATGCGTGTTGGTTTTCGGGTTCGCGGGATTCGTATAGTGGTAGTACGCCACCTTGCCAAGGTGGAGGCGAGGGTTCGATTCCCTTATCC
>JBAPOM010000073.1:0-9458 GCA_049279635.1 Candidatus Acidiferrales bacterium
GTTCCGCAGGGATAAAACTCCGTCCGAGAACATCCTCCAGGATCATGATTCCGCCCCCGTGCTCGTTCATGTGCCAATCGTTCTCAGGTTCGCCAACGATCTCGACCGCAACCAACTCGATCCGGCCCGGCTGACCGTGGAACAATACTCGGTCGTCTTTCTTTATTTCTTCGCCGGTTTGGTAACGAAATACCAACAAGCAAGCGCTCCGGCGTTACACCGAGTAGGAGACGGTATCGTCGTCGACGACCACCGGGCCGGCAGACTTCGAGGCAGCCGCCGGCGATTTCGAAACGCCGCGGCGCATTGCCACGATCCCTGTGCGGACCACTTCCACCAACCCGAAGGGGCTCAGCAACTCGAGCAAACGGTCCACTTTCTCTTCGCCGCCGGTCAATTCGACGATGATCGATTCCGCGGCGATGTCGAGCACCTTCGCGCGAAACACGGTGGCCAGTTCGAGAATCTGCGAGCGCGTCTCGATGGTTGCTTTCACCTTGATCATCGTCAGATCGCGCATCAGCGCCGGTTTGCCCGTGACGTCGTCGACCAGCAGCACGTTCACGAGCTTGTAGATGTTCGCCACAATCCTTCGTGCCTGATCTTCATCGGCATCAGTGACGATTGTCATGCGCGAGACATCCGGCTTTTCCGTGCGCCCAACTGTGAGCGAGTCGATATTGAAAGCGCGCCTGCGGAAAAGCGACACCACGCGCGAAAGCACGCCCGGCTTGTTTTCAACGTAAACCACAAATATATGCAGCATGATTTTCCTATTCGTCTTTCTTCGCGATTCGCCTTTGCCTATTGGTTATTCGTCCTCGGCCGTTTCGACGAGCGGATTCGGACGCCGGATCATGTCGTGCAGGGCCGCCCCCGCGGCCACCATCGGGTACACGGTATCTTCCTGCTCGACTTTGAAATCGATCAGCATGGGACCTTCGTGCGCCCGCGCCGCGCGCACGGCCGGAACCACGTCGGCGCGCTGCCGCACGACCGTGCTCTTAATTCCATACGCCTCGGCGAGCTTGGCAAACTCCGGATTCAGCAGCGGCGTCGCCTCGTAATTCCGCTCGTAGAAAAATTCCTGCCACTGGCGGACCATGCCGAGAAACCCGTTGTTGATGATGGCGATGTTGATTTTCAGGTTTTCCTGCACGATGGTGGCGAGCTCGGCCATCGTCATCTGGAATCCGCCATCGCCGACCACGACCCACACATCCGCATCAGGCCTGCCGACTTTCGCGCCGATCGCCGCGGGGAGCGCAAAGCCCATCGTGCCGAGGCCGCCCGACGTGACCAGCGAGCGCGAATGCTCGTGCTTGTAATACTGCGCTTCCCACATCTGGTGCTGTCCCACGTCGGTGACGATAATCGTGTCGCGGTCGCGCGTCTCGTGCCACAGATCGTTGATCACGTGCGCGGCGTAGAGATGTCCGTTATCGGGCAGATTCTGGATGTCGCGCACGGCCGTATCGCCCTTGAGGCTGTGGATGTGCTCGATCCAGTCGCTTCGATTGGCTTGGGCCACGCGCGGCAGCAGTTCCTGCAGGATGTGCTTCAGATCGCCGACGAGCGCGACATCCACCTTCACGTTCTTGTTGATCTCCGCCGGATCGATTTCGATGTGGATCTTCTTCGCGTTCGGCGCGTAATTTTTCAGGTTGCCGGTCACGCGATCGTCGAAGCGCATGCCGAAGGCGAGCAGCAGGTCGGCATCCTGAATCGTCTTGTTGACCCACGCTTCCCCGTGCATGCCCATCATGCCCAGATTCAAGACGTGCGAAGCCGGCAGTTCGCCTAATCCGAGAAGCGTCATCGCCACGGGAATGCAAGTTTTCTCCGCGAACGCTTGCACCTCTCGCTGCGCGCCCGAGACAAGAATCCCGTGCCCCGCGAGAATCACAGGCCGCTTCGCTTCGGCAATCAGCTTCAGCGCCTTCTCGTATTCCGCCTGCGCGGGCGAAAGGTCGGGGCGATAGCCGCGCATCTTCGGCGCGGCGGCATCCCAGTCGTAGCTACCCGCGCCTTGCTGCGCGTCCTTCGTAATGTCGATCAGCACGGGTCCGGGCCGGCCTGACTTGGCGACGTACATCGCTTCGCGCACCGCAGGCGCGATGTCGTCCGCGTGCGTCACGAGGTAATTGTGCTTTGTGATGGGCAGCGTGACGCCGGTGATGTCCGTTTCCTGAAACGCATCCGAGCCGAGCAGCTTGCTGCCCACCTGGCCCGTGATGCACACGATCGGCGAAGAGTCCATCATGGCGGTGGCGATGCCGGTCACCATGTTGGTCGCGCCGGGCCCGGAAGTGGCCACGGCCACGCCGACGCCGCCCGTCGCGCGCGCATAACCATCGGCCATGTGCGTCGCGCCCTGCTCGTGGCGTACAAGAATGTGGCGGATCGAGCTGTACCGCAGCGCATCGTACGCCGGCAGGATCGCCCCGCCGGGATAACCGAAGACGGTCTTCACGCCCTCGCGCTCGAGACACTCCCAAAGGATTCTTCCGCCGATCATTGGGTCGTTTGCCGATCCCTTCGGCGATTCTTTCTTCTGGCCGGACTCTTTTTGACTGCCCATTTCTCTTCTCCCTCAGCCGCAAAAAATAAAACCCACCTTGCCAGCGTCTCTGGCGGGTGGGTTTCTTGAGCTTTCCGGTTGCGCGTTACTCAGCTCAGTCATGCCCTCCGGGCAGAGACGCGTTTACGAGCCGTACTACTACCACGATTTCGAATCGAAGCCGGCTTGTCCTGAGTTTCATATTCGCGTCCACTTAACTGAGCGATTCCTCTGGCGCGCCCAACTCGCGCCGCCCTAAACACAAGCTACGTTATCCTCGGCGGATTCATATGTCAAGAACGGTTTCGGGCGACGCTTCATGCGCCAAGGCCGTGCAGGTCCCGCCTCGGCGAACGACGCTTGCAGCTCCGCGTTTCTCGATTCGCTCGCCATTTTTTGGGGCGGTGTACTAGAACAAGCTCTAGTACGAGCCAGTGGAAACACTCTTCATTCGGCGTGGGCTGATGGCCACGGATGTTCCTCTCGGCACACTTCGGAGATTTCCTCTGTTTGCCGTTTCCTCCCTGCAATCAATCGCTTACGAAGCTCGGCCGATTGGATCATGCCGTGCATTCGTAGCATCGAAGGAATGAGAAGAGGAGCGCCATGATCGTGCTTTTGATGATCGGACTATTGGCTTGCCTCCTCTTTCTGTGCGTGTCGCCCATGATTGGCCACCTTGCCTCGCGCAAGCCGGCGAGCGCGCCTCCTTCGAAATCGCAACGGATTCAGAAGCAGACGTTCCTGGCCCGCTGATTCACAACCCTGGGGAGGGACTCAGCGGGCCGGCGTCGGCCTTGGGAGACTGAAACGATGGATTCGAAACGCACCGTCCGTATGAGCTTGGGAACGTGGACGAGCCACCAGCCGGGAGGAGTCTGGGCGCGCACCATGCGCCGGGAGTCGAGGCGCCGGAAGCGGCTGAAGATGTCGCTGCCCCTGCATGTGCGCCCTCTCGACCACCGCTTTGCGGACTACGAGGATCTGGGCGACGTGGTTGATTTCAACAGCCACGGACTCTATTTCACGACGTCGAAACTCCATTACACGCCAGGGATGAAGCTCGACATCACGTTTCCCTTCGGCGAGAACGTGCCGGCGCGCCGGAAATTCACCGGCTCGGTCGTGCGCGTGGAGCACCGCTGGATCGGCAGCCGCGGAATCGGGATTCGGCTCTCGGGTGAGAGGTCGGCGTCGTGAGCTTCCTCTCGATTTGGCCTTTGGGCAAGCGCCCTGCGATTGCGCTTGTCGCGGATCGAACCACTGGAGACAATAATCGAATAGCAGGCGTCCGCCCTCCGTTCCCGGACGAAAAGCATCCGAAGCACGAAAACGGAAAGCAGGTAGCGAATACGATGCACGACAAGGGTCAGAAGAAATACTCGTCGGGTGGGGCCACGCGGGAAACCGGCACGGCAGAAGCCGAGCGCCGCGGCGCGGATCGTCACATCTTCACTGCGTCGGCCGAGGTCATCGATATGGCGACGGGCGCGCGATTCTCCACCAGGACCACGGATTTGGGACCCGGCGGATGCTTTGTCGACACGCTGTCGCCGCTGCCGATCGGCTCGGAAGTCCATGTAAGCGTCCGCAAGGGCCAGACGCACTTCCAGTGCGAAGGCACCGTGGTGTACTCGCAGGACGGCCTTGGAATGGGCATCGGATTCGAATCCCTCGACGCGACGCAACAGCAACAGCTGGAAACCTGGCTCACCGAACTTACGGGTGGACGCTATATCCCCCCAGTCGATCTGCGGCGCGAAAAGCGGACCCCGCGGTCCAGCAGCAGCGGCGACCACGCGATGGTCGTTCGTTTGGTCCAGCTGCTGATTGGGAAGGGCCTTCTGACTGAGGCCGAGGGCCAGTCCGTGCTGCACGACCCCGTCCTCTAAGGAGTTTCGGAACGGGTCGCCGAGCTGCTGATCGGCTGGATCTCCAACCCCTTCATGGACGTGCAGCTATTTCCTATACTAGGAAATTTTTCCCTGATTCGTGTCAAATTGTCGTCCTGGGACTGAGCTAACCCCTGTGTATTCAGTAGCCACTCCGGGTCTGAGCTGGCACAGGTCGTGCAATACGAGAGGCTCAGGGGGAGCCCGATGGGGGAGCGTAGAAAAGCTCGTCGATACGAAGTCTATCTGCCTTTGCAGGTTTGCATTTCGCGCAAGCGTCCGGCGGAGTTCCACACGGCGCACCTTCGCGACATTTCGCGGTCCGGCATCTACTTCCAGTCGAGTGTCTCGGTAGAGCCCGGCGCTGGGATGGAACTCACATTCGCTCTGCCTACGGACAAGGATCGCGGTGCCTCCGTCCTGGTTCGCGCGAGCGCCAAGGCCCTGCGGGTCGCGACGGTAGAGGGCGAATTGCCGCCCATCTACGGCATCGCCGCCAGCATCGACCGGATCGATTTCGTCCGCCCGGTCGTCACCAACGCCGCCTGATTTTGCGCGTTTCTGCGGCTGATTCGGGCCCCACTACAGCTGTTGGCCGATTCCAATCTTTCTTGCTTTTGCGTTCACGTTTGCCGCGCACTCAAAACCACAGCTAGAATGGCCGCATGCGCAGTTCCCCGTTGCCTGGCGCGCGTTCGCGCGAATCCTCTGCCGATCCTGTCGATCTCGAGCGCCGCGTGCTGCGCCAGCTTTGCCGAGCCACGCTGACGCGCGCTGCGTGGGCCAAGATTGCGCGCGCGTTGCGCGAATACACATGGCGGGACGTCGAACACGGGCTGGTGTACGCTGCGATCCAGCGCCTTGGCTCTCGCGATCCGCAAACGCTACGCGAACAGCTCCCCGCGCAGGCAACGCGCATGGGCTTCCCCGACATCGATTGGCAACTGTATTTCCCGGGGGCTGAAAAGCCTCTTGCGAGGCCGAGCGCGGACCAGCTCGTACGCCAGATCAATCGAATGATCCGGCCATCACGTACTGCCGCGGCCCGCGTGCAGCGCAATGCGCCAACAGCCAAACGGGGCGGCTAAATTACTTTTTCGGTTCTCCGTGCGCGGCGAGTTCGAAATCGATGTACTGCACGAGTGTTTGCGGATCGCCTCCGGCCAACGGACGCCCATCGACGTACACCGTGGGCGTGCTGTTCACTCCGACCGTGACGCCCTCGGCGTGCTCCGCGTCAACCGCTTTTTGCGCGCCCGCCGACGAAAGGCACGCCTTATACGTATCGGCATTCAGTCCGGTCTGTGACGCGTACGACACCAGCTTGTCCCAAATGTTTTCGGCCGAGATGACGTCCTGATCGTCGAAGATCGCGTTGTGGACCTTCCAGAATGCTTCGGGCGACTGCTCGTAGGCGCAGCGCGCGCCGATCGCGGCCGTCTCGGCCCAGGGGTGAATCTGCGTCAGCGGGAAATTCTTGTAGACGAAAAGCACCTGCGGATATTTCGTTTCGATCGCTTGCAGGCTCTCGTAAAGTTCGCGGCAGTGCGGGCACTCGAAGTCGGCAAATTCAACCACCGTGACTTTCGCATCGGCGGGGCCTTTCGACGGGCTGCCTTCCAAATGAATCTTGGCCGCGTTGTCGGCGAATGGGTCGGCGTGCATGTCGAAAATTTCGCCGCGCAGGAGCGTCTTCCCGTCCTTGCTCACGTAGACTTCGCCATCTTCCTTCTGGTCGTTCAGCGTCACTTCCACCGGCACGACGTAGAAGTCGGCCGCTGTCGATTGCGCGAGCGGGCCGAGCTTCACCTTGATCTCCGGCCCCCAGGCGAAAAGCTTGCGCACGAATGCTTCCGTCGACTTCAGTAGCGCCTCATTTTCGGGAGAAGTGGCCACAGCCGGGGCCGCGGGATCGGAGGCCGGCTTCGGCGTCTGGCTGGCAGCGGGCAGCGCTATCAGCAATAGCGCCAAAGTGCCCAACAACGCGTTTCTACGCGACATCGGAATGAGTCCTCCATAATGCGTCCCAGCTATCTCAGGAAGTCCAGAACAGGATAAAGAAAAAAAGCGAGAAGAGCAAAACGCAATGTCGCAAATGGCGAGCGCCCAATCAGCGCGCCACGTGATTCGTGAGCCAGTCCCCTACTTCGCGCGTGCCGAGCGGGCCGCCCAGATCCGCCGTGGTTTTGCCTTCACGGATCGCGGCGCGAACTGCATCCTCGATGCGCTGCGCCTCCGCCGCCCAGCCGAAGTACGAGAACATCATGCCCGCGGCCAGCGCCGCGCCCATCGGATTCGCAATGTTTTTGCCCGCGATCGTCGGCGCTGAGCCGTGCACCGGCTCGAACATCGAAACCTGCCCCGGATGAATATTCCCCGAAGGCGCGAGCCCGATCCCGCCTGCAAGCTGCGCGCCGAGATCGCTTGCGATGTCGCCAAAGAGATTGCACGTGACGATCACGTCGAATTGCGCCGGATCGCGGACCATCTGCATCAGCAGATTGTCGATATACATGTGGCTCGATTCGATCTCGGGATATTCGCGGCGCATCTCGGCGAAGACGCGCTGCCACAGGTCGTGGCCGAAGGCGAGCGCGTTGGCCTTGTCGCTCATGCAGACGCGCTTCAGCCCGCGCTGGCGTGCGGATTCGAAGGCGTAGCGCAGAATCCGCTCGACGCCCTTGCGTGTGTTGATGTCTTCCTGCGTCGCAATTTCGTCCGCGGTTCCCTTCTTGAAGAATCCGCCCATGCCGACGTAGGCGCCTTCGGTGTTCTCGCGGAAGACCGTGATCTGGATATCTTTTTCGGCGCGGTCTTTGAGAGGAGTGAGCCTACGGTCGAAAAGGACGCACGGGCGCACATTTGCATAGAGATCGAGCTTGAATCGCAGGCCGAGCAGAATATCGGCGCCGTGCTGGTTGCCGGGAACGCGCGGGTCGCCGAGCGCGCCGAGGAAGATGGCATCATACTCGCGGCGGAACATCTCGACGGCGCCTGCCGGCAGCGCGGTGCCGTCGCGCAGGTAGCGATCGGCGCCCCAATCGAATTCCGTCAGCTCAATCTCGCGCGCGCCGCGCGCGGCCGCCGCCTTCAGCACCTTGACGGCCTCGGGGATCACGTCCTTGCCCGCGCCGTCGCCGGGGATCACCGCAATGCGCTTGCGCCGCGAAGTGGTCGCCTCCGTCATTCCGTCGCGGAACGTAGCATGCGTCCCGAGGCGTGTCAACGCGGCACAGCTCTGGTTTACCGATCCATTGTTGAGGTCGCGGCTTTGATTCCACGAGGCATCTCTCTTTCGCCTCCCTAACCCCATTTCTTGCCACCAATGGTCACTTGTCAGGCGATCTGACGGATTGGCAGTTATGCCTTCGGCACGTAATTTAGTTGAGAGCAAGCGTTGGAGGCGTGAGTGGCCGTAGCATTACTTGAATGCTTTTAAGACTGGCTGGAGGCGCAGGAAACGGATCCATGCAGAACGAACTTCAGGCCTTGTCATACATGGTGAAACATGACCCAGCGGTGGTCGCTGGCTTGCTTTTGATTGGCAGCTCATCGCTGCTCTATATTCACGTTCAACTCCAAATGGTCAGAGCTGGCTATAGGACGTCCTTCGATGTCCTCAGGGGACCGTTGAGTGCGAAAGGAGTAGACGCGCCCAAGCAGTATCTCAAGGTTCGCGCCAAACACGGCTGGTCGGCGTGGCCAATCTATCTGTTCTTACCGTGCCTGCTTGGCGGAATGGGTTTGTTGGTATTTGGGCTATTTCACCTGTAGCCGTACCTGATTTACGCTCGTCAAACATGTTCAGTTTCAAAGCATCCCGGTAACTCCTGACAAATCGGATTTTTCCAGTCAGCGGACCCTAAGAACCAGGCTTCTCGGAATCTGACCCACTTCGAATCTCATCTGCTATTCGGGCGGCGGCGTAACCTGGTATATACTCTCGCCCGGACCGGGGGCCCCGCGGGGCTTCGGTCCGCCGCTGCGAAGCGAAGAGAGCGCTTGGCGCGGCGACGCGTCGTTGCGAGCGACTGAAAATTTCAGCGTTTTTCTAGGAGGCACCAGATGAAGAAGTTTGCAATGGCTTTTGGACTGGCTGCAATTCTGGCGGTCCCGGCGTTTGCGGCGACCACGACCTGGACGCTCGATCCCAATCACACGAACGCGCAGTTCACGGTTCGCCACCTGGGGATTTCGAACGTGCAGGGTGATTTCACGAAGACCACCGGCACGGTTACGCTCGACGATCAGGACCTCGCGAATGCGAGCGTCGACGTCACGATCGACGCGACCTCGATTGATACGCGCGTCGCGATGCGCGATAACGACCTCAAGAGCGAGCACTTCCTCGACGTCGCGATGTACCCCACGATCACGTTCAAGTCGACGAAGGTCGAGAAGAACGCCGACGGTTACAAGGTCACCGGCAACCTCACGATTCGCGGCGTCACCAAGGAAGCCGTGCTCAACGTCGGCGCCCTCAGCGACGCGCGCAAGGACCCCATGAGCCGGACGGGCGGACTCCGCCGCGGCGCGGCCGCTTCCCTGACGATCAACCGCCAGGATTTTGGCGTCGCCGCCGATCCGGGGATGGTTGGCGACGAAGTGGCCATTCAGATCGATTGCGAGATGACGGCGCCGGCGCCTGCAGCGCAGTAGCCGCTGGCAGTCGCTAACGCTGTTCGATCCTCGCAGTTTTCGAGGGCCCGGAAGTTCATGCCTCCTCCGGGCCTTCAGTTTCCTTTAGTCGCGCACCGCCCGCCGAAACTCTCTCGACGAAGTACACGCCGACGAGCACGAACACGCCGCCCGAAATCAGATGGCCCGTCGGGTGTTCGCCGAGGAAGAGCATCGACAGGATGATCACGAGGAACGGCTGAATGTAGTTGATGACCGCCACGCGCGACGCGTCCAGATGCTTCAGCACCCAGTAGAACAGCGTGTACGCGGCCACCGAGCTTCCGACCGCCATGTAGATCAGCGCGCCCCCCCCCCCCCCGCCCACA